>JAYKJF010000021.1:0-67891 GCA_035285785.1 Cyanobacteriota bacterium
CGGCGGACGCATCTGCGGCCGCTGCCGCCAGGTGCTGGAGCCCCTCCAGGCCGGCGCATGAGACAGCGGGTGGCATGGGAAAGATAAAGAACCCCACCGCACCTGCCGTGACGTCCTTGTCCTTGGCTGAGCCCCCCGAGGCTTCCCCCCATCCCGAAGCGACCCGCCCCCTGGAGGTGTTGCGCCAGGTGTTTGGCTACCCGGCCTTCCGGGGCCCCCAGGAAGCCGTGGTGGAGCGGGTGCTGGCAGGGGGGTCCGCCCTGGTGTTGATGCCCACCGGAGGCGGAAAGTCGCTCTGCTGGCAAGTGCCAGCCCTCTGCATGGAGGGGCTCACCGTGGTGATCACGCCCCTCATCGCCCTGATGGACGACCAGGTGGAGGGCCTGCGCCAGCTCGGGGTGGCCGCCGCAGCCCTGCACTCCGCCCTCCCCCCCGAGGAAGCCGCCACCACCTGGGCCGACCTGGTCCAGGGCCGCCTGAAGCTGCTGTACATCTCCCCGGAGCGACTCCTCAGCGGAGATGGACTGCAGCGCCTGGCGTCCCTGCCCCTCTCCCTTTTTGCCATCGACGAGGCCCACTGCCTGTCGCAGTGGGGCCACGACTTCCGGCCGGATTACCTGCAACTGAGCCAGCTGGCGGAGCGGTTCCCCAGCGTGCCCCGGCTGGCCCTCACCGCCACCGCCGACCCCCGCACCCGGGACGACATTGCCCGCCACCTGCAGCTGCCGGCGGAGGCGGTGTTCGTGGCCAGCTTCAACCGGGCCAACATCCGCTACTGGGTGCGCCCGAAGGACGAACCGCGCCAGCAGCTGCTGGCCTTCCTCGCCGAGCACCGGGGGGAGGCGGGGATCGTTTATGCCCGCTCCCGCAAGCGGGTGGAGCAGGTGGCCGAGTTGCTCCAGGGGGCCGGTTTTGACGCCATGGCCTACCACGCCGGGCTGGATCCCGAGCGGCGCACGGCGGTGTTGCGGCGCTTTCGGGGCGGGGGGCCCGTGGTGGTGGTGGCCACGATCGCCTTCGGCATGGGCATCAACCGACCGGATGTGCGCTTCGTCGCCCATCTCGATCTGCCCAAGAGCCTGGAGGCCTACTACCAGGAGACGGGCCGGGCCGGGCGGGACGGCCTGCCGGCCCTGGCTTGGATGGTTCATGGCGGCGGCGATGGTCAGCAGCTGCGGCAATGGATTGAGGAATCCGGCGCCAGCGAGGAACAAAAACGCATCGAACGGGGCAAGCTGGACGCCCTGATCGGGTTCGCCGAGACCACCACCTGTCGACGCCAGGTGCTGCTGGCCCAGCTGGGGGAACCCCTGGCCGAGCCCTGCGGCAATTGCGACAGCTGTCTGGATCCCCAGCAGGGGGTGGACGTGACGGAACCGGCGCGCAAGGCCCTCTCGGCGGTCCATCGCACGGGGTGTCGCTTTGGGGCTGCCCATCTGGTGGAGGTGCTGGTGGGCGCCGACACGGCCCGGATCCGGGAACTGGGTCACCACAGCCTCAGCGTGTTTGGCGTGGGGAAGGAGCTGGATCGGGGCCAATGGCGCGGCCTCTTTCGCCAGCTGGTGAGCCACGGCTATCTGGTCAGCGATCCAGAGGCACGGGGCGGCCTCCGCTTTGGCCCGGAGGCCCTGGTGCGCCCCCTGCTGCGGGGGGATGTCCCCCTGAGCCTGCCCCTGCCGCCCCCCAGCCGGGAACGGCGGTCATCGCGGGTCCGGAGCACTGCGGCGATGGCCGCCGCAAGCGGAGACACCACGGAGCCCTCCGAGCAGCAGAGCGCCCTGTTCAGCCAGCTGAAGCGCTGGCGACTGGAGCAGGCACGACAACAGGGCGTGCCTCCCTACGTGGTCTTCCACGACCGCACCTTGATGGAGATCGCCTGCCGCCAGCCCGCCAGCCTCGACGAGCTGGCCACGGTGAGCGGCGTGGGCCGGGCGAAATTGGATCGTTACGGCCCAGACCTACTGGAAGAACTGGCCCGGATGGCCGCCCCCCCTCCCCCACCCGATTAAACCCATGGCCATCGTGCGGGCCGACAACCTCGGCAAGACCTTTCGGGTGGCGGACAAGCAACCCGGCCTCGGCGGCACCATGCGCCATTTCCTGCGTCGCCGCTGGCGCACCGTGACCGCCGTGCGGAACGTGAGCTTCACGATCGAGCCGGGTGAGCGGGTGGGCTTTCTCGGCCCCAACGGGGCTGGCAAGACCACCACCCTCAAGATGCTCAGCGGCCTGATCCACCCCAGCAGCGGTGTGGCCGACGTGGCGGGATTGGAGCCGCGGAGGCGCCAACGGCGCTTTCTGGAAACCATCACCCTGGTGATGGGGCAGAAGCAACAGCTGCTCTGGGATCTCCCACCGCTCGACAGCCTCTATCTCAACGCGGCCGTCTACGGCATCGACGACGGGGAAGCCAAACGGCGCATCCAGGAGCTGGCGGAGATGCTGGAACTCGGCCCCGAGCTCACCCGCCCGGTGCGCAAGCTCTCCCTGGGAGAGCGCATGAAGGCGGAGCTGATGGCGGCCCTGCTCCATCGCCCCCAGGTGCTCTTTCTCGATGAGCCCACCCTCGGGCTCGACATCAATGCCCAGGCCAGGGTGCGGGAGTTTCTGGCGGCCTACAACCGCCGCACAGGCGCGACCCTCCTGCTCACAAGCCATTACATGGCCGACATCACCGCCCTCTGCCCCCGGGTGCTCCTGATTCATCAGGGGCGGCTGTTCCATGACGGCAGCCTGGAGGCGCTCACCAACCGGCTGGCCCCCTGCCGGGAGGTGCGCCTGGAGCTGGCCGATCCGGTGACGGCGGAGCGTCTTCGCAGCTACGGCACCGTGCAGCACCTCCAGGGGCGCCAGGTGCGGCTGCTGATTCCACGGGGAGAGCTCACGGGCCAGGTGGCCAAGATCCTGGCCGAGCTGGCGGTGGCAGACCTGGAGGTGCGCGATCCTCCCATCGAGGACCTCATCGGCCAGGTGTTCCGGCAGGGGGAGGTGGGATGAGACAAGCAGCCCGCCTGGCCCGGGTGCTCCTGGCCACCCAGTACGCCCACATGCTGGAGTATCGCGCCGAGATCGCCCTGTGGGCCCTATCGGGGCTGATCCCACTCGTGATGATGGCCCTCTGGATCCACCAGGCCGACACGGCCGTAGGGCTCGGCGGCGGCGGCGGCACCGAAGCGGGGCTGAGCCGTCTGGATCTGGCCCGCTACTTCCTCAGTGCGTTCGTGGTGCGCCAGTTCACCATCGCCTGGGTGGTGTTCGCCTTTGAGGAGGACGCCCTGCAGGGCCGGCTCTCCCCCATGCTGCTCCAGCCCCTCCATCCCCTCTGGCGCTACCTCACCGCCCACCTGGGGGAGCAGGCCACCCGCTTTCCCTTCGTGCTGGGCCTGATGGCCCTGTTCTTGCTGATGGTGCCCTGGGCCTTCTGGATTCCCCAACCGGGGCGCCTGGTGCAGGCCGTGCTGGCCACCGGGCTGGCCTTCGCCGTGAATTTCCTGATGCAGAGCCTGATCGCCGTGCTCTGCTTCTGGAGTGAGCGGGCCAGCGCCCTGGAGCGCCTGCACACCCTGGCCATGCTCTTCCTCTCAGGCCTGATGGCCCCCCTGGAGGTGTTTCCCCCCGCCATGCGCCACATCGCCAGCTGGACACCCTTTCCCTGGGTCGTCCACTTCCCGGCGCGCCTGCTGGCCGGGGCGGAGATGGACGTGGGCCAGGGCTTTGCCGCCCAGCTGGGCTGGGTGGCCCTGCTGCTGCCCCTCACGCTGCTGCTCTGGCGCGCGGGGGTGCGCCGCTACGCCGCCATGGGGGCCTGATGGGCCGCTATCTGATCACCCTGCGTCGCTTCTGGAGCACGGCCCTGGCCAGCCAGACGGAGTACCAGGCCAACCTGGTGTTCGACCTGCTGGCCATAGGCGGCAACCTGGCCGGCAGCCTTTTCGTGATGGGGCTGTTCTTCCAGGGCGGACGGAGCCTGGGGGGCTGGACCTGGCCCGAAGCCCTGGTGGTGCTGGGGGTGTACTCCATGCTCGATGGGGTGGCCAACACCGTCCTGCGGCCCAACCTCAGCCGGATCGTCACCCATGTGCAGGAGGGCACCCTCGATTTCGTGCTGCTCAAGCCGATCGACAGCCAGTTCTGGCTCTCCAGTCGCACCTTCGCCCTCGGGGGGCTGCCAGAGATCCTGAGTGGCCTGGGCCTCATGGGCTGGGCTGCCGTGGCGGCCGGTGCCCGCCCCACCCCCGTTTCCCTGGGGGCGGCGGCTTTGCTCCTGCTGGCCAGCCTCACGATCCTCTACAGCCTCTGGTTTCTGCTGGCCACCACCAGCATCTGGTTTGTGAAAACCTGGAACGCCACGGAAGTGCTCCGGGCCACCCTCACCGCCGGCCGCTACCCGATCAGCGCCTACCCGGACACCCTGCGGATGCTTTTCACCGTGGTGATCCCCGTGGCCTTTCTCACCACCGTGCCGGCAGAAGCCATCCTGGGCCGACCCTCCCTGGCCTGGCTGCTGGCCGGAGGGGGGATGGCCCTGGGCTTCTTCGCCCTGAGCCGCTGGTTCTGGCAGCTGGCCCTGCGCTCCTACACCTCGGCCTCCAGCTGAAGCCTCACCAGGCCGCGGGCGACAGGAACGCCTCAGGGGGCTGGGGAGGAGCCAACCGCCGCTCGCTCTGGGGATCCAGGGGACCGGCCAGGAGCTCGGCCATCTCAACCCTGGCTCCTGCCGGCAGGGCTGGGCGATCGGGATCAAAGGCCGTGGGATGGGTGACGCTGCTGGTGAAGCCCCGGAAGATGAGCACTTCAAAGGGCTCCAAGCGGAGGTCTGTGCCTGGGGAAGCGTCCACAGGACAGCCCTCCCCATCCACAGCCAGCCGGCCCCTCAGGCGCAACACCCGATCGGGACGGCCACGGCTGATCTCCTCCAGGGCGCCGAGGAGAGCGGCCACCGTGGCTGGACTGCCGTTCCGGTCAACATCCGCCGTCGGTGCCGGCTCTGACCGGGGGGTCTGTGAATCCACGCGGGCCAGCACCCAGGGGGGCTGAGCCTAAAACTCCCCCGCCACCCGGCCCTGGCGCGGCACCCGCAGCAGGAGCCACTGCAGCAGCCCCACCCCGTAGCCCACCAGCAGGACATAACCCACAAAGGCCGCCACACCAGGGGTCCAGGTGGCGCCAAAGATGAAACCCAACACCCGGGCGACCACCCCGTGCAGCCCCGAAGGCGCCTCCAGCCACACCTGGCACTGGGAACGCCCCAGGCCCCCGCCCACGCAGGGGAGGGCCGTGGCGGCGAGGGCCGCACTGGCCAGGCCGTAAAACGTGAGGCTCCAGCGCCAGAGCCGCAGGGTGAGAGGCAGGGGGCGCCACGGCGGCATATCGGCCAGCTCCTCATTGAGATCCACCCAGAGCCACACGGCGGCCACCATCAGCAGGGGGGCCAGCACCAGCAACACGTAGCCCATGGGACGCCCATGGGTGAGCAACAGCAGGGCGATCACCATCAACGACGCCACCTTCCAGTAGAGGCCCAGCAGGCGCAGCAGGGCTCCCTCCCGGCGCAGAGCCGCCCAGACCAGCAGCACCAGGGGCACCCCCACGGTGAACAGCAGTCCCAGGCGCACATCAAGCCACACCAGGGAGCGGTAGAGCAGATCCGGCACAGCCATGGAGTTCGGTAAGGCGCCATTATCCGTACACCCTGCGGGCGATAGCTTCCAGCCATGCCCCTTCCCTCCTTCCCCTGGCTCTCCTCCCGACCCCGTGGGGCCTGGTGTCGCAGTGCCCTGGCCCGGGATGTGTCGCTGCAGGGAGCCGTGGATGCGGTGTGCCAGCAGCTGGGCGGCACGGGGCGGGCGGATCTGGCTCTGGTGTTTGCCTACAGCGGCTTCGCCAGCGATCTCCCCCGCCTTCTCCCCCTGCTGAGCCAGAAGCTCCAAGCCGACCACTGGATCGGTTGCTGCGGTGGCGGGGTGGTGGGCACGGGGAAGCAGGAGGCCCATGAGCTGGAGGGCGAGCCGGCCTTGAGTGTGCTGCTGCTCCATCTGCCGGAAGCCCAGCTCCTGCCCTTCGCGCTCGACACCACCGCCCTACCGGATCTGGATGGACCCGCGGAAGCCTGGCTGGAGGCCCTGGGGCTGCCTCGGGCTCCCCTCAGCACCGACAACAGTCCCGCCTCCATGCTGCTTCTGGTGGATCCCACCTGCGGCGCCATCAACGATCTGATCAGCGGTCTGGATTACGCCCTGCCCCACACCTTCAAGGTGGGGGGGATCGCCGGCCAGCACAGTGCCCCCCATGGCTCCCTGCTGTTCTCCACAGCGGGCGGCGCAGATGGGGGTGTGCGCACGGGGGCGGTGGGCTGTCTGATCAGCGGCGGCTGGCGGTTGGATCCCCTCGTGGCCCAGGGATGCCGGCCCATCGGCCCTGTGCTTGAGGTGGAGCAGGCCCAGCGCAACATCGTGATCCAGGTGAGCAAGGGGGGGGACACCCCCCGCAGCCCCGTGGAGGCCCTCCAGTTGATCCTCAGCGAGCTCACACCGGCCGAGCGGGAACAGGTGAAACACTCCCTGTTTCTGGGGGTCGACCGGAGCGAAATGCTGCTCTCCAGTGGTGGCCACCACGCCTCCGCCTTTCTGGTGCGCAACCTCATCGGCGTGGATCCGCGCAACGGAGCCGTGGCGGTGGCCGAACGCCTGCGGGTGGGCCAGAAAGTGCAATTTCAGCTGCGGGATGCGGCGGCCTCCCGGCAGGAGGCCCGGCAGTTGCTCGGTCGGCAGGCGATCGAGGGGGGGGAACCCGTGGCGGCCCTGCTGTTTGCCTGCCTGGGGCGGGGAGAGGGCCTCTATGGCGAAGCCGACGGCGATGTGAACCTCTGCCGGGAGGTGTTTGCCACCGTGCCCATCGGCGGACTCTTCTGCAACGGGGAGATCGGCCCCGTGGGCGGCGCCACCCATCTGCACGGCTACACCGCCTGCTGGGCCTTCCTGGTGCCCAACGACTGATGGTGCGGCAGCACGTCAATCCCCTCAGCCGCTTCTATCAGCAGCCGCGGCCCCTGCCCCCCCTGGCCGACCTCTTCGCCGATCCCGACCGGCCCCTCCATCTCGACATCGGCAGCGCCCGCGGCCGCTTTCTGCTGGCCCTGGCTCCCCTGCGCCCGGAGCACAACCATCTGGGACTCGAGATTCGCCGGCCCCTGGTGAGCGCCGCTGAGGCCGATCAGGAGGCGGCCGGTTTCACCAATCTGCGCTTTCTTTTCGCCCATGCCGGCGTCAGCCTGCCGGACTGGCTGGCGCAACTGCCCCCCGGCCGTCTGGCCCTGGTGAGCCTGCAATTCCCCGATCCCTGGTTCAAAACCCGCCACCACAAGCGGCGGGTGCTTCAGCCCCCCCTGCTCCAGGCCCTGGCGGGGGCCATGGCGCCTGGCGCCCAGCTCTTCCTGCAGAGCGATGTGTTGGCTGTGATCAGGCCGATGGTGGACCTGGTGGAAGCCAGTGGCTGCTTTCAGCGGCCGGAGACCGATCCCCAACCCTGGCGGCCCACCAACCCCCTTCCGGTGCCCACGGAACGGGAGCGCCATGTGGAGGCCCAGGGGCTGCCGGTGTTCCGGGTGCTCTTCGTGCGCAACGCAGCCGAGCCGCCGCCACTCGACGCACTGGAGGGCATCGCCGGGGCCGAAGCCGCCGGAGGCACCCATAATCCAGGCGACTCTCCCGACGCCCCCCCGTGACTGCCGTTGCCCCCACGCCCCTGTTGCTGCGCTGGCAGGGCGTGTTGGCCCATCAACGCAGCGGCTGGCTGGGCCAGCATCTGGAGCTCATCGCGGGCCTGCTGCTCTGCGGCCTGATGGCCTGGCTTCCCCAGATCACCCGCGCCGGCCTGAGCCTGCTGATCTTTGCCTGCGGCCTGCTCTGGCTGATCTGGGCCCTGCGCACCCGGCCGGGCGGGCTGGGCCCCATCAACGGCTGGCTGCTGGCGGTGCTGGCCGTGGCCGTGGTGGCCACCGGGTTTTCCCCGGTGCCGATGGCAGCCTTCAAGGGCCTGATGAAGCTGGTGAGTTATCTCGGCGTCTACGCCTTGATGCGCCAAGTGCTGGCCACAGCTCCCATCTGGTGGGATCGGATCACGGGGGCCCTGCTGGCGGGCTCCCTGCTCACGAGCGTGATCGGCATCCGCCAGCTTTATGGCGACGCCGGCGCCCTGGCCCGCTGGTCGGATGCCAACTCGGTGGCCGAGGGCACGGTGCGGATCTACAGCACCCTCGATAACCCCAATCTGCTGGGGGGCTATCTGCTGCCCATCCTGCCCCTGGCGGCCGTGGCTCTCCTGCGCTGGGAGGGATGGCCCCGGCGCCTGTTCGCCCTGGGAGCGCTGGTTCTGGGGATTGTGGCCCTGGTGCTCAGTTACAGCCGGGGCGCCTGGATGGGCATGGTGGCCTCCCTGGCCCTTCTGGCCCTGCTTCTGGTGCTCCGCCATACCCAATCCTGGCCGCCCCTCTGGCGCCGGCTGGTGCCGATCGTGCTGCTGGGCGGCGGTGCCTTGGCCCTGGTGGTGCTGATCACCCAGGTGGAGCCCTTGCGGGTGCGGGTGATGAGCCTGGTCGCGGGCCGGGAAGACAGCTCGAACAATTTCCGTATGAACGTCTGGAGCTCCGCCCTGAAGATGATCCAGGACCGTCCCTGGATCGGCATCGGGCCGGGCAATACGGCGTTCAATCTCATCTACCCCCTCTACCAGCAACCGAAATTCAATGCCCTGAGCGCCTATTCCATCCCCCTGGAATGGCTGGTGGAGGCAGGCATCCCCGGTCTGCTGGCCGGGGCGGGTCTGTTCTTCAGCGGCATGGCCACGGGGCTGGCCCAATGGCGCGCCCAGGGGCCCCTCGTACTGCCGGCCCTGGCGGCGGTGGCCGCCTTCGCCGGGCTGGCGGTGCAGGGCCTCACCGACACAATCTTCTTCCGCCCTGAAGTGCAGCTGATCGCTCTCTTCAGCCTGGCCACCCTGGCGGCCTCCGTCCAGGGGGCCGGAGCCAGCCTGCTTCCGTCCAGACGCCCGTGAGCTCGGCCGCCGGCCCAGGTCCCCTGGGGGCCTCCTTGCTGCTGGCGGGCTTCGATGCCGGCCAGACCCACACCACCTGCCGGCTGGCCAGCCTCGACGGAACCCCCCTGGCGGAAGGGGAGGGGCCGGGGGTGGGCCATCTGGCAGCGGCCCATGGGCCGGAGCGGTTTCAGGAGGCCCTGCGGGAGAGCCTGGAGCGCGCCCGGGCCCGTCTGGTGGATCGCCAGGCGCCCCAGGGAGCCTGGGCCCTGGGGGCAGCGGCGGTGGGCGCCAGCGGCATCGAACACGGCAGCAGGGTGCAAGCCCTGGGCCTGGAGCTGGCGGCCACCACCCTCGGGCTGGATCCGGCCCATCTGGTGGTGACGGGGGATGAGCGCACGGCCCTGGCCGGCGCCTTTCCCCAGGGGGAGGGGATCGTGGTGATCAGTGGCACGGGAACCATTGCCATCGGCTGCGACCGGACGGGCCGGCACCACCGCTGCGCCGGGTGGGGTTGGCTGCTGGATGGAGCCGGCTCGGCGATGGACATCGGGCGGGATGCCCTCAGCCTGAGCCTGCGGATGGCCGATGGACGCCTGCCAGACGACCCCCTGCGTCAGGTGGTCTGGCAGGCCCTGGGCCTGGACCTGGAGGATCCCCAGAGTCCCCAGCAGATCAAGGCCCTGGTGGTGAAGCCCAGCTTCGGGCCCGCCGGTTTCGCCGCCCTCGCCCCGGTGGTGAACCTCCAGGCGGCCGCCGGCAATCCCCTGGCCATGGGGATCCTCCGGCGCCATGGCGAGGCCCTGGTGGACATGGTGGGAGCCGTGGCCACCCACCTGGCTCTGCCGACCCCCACCGTGTGCACGCTGGGGGGAGCCATCACCCATCTGGAAGGCCTGCGGGAGGCCTTCGGCCGGGCCCTGGCCACGGCCCTGCCCCAGAGCCAATGGGTGAGCCCCACCGGCGACGGCTGCGACGGGGCCCTCGCCCTGGCCTCCGCCCGCTTAGCCCCCTCCGGAGCGGGAGCCAAGCCAGGGATCAGGCCGCGTTGAGCAGGCGATCGGCCTCCGACGCCAGGAGGGTGGTCCAATGTTCCACCTGCTCCGTTTCGGCAGCTTCCACCATCACCCGCAACAGGGGCTCCGTGCCGCTGGCCCGCACCAGCACCCGGCCCTGGCCCGCCATGGCGGCCTCGGCCCGGGCCACGGCCTCCCGCATGGGCTCGCAGGTCTGCCAGCCCGTGCGACGGTCGCGGTTGGGCACGGTGACATTCACCAGCTTCTGGGGATAGGGCCGGAAGCTCTGATCCATCCACTCCGCCAGGGTCTGGCCCCGGCCATGCACCAGGGTGGCCACCTGAAGGGCCGTGAGCAGGCCATCCCCACTCATGCCATGCCGCGCCGAGAGGATGTGGCCACTCTGCTCACCCCCCAGCCCCGCTCCGAAGTCCTCCATCGCAGCATGGACGTACTGGTCGCCCACGGGGGTGCGCTCCAGCACGCCACCGGCCTGCTGCCAGGCGCGCTCAAAGCCCAGGTTGGACATGACCGTGGCCACGATCCGATCGGCGGGAAGCAGGCCCGACGCCCGCAGGGCAGACCCCCAGAGGTAGAGGATCTGATCGCCATCCATCACCCGACCGCGGCCATCCACGGCGAGCATGCGATCCGCATCCCCATCGAAGGCGAAGCCCATCTCCGCCCCCTCCGCCAGCACGGCCTCCCTGAGGGGCTCGAGATGGGTGCTGCCACAGCCCTGGTTGATGCGACCCCCATCGGGCTGGCCATGGAGCACCACCAGATCGGCCCCTAGGTCGCGAAACACCGATGCGCTGCAGGCGGTGGCCGACCCCCAGCACAGATCCAGCACCACCTTGCAGCCATCCAACCGCTGGCCAGCCACGCTGTCCAGAAGGGACCGCCGGTAGTCGGCCATCAGATCGGTGCGCTCATGCACCGTGCCCGTTCCCGGGATTTCGGGCTGCAGGTGGGGGGCCTCGCCCCTCAGGCCCATCTCGATGGCCTGTTGCTGGGGGCGGGCGAGCTTGGCACCGCTGGGGCCGAACACCTTGATGCCGTTGTCGTGGGGCGGGTTATGGCTCGCGGACACCATCAGCCCGCCGGCGGCGCCCAGCCGTTGGATCGTGCCCGGCACCGCAGGCGTGGGACAGAGACCCAGCTGCCAGACCTCCCGACCCGCCGCTGCCAGGCCGGCGGTGAGCGCCGCCACGAGCATGGGGCCGCTTGAGCGGGAATCGGTGCCGATCACCACCGGCCCTTCCGCGGGCAGCACGAGGCCGGTCCAGTAGCCCACCTGCAGGGCCAAGGCTGGGGTGATCGCCGTTCCGACCCGCCCCCGAATCCCATCGGTGCCGAAGGACACGCCCCCACCCAAGGGGGCCCCGAGGGGATGCACGGGGGCTGCAGCCATGGAGGGAGGGCGAAAGAGGCTCAGGCTACGTGGGATATCCCCAGCCCACCAGGCCGGTGGACAGGTTCAGCTCCAGCGGCGGGGCCACCAGAGCCAGCGCAGGAGCTCCACCACGGCCCAGAGCAGCAACAGCCCCACCACCCCTCCAGGCAGCCACTGAAAGGGGGGCCAAGGCCTGAGCAACCACACCAACACCGCTGTCCCCACCACAGCCAGGGCACGACGGCGCCCGCGGGATCCCGGCAAATGGCGCAGCAGGGGCGGAACGGCGGGGAGCAGACCGCGCCACCGGCGCAACGGAAGCATGGCCCGAGCAGGCGTGGTGCCTGTTCAGAATGCCACCATCCCGCCGCCCCACCTTGGCCCGCCTCCCCCTCCTGCTGCTGGTGTCGTGCCTGGGCACGGGCGCAGCCCTCCTGGGGGGCCGCGCCCTGCTGGAGCAGCGCCCCGGCCTCACACCGGACGCCTCCATCCCCCAGCTTCAGCGGGCGTGGCGTTGGTCGCCGGATCCCCAGAGACGCCGAGAAGCCGCCCTGCTGCTGGCCAGCAGGACCAGCAACGGCAACGCCGAACAGGATCCATGGCTGGCCGGCCAGGGTTGGGGTCCGGATCCGCTGGCGGCGGTGGTGCTCAAACAGGCTGCCCTGCAACGGGAAAAACTGAGCGGCAAGGAGCAGGCCCTTCCCCTCTGGAGGCAGTTGCTGCGGCGGTTCCCCCAGGAACCGGCCAGCGCCGATGCCCTCTATGCCCTGGGACGGGAGCAACCCGAACTGCGCCAGGAGCTGCTCGAGCGTTTCCCGGCCCACCCCGCCGCCCTGGCAGCCGCCCTGGAGGCGGGGCCAGGGGAAGGGGAGCAACAGAACGGCACCCTCCATCTCGCCCAATGGGGAGCCCGCTGGCCCGGGGCCCGGGAAGCCATCACGGCCCTCTGCCCCAACCGAACCCTCCGTCCCGCCCAGCGTGCCCAGTTGGCCCAGGGCCTGGCGGAATCGGGGGATGGGGCTGGAGCCCTCCGCTGCCTGGGAGAGAAGGGTCCGGAAGCGGCTGCCGTCGGGGCCCTGAGTGATTCGGGGCGGCTGACGCTCGCCCGCACCTTTCTGAAAGGTCCACCGGACACCCAGCGTCTGGCGGCGCCTTTGCTGATCGAGATGGTGCAGAAGCGGCCCGACGCCCCCGAAGCGGACGAGGCTGTGCGCCTGCTCAGTGAGCAGGACGACTCCACCACTCAGGCCCAGCTTCGGCAACTCCCCTCGCGCTGGCAGAACAGCGCGCCCGTCCAGGCCCGTCTCGCGCTCAGCGACAGCAGCGGAAGGGCGGCCCTGGCCGTGCTGCAGCGCTGGCCCCAGGATCCCGCCAGCTGGGACCTGCAGTGGGAGGTGGCCCGGCAGTTCCTGCTGAAGGGCAACTGGGATGGCGTGGCGGCCATCCTGAATGCCATCCCTGCCGACCAGCTCCCCCCGGCGCTGGCGGCCCGCCACCGCTTCTGGCTGGGCTACGCCCAGCAGCAACGGGGCCAGGAGGAGGAGGCCACCCTCACCTGGAAACAACTGCTGGTGCATCACCCGGGCGGCTACTACGGCTGGCGGGCCGCAGCGCGCCTGGGCAAGGAAGACCTGAACCTGCAACCCTCCTCCGCCGACACGGGTGGAGAAGCAGCCCGATCCCCCTGGCAGCCGCTGGCCAGTGGCGATCCGGCTCTGGATCGGTTGTGGCGCCTCGGCCAACCCACGGAAGCCTGGGAAACCTGGCGGCTGCGCCGGGGGGGCCAACCCCCCAAGGACAGTGGCAACCTGCTGGTGGAAGGACGGCTGCGCCAAGGGGTGGGGGACGACTGGACAGGGCTGGGCCAACTGGAAAAAGCCGCCTTCCTGCTCAAGCCCGAGCAGTGCTCCCTTCTGCCCCAACTGGAGCAGGCCCTGCATCCCAGGCGTTTTGCGGAAGCCTTTGCTCCGGCGGCGGAGCAACAGCAACTGCCCCTCGCCCTGCTGCTTGGCGTCGCCAAGCAGGAATCCCGCTTCACACCGGCCGTGCAGTCGTCGGCGGGGGCGGTGGGACTGCTTCAGTTGATGCCCGCCACAGCCGCCGAGCTAGCAGGGAGCCCCCTCACCACCGGGGAGCTGCAGGAACCCAGGCGCAACGCCGGGCTGGGGGCCCAGTATCTGAGGGCCATGCTCGATCAGTGGAAGGGGGATCCCCTGGCGACGGTGGCCAGCTACAACGCGGGACCCGGAGCCGTGCAGGGTTGGCAAACCCCGGACCGCAAGCGCTTTCCCGAAGTCTGGGTGGAAGCCATCCCATACCCGGAAACCCGGATCTATGTGAAAAAGGTGCTCGGGAATGTCTGGAGCTACCAGAAGGAGAGGCGCCCCGCCTGTTAAACCCTCGCGCCCGGGGGCAGAAACATGGGGCCCAGGCCCCCCGAGCCGGCCAACCGCCCCAGGGAAGCGCCCCCAATCACGAGCAGCGCCAGCAGACACACGGTGACCAGAGGGGGAGGCACCACCCGGGCCCTCACCATGTCCAGCCGGGCCAGCAGCACGGTGCAGCCGAGCACGAGCACGTCGGCCAGCATCTCCAGGTGAAGCATGTAGATCCCCACCAGGGTCACGATCAGCAGGGTGGCCACCAGGCTCACCACCCGGCTCGTGGCCATCAGGGAGGACACCTGCCGCAGCAGCAGGTCTGGGATGGTGCACAGCACCACCACCATCCCGGCCTGCAGACATTCCATGGCCCAGGACAGTCCATCGATGGTCTCCTGGCCTGGCAGGGCACTGCGGCTCAGACTCCAGTCGAGGCCCACATAGGCACTCACCAGGAGCAGGATGAGCAGGGTGGGGGCCCGGAAGGGAAGCAGCAGATAGCGCAGAAAAGTGTTCATGCAGGCTCCAGCACCAGGCTGATGGCCCCGAAGGGACAACTCGGCAGGCATTGTTCGCAGACCAGGCAACGGGCCGCATCGAACCGCAGACGGCGCTCGAGGATCGGGAACGACAAGGCCCCGCTGGGGCACACGCCGGAGCAGAGACCGCAATCCACACACTGCTCAGGATCCACCCGGATCTCACTGCGGGCCCGGCTCAGCCGCAGGCCCTGGCGTTCCAACCACAGCTCGGCCGCATCCAGGGCATCGATATCGCCGGAGAGCTCCACCACCATGGTGCCGCTCTGGCTGGGAGCGATCTGGGCCCGCAGGATTTTGGCGGCCACATCAAAATCCACCGCCAACCGATAGGTGATCGGCTGATGGACAGCGTCGCGTGGGAAGTAGAGGGTAAGTCGCCTCTTCACGGCCCATGGTCGACACGGCGAACGCTAGCAAGCCCCCCCTTGGCCGAACCGCGCCAGGTTCTGAAACCATTAAGGTCATCCTTGTGATGAATGAAACACGTCCATGGGCGAGCCTGCCCCCCCTGCCTCCCTGGGTCGGCCTGCATTCGGTCGGCTCGAGCGCATGGTGCTGGCCGCTGTGGCGGCCGTGCTCGCCCTGGCACTCTTCTGGTTGCGGGGGGGCCTCCATCCGGAAGCGGCCCTGGAGAGACTGGCGCGGCAATCTCCCGACCTGACCGTGGCCCTGACCAATGGCCGCCCGACCCTGGTGGAGTTTTACGCCGACTGGTGCGAAGCCTGCCGGGCGATGGCTCCGGCAATGGAGGCGATGGAGCAGCGCCACAACGGGGAACTGGATGTGGTGCTGCTGAACGTGGACAATCCCCGTTGGCAACCCCAGGTGGACGCCTACGCCGTAAACGGCATCCCCCATCTGGAACTCTTCGACAAGACGGGACAACAGCTGGGCCACGTGATTGGGGCCCGCAGCGGCCAGGAGCTGGAGGCGGTGGGCTCGGCCCTGGTGGCCGGCACCCCCCTGCCCCCCCTGGCCGGATCCGCTCCCACCAGCGCCCTGGAGGAGGGGGAGGCGTCCGCTTCCCCGGCCAGCCCCATCGCCCCCCGCAGCCATGGCTGACACGTTGTTTGATCCCCGCTTCCGGGTGGAGACGATTGCCGCCACCCCGAATCCCCAGCAGTGTGTGTATGCGGCCATGCACCAGGACTACAGCGAGGGCTTCGTGGCCGCCGAGCGGAAGGCCTGGCCCGATGAGAAACAAGCCGGTGAGATCTGCGTCAAGCGCCTTCTTGCTGGCGAGAGGGGGCACTACGGCCCCTTGGAGCATGGCCAGATTGTGCTCAATGTGGGTTGGTTTCCCCACTCCGTGATGCAGCAGGCCCGCACCCATCGCGTGGGGGTGAGCTTCGATGTGCAATCCATGCGCTATACGGGCGACCGGATCTGCAAGGCCGCCAATGGTGAACTCGATCTCGAGGAGGTGTTCTATCTGCGCCCGGTAGGCGACTATGCCGACCGTCAGGGCAAGAAGTATGCCTACTCCGGGGAGCAACGGGCCGTGGATCTGGAGATCTGCCGAGCGGCAGCCGAACGCTACCGCGACCTTCTGGCCGCCGGTTTCGCCGAAGAGCATGCGCGGGGAATCCTGCCCTTTGATTATCGCCAGCACTTTGTGGTGAGCTTCAGCCTGCGCGCCTTCCTTCACTTCCTCGACCTGCGGGCCAAGCTCGACGCTCAAGAAGAAATCCGTGCCCTTTGCGACCTGATGTGGCCCCATCTGCAGGGCTGGGCTCCGGAGTTCGCCGCCTGGTACGAGAGAAGCCGACTGCATCGTGCACGCCTGGCCCCCTGACCGACCGATGAGCCTGCGCATCGCCCTGGTCATGATGCAGAAGAACGAGGGCCACCTCCTCGGGGCCTGGATCACCTATCACCGCAATCTTGTTGATCCTGCCAGTCTCTTCATCTTCGACAACGGCTCCAACGATGCCCACACCCTCACCATCTTGAGGGCCGCCGAAAAAACAGGCATCGCCATCAATAAAGCCTTTTCCCAACCAAAAGACTATTACAATAGGGGCATTATTTTCTGCGAACTCATCAATCAGCTCGACAGGGATAATCCCCATGATTTCTATTTCCCCATCGACTGCGATGAGTTCCTGGCCGCCGATCTCAACGGCAAGCTCTCTTGCGATAGAGAAGACATCGAATCCGCTCTCGAGAGCTTGACTGAAAGCAAAAAAGTTCTCTCCATACCCCACAAGTATCTCAACAATCCCTACTCTCCCAACGCCTACACAAAGGTTAGTCATTGCCCGAAGTGCTTCTTCGCTAAAGATGCCTGTGAATCGCTGGTGGATGGTTTCCACGCCGGTCGAACCCGCTGGGGGCCTGAGCAGCAGGAGAGCAACATCACCTATTTCGAGTTCCACTACAAACCCTATTCAGACCACCTCCGGATCAGCCTGCAGAAAATCATTTATCTCCTGCCCAATCACAAACGTCGAACCCTCGCCAATTACATCCAAACCCGCCAATCCAATTTCCATGCCGCCATGGCTCTGCTTCAGAGCGAATTCAGCTATCTTCGCTCTTTTGAAACCCAGGCACGAAGCCTCACGGATCCAAACCTGCTTCAGCGCTTCGCGGATCTGGGAATCGACAGCACCCCCCTCTTCGACCAGAGGGGTACACCCGGCCCCCTGCGGAGGATGAAGCTCCGGGCCAGACACCAACTCCTTCAGGCCGGCGACCACATGGCCACCCTCACCGATCAGCTGCGGGCCCGGGCCCGGGCCTTGAAACGTGTGCTGGGGGCTTTTGATCGCCCGCTGCAGTGAGCGAAGGGGCTCTCCAGGTGGGTCAGATCCGGGCGAGGGTCACCCGCTCCGGCTGGTTCTGATATTTGCCAGCCCTGTCCTGGTACGTGGTGTCGCAGGGATCCCCCTCGAAGAACAGCAGCTGGCAGATGCCCTCCTTGGCGTAAATCCGGCAATCGGCTCCCGAGGAGTTGCTGAACTCCAGCGTGAGATGGCCCTCCCAACTGGCCTCCGCAGGGGTGGTGTTGACGATGATCCCAAGGCGGGCGTAGGTGCTCTTGCCCAGACAGATCACCGTGATCGTGGGAGGGACCCGCAATCTCTCCAGGGCCACCCCCAAGCCATAGGAGTGGGCCGGAAGAATGAAATACTCACCATCTTCATCCTGGTGAAGCGGAGCGGGTTCCAGATTGGCGGGGTTGAACCGCTTCGGATTCATCACCGTGCCGGGCACGTGACGGAAGATCAGGAATTCGCTGGCGGAAAGGCGCAGGTCGTAGCCATAGGAGCTGCACCCAAAACTCAGCACGGGGCCCACGCGGGCCTCCGGATCGGTATGGCGCACCAGGCTGGACTGGAAGGGTTCAAGCATTCCCTGGGCAGCCTGCTCTTTGATCCAGCGGTCGTTCTTGAGCATGGGGAGAACAGGGTTGAAGCCTTGGCTGCAGAGGCTACGCGGATGGAGCCCGGCTAGACCCGGCGCAGCTCCGTCACCTGGTCGGCCATGGCCATGAGCGGCGCGGGGATGGCCGGACCCGTGACGATCACATCCAGATGGGAGGGACGGGCCCCCAGGGTGTCCAGCACCTCCTCCAATGCCAGATAACCCAGTTCGATGGCCAATCCCAGCTCATCGAGCACCAACTGATCCAAACGCCCCTTCAGCAACTGTTCCCGGCTGTAGGTCCAGATCTCCTGAACGGCCTGGCACACCTCCGTTGGATCCGGCAGGTCGGCGGCAGCCCTCTCCAGGCAGAGCGGTGTGGCAGGGCGGAGCCACTCCAATCGGCCGCAGAGCACCTGGCTCCCCCGCACGCCCTGATCCACGCCACCCTTCAACAACTGGCACACCAGCACTCGGCTGCCCAGGCCGG
Source organism: Cyanobacteriota bacterium (assembly GCA_035285785.1). GTDB lineage: Bacteria > Cyanobacteriota > Cyanobacteriia > PCC-6307 > Cyanobiaceae > Cyanobium. The sequence goes on from JAYKJF010000021.1 coordinate 18,225, forward strand.
CTGAGCGCAGGGCCTGACTCAACACGCCGGAAAAACTGCCGCGGTGGAGAGCCGTGTGGATCTGCAGCAGCCCTTCAGGCTGGGGAGCCAGATGGAGCCTGGGGGGTTGGAGCAGGCGGAGGGCAACAGGAGGAGCCTCGTTTCGCTGGGGATGGCCAGAGTGGGCGAGGCGAACAGTCATTGATGGGATCAATCAAAGAAAGGGACAACGCTGCGCCAGCGCCCACCACGCCGACGCAGAAGCATCGGCATGGATCAGGCCGGAGGATCCGGCCGATGGATCGGGCCTGTGATGAACACGCACCCTCACCCAGAATGTAGCGGGATCTGGGGGTGATGCACACCACCTGTAGCGGAAAAAGGCCTGGCTCCCTCCTCCCTCCCCCCAGGGCCAGCCCCCTGAAACAACGTGGACACCCGCATCCAAGCGTCAAAATGTACCCATCGATACAAGTCGGACCAGGGACGATCCTTAGGTTTCGCGGATTGGGCTTTTATCAATGGTCGGTAGCCAGGGATTCAGCCGCTACACGCCAGCCCCTTCCCGTGGGACCCCTGCTGCCCCGCTTCCCGCAGGGCCCGGCCTCGCCGCCAACAACCCCACCCTGCTGGAAGTGATGCCCTCCCTGGCGGGAAGCAGCACCGAAAGCGTGGAACGGGGCAAAACCATCTTTTTCCCGGGTGATCCGGCGGAGCGGGTCTACCTTCTGCGGCGGGGTGCCGTCCGGCTGTCGCGGGTGTACGAATCAGGCGAAGAGATCACCGTGGCCCTGTTGCGGGAGAACAGCCTCTTCGGAGTGCTGTCCCTTCTCACCGGCCAGCGGTCGGATCGCTTCTACCACGCCATCGCCTTCACCCGGGTCGAGCTGGTCACGGCGCCCGCCACCTCCGTTCGCCGGGCGATTGAACAGGATGCCAGCGTGGGTCTGCTGCTGCTGCAAGGGTTGTCGTCCCGAATCCTGCAGACCGAAACGATGATCGAAACCCTCACCCATCGGGACATGTCGTCCCGGTTGGTGAGTTTTCTGCTGGTGCTCTGCCGCGACTTCGGGGTGCCGGGACAGGAGGGCATCACCATCGACCTTCGCCTCTCCCATCAGGCGATCGCCGAAGCCATTGGCTCCACCCGGGTCACCATCACGCGCCTGCTGGGCGACCTGCGAAATGATGGGCTGGTGCAGATCGACCGCAAGAAGATCACGGTCTTCGACCCGATCGCCCTTGCCAAACGGTTCAGCTGAGCATCCGGCTCCCCATCCCGTCCAGCGCACGGGGGCCAGAGATACTGATTCCACTTGGGAGGCGTTGTGTCCGGGTGGCTGCTGATCCTCGCCCTGCTGATGCTGGGAGGGATTCTCTCCACCCTGGGAGATCGGCTCGGCAGCAAGGTTGGTAAAGCCCGCCTGAGCCTGTTCAACCTGAGGCCCCGCAAAACAGCAGTGGTGATCACTGCACTCACGGGAAGCCTGATCAGTGGCATCTCCCTGGGCTTGATGCTCCTGGTGAGCGAGCGGCTGAGGGTGGGTCTGTTTGAGCTGGATCAATTGCAGGAGCGGCTGCGGGACGGTCGCCAGGCCCTCTCCCGCAGCCAGGCCGACCTGCAGCGCTCCAAAGGCGATCTGGAACGCAACCGTCAGGAGCTCAAAACCAATCAGCAGGCCCTGAAGGTGAGCCGCATCGAGCGCAACCGGGCCCTCGAAGGTCGTCAGGCAGCCATCGCCAGTGAGCGCAAGGTCACCCAGGCCCTCTCCCGGGCCCAGCGGCGGGTGGGGGATCTGAGGCGGGAATTGCAACCGCTCCAGAATCAGCGCCGCAGGCTGGAGTCGGAACGCGACCGGCTCACCCGGGAAGTGAAGGGGCGGGATGCGGAGATCCAACGCACGGAAAAACAGCTGGCGGGGGTGCAGGCCCGCATTGAAGCGGGCGCCAAGGAACTGAAGGAACTGGAGGGGAAGGTGATCGCCCTGCGGCGGGGCGATGTGCTGATCGCCAGTGGCCAACCTCTGGCCATGGGGCGGATCAAGCTGGGGCGCCAGGAGGATGGCCGACAAGCCATCGACACCCTGCTGCAGCAAGCCAATGCCAGTGCCTTCCGGCTCCTGCTCCCTGGCCAGAAGGCCGATCGACAGATCCTGCTGGTTCCCCGCAGTGACATCGAGCGACTGAATCAGGCCATCCGCAAACCCGGCGTCTGGGTGGTGACCATTCGATCGGCAGCCAACATTCTCCGGGGAGAACAGCGGGTGCTGGCCTTTCCGGATCTGAGGCCCAACCGCAACGTGGTGCGCCCCGGCGACGTGCTGGCTCGCACCGTGCTCGATGGGGATGTGCGTTCAGCGGAGGAGGTGCGCAGCCGACTGAACCTGCTCCTCGCCGCTGCCTTCACCCAGGCCCAGCGTCAGGGAACCCTGGTGGATGGGCTCCAGGTGGATGGCGCCGACTTCAACCGTCTGACCCTGATCCTGAGCCGCCGACCGGAGGGGGTGCGGGCCACGGTCGAAGCGGTCGCCCTGGCCCCTGCGGACACCCCGGATCCCATCGCCGTGGAACTGCGCTGGACACCATGAGCGCCAGCACCGCAGCGACGGACCCACCAGGTCCCCTGGCTGGACTCGATCCTGGGCGAAGCAAATGCGGTCTGGTGCGCACCGATGGGGCGGCCCAGGTGATCCTGGAGGCGTCCGTTCTCCCCCCGGAGAGCTGTTTCAAGCGGTTGCTGGAGTGGCGGGAACGGGGTCTGATCCATGCCGTGGTGCTGGGGGATGGCACGGGAAGCCGGGCCTGGTGCTCGCGCCTGACGGGTCGGCTTCCCCTGCACACCATCGACGAGCGGGGCTCCACCTTGGAGGCACGCCGGCGCTACTGGGATCTGGAGCCGGCCCAAGGCTGGCGTCGCCTGCTCCCTGAGGGGCTGAGGCAACCGCCCCGCGACTGGGATGACGTCGTGGCCCAGCTGTTGCTGGAACGCTGGTTGGGGCACCCCCTCACAAGGAGGCCCTCACGGTGAAGGCGTAATCGCCGCCCGCCTCCAGCTGGTAATCGGCCCGCAGCAGAAACCGCAGCAGGGCATCCTGGATCAACGCTCTGCCGAGGGAGGGTTCAATCGTGAGCTCCCCCCGATCAAAGGCCCAGCAAAAGGTCCACTGGAAGCTCCCGGCCGTCACTTCCCCCTCCAGGCGACAGGGCTGGAAGCTCTGATGCAACACCCTGAGTTGGGCAGTGGTGGAAGGGAGGCGGCCCAAGGTTGGAGAGCGTGAGCGGGGAAAACGTTCAGGATGCCTCGGGAAGGGCACGGAAACTGTTCAACCGGTTGCCGGCCCGCTCCAGACCCTGTTGACGGATCAGCTCCACCCCCCTGACCACCTCCTCCATCACCTGGCTGAGGATGGGTTGCTCCGGGGCGGAGAAGGGGCCGAGAACGTGGCCCACCGCCTGATGTTTGCGATCGCGGGGATCGCCGGCGGGGGGGCCGATCCCAATCCGCAGCCGGGCAAACTCCTGGCTGCCAAGGTGTTGGATGATGCTGCGCAAGCCATTGTGCCCCCCCGCACTGCCGGAGGCCCTCAGGCGCAGGCGGCCCAGGGGGAGGTCCATGTCATCCACGATCACCAGCAACTGATCGGCACGGAACCCGAACCAATCCAGGGCTGCCCGTACGGAACGACCGCTGTCGTTCATGAAGGTCTGGGGCATCAGCAGCCGAATGCGCTCGGGACCGACCCCCAGCTCCGCGACCAGGCCGTGCAATTTGCTCTGTTGCCGAAAGGCCTGGCCCCCGGCGGATGCCATCCGCTCGAGCACCAGAAAGCCAACGTTGTGGCGGGTTTGGGCATAACGGGGGCCTGGATTCCCTAACCCCACCAAGAGCTGGAGATCCACCCGGGTGTCGCTCAGGCCTGCGGTGGAGAGGGCGGGGAGGGCAGAGCCTCAGGGGCGTTGCCCACAGCCATGGATTGGGCCCCTTCGCGTCGTGGAGCCGAAGGCGATACAGACGACTGGGAACCCTCGTCCTCCGTGCGGAGGGCGGAACGGAATTCCTTCTCGAATTCCTGAGAGGCACTCTGAACTCCTTTCAGCGTGCGCCCCAGGGTTTTCCCCATTTCGGGAAGGCGTTTCGGACCAAACACCAGAAGGGCGATGGCCGCGATCACAGCCATCTCTGGTAAGCCGATGCCGAAGATGTTCATCCTGGAAGGGGAGCAGAGAAGGAATCAGGCCGCGCTGTTCCAGTTGACGTTGATGCCCTCGAGCAGCAGCGACTTGTTGTACAGCTGGAGGATCACCAGCAGAAAGACAAGGAAAAGGAGCATGAAAATGCCCATCACGGGAGTGGTGCCCCAGCCGGGAACCACCTTTCCATACTCGGAATTCAGGGGGCGCAGGATGTCTCCCAGTCGGGTGCGTTGGGCCATGGCGGCTCGATCCTCTCGGACGGGTCAGCGTGCTGGCTACTGTAAGGGTCCTGCCGGCTCCTCCACGAGGCGCTGTCGAGAGTTGTGACGAACTTCCGTCCAACCCTGCCCCCCCAAGCCCTTCGAGGAGACGTCGATGGATCCCAGCCTCAGCAGCACATCCCCCGCTTTTTCTGTGGCTCTCACAGTGTTGGCGGTGCTGCTGGCCCTCACCGGTTTCGGGATCTATCAGGCCTTTGGCCCCCCCTCCAAGCAGCTCACCGACCCGTTCGATGATCACGAGGACTGACGCCGGCGCAGCACCCAGAAGCTGAGGCTCCAGGGCGGCAGCACGGTCTGCTGGGAGCCCATCCGCGCGGGGAGGTCGTCATGAAGGCCATCCACCCGACCCACCAGCTCCCAGAGGGTCCCCAGCCGCAGCTCCCTGCGCACAGGCCCCAGGTTCTGGAGGGCCAGCACCACCTCACCCCTTCCCCCCGGCCGGGACTGCAGCCCCAGCACCTGCACGTCCTTCTCCTGACTGGGGAAGAGCGTCCACTCCGATCCATCTGATGCAGAGCCCACCGGCCTGAGCCACAGCGGTTCGCGAAACCGACAGGCCTCCTGGGGCACGGCGGCCTGCCGCCACCCCTGCGGTGCCGGCATCAGGGCGAGCCCCATCCGCTGTGCACCCTGGTCGGCACCGGGATCGGGCCAGGTGGGGGCCCGCAGCAGCGACACCCCGAGCTCATCCACGGAAGCGGACACGCCCTGGGGCCCCTCCAGCAAGAGGGCCAGCCCCCCCCCGGGTCCCCCCCCAACCGCAGCGATCCAACTCACGGCCGCCACCTCCCAACGGGCCTGTTCGCGCGGTTGCCGCGGATCAGCCGGACGCTCCATCACCCCGCCGGGGGTATCGGCGGCCCAACGGCAGCTGGGGGACGCCAGAGGAACGTGGAGCCGCAGCAGCTCATGGTGCTGGCGCCAGTCCACCTGCAACACCAGCCCGCAGAAGGGGGAACCGGCCAACAGCGTGCCCTCCAGCCGCACGGGGCTCTCCCCGCAGCGGCCGCGCCAGAGGAAGCGGGCACAGAGAGGGCCCTGCTCCAACCACACGAGGCCCCCCTCCCAGATCCAGGGCAGGGGATGGTGCCGATAGTCGGCCGCCAGATCCCAGGCATCCCAGAATTCACCCCGATCTCCGTAGCGGCACCAGCGCAGGGGTCCGGACAGTTGGGCGCGGCCCTGTCCGTCCCAGAGCTGCTCCACCCCAGAAGGACCCAGGGTGACAGCCACCAGGCCATTCCCCACCCGCCAGACCTCTCCGGCCCCGGGGCGATCCTCCCTCTCAACGACCACGGGGTAGGCCACAGACCCGCCCGGGCTGGAGGCAGTCGGAAACCCGGAAGCCGTGGCGGTGGGACGGCGAAGCACCAGGGCCGCCACCCCATCCATCCCCGGCAGCTGCACCCATTCGCCGCCCGCAGAGGCTTTCTGGGAGGGGAGCACACCGCCCCCCTGCCGAAGCTGCCATGGCCCCTGGGGCAGGCGGAGGGTGCGGGGAGCGGTGGGGAGGCACTGGAGCTGACACACCACCCAAAGGTCGCTTCCGCCCCGCCCGGCCCCCCGGCCTCCGAACAGCCGGAGCAGGGCCTGATCCCTGCGCTCGCGGCTGTGGCGGCGGGCCCGCCGCCAGAGGGGCTCAGCCTGCTCAAACACCTCAGGAATGGAGGTGCCGGGAAGGATGTCGTGAAACTGCTGGAAGAGCAGAGGGCGCCAATCCGTCTCCTCCGGCGTGGAACCGGGCCGATCCCCTCCGCCCATGGCGGCCTCCAGGGCCAGGGCCATATCGGCCTCCCGCAGCAGGCGCTCCAGGGTGCGGTTGTGGCGTTTCTGATCCGGCCGACTGGTGGCACAGCCGCGATGCAACTCCAGATAGAGCTCGTCGCGCCAGACGGGAAGGTTGGGCGCCAGGGGCTCGAGGCGCGCGAGATAGGCGCGAAGGGTTCCGTGCTCCTGGGGGGCGGTGCCCTCCCGACCCTGCCAAAGGGCGAGCTGCTCGAGCATCTCCAGGGTCGGCCCCCCGCCGTGGTCACCGACCCCTGGCAACCAGAGGGCATCGCCCACACCCGTCGCCCTCTGCCAGGCCAGGCGATAGCGCTCCATGGCCACAGGATCCCCATCGGTGCCGATCGGAGCGGTCATCAACGCCAGCACCTCCCCCCCGCAACGCCCACGCCAGCGAAACAGCCGGTGGGGGAAGGGGTTGCTGCCATTCCAGGCCAACTTGTGGGTGCAGAACCAACGCACGCCGGTGGCCGCGGCCACCGGCGGCAGCCCGGCGCTGAAACCGAAGCTGTCGGGCAGCCAGGCCAGGGGGTGGCTCCACTCCGGGAAGGCCTCCCTGCTGAACCACTGCCCCTCCTGAAATTGCCGCAGCAGGGAAAGGGTTCCGAGCAGAACACAGTCGCACTCCACCCAGGGACCATTGAGCGGTTCCCACCGGCCCTGGCGCATCGCCTCCCGAATCCGCCCATACAGACCCGGCCGATGCTCCTGAAGCCAGGCATAGAGGGCGGGGGTGGAGTGGCCAAAATGGAGCTGGCTCTGGTGCTCCATCAAGCTGAGGACCGAGCGGAAGGTCCGTTCCGCAGCCTGCCAGGTGTCGGCCACGGGCCAGAGCCAGGCCAGATCCAGATGGGCATGGCCCAGTACCTGCATGCGAGCGCCGCCCCCCCCATCGGGGAGCCCATCGTCTGTGCCCGCCTCCCGGCGCAGGGCCTGCAGCTGGGCCACCACCGGGTCGAGCACCCCATGGGGATCGGCAGGATCGCAGGGCTCCAGCACCAGCTGGCTGAGCACAAGCGCACCGTCGTCATGCTTCGGACTGCGCAGGCGCAGCTCCACCGACCAGGGGCTGCCCTCCCACCAGGCGTACGGCAGGGGCCAGCGGCAGCTGGTGTCGAAGAGATCACCCTGATGCACCCGCTGGCCCTGCACCCAGAGTTCCGCCGCTTCCGCCCACCAACGCAGGGCCAGCCGTGCCTTCACCACGCGCGGGCCGAGCGCGCGCCAGGGGTCTGGGCAGCGCAGAGAGAGCTGCAGGTGGCACCATTGCCCCCCCCTGGGCCAGACCACCAGCCCCCGGGCCGCCCAGTCCGGCCGATGGCGGCTGGCCCAGGGATGGTGGAGGGCCGAGCAGGTGCTTCCATCGGACAGGGAGCGCCGCCAGAGCGACTGCAGCTCCAGGAGGCTCTCGACGGCAGCGTCCGGGGGGGTAGGCATCGGCGGTGGGGGCAGGAGAGAAGGGTCCTCGGCGGGACGGAAACATTTCAATCCCAACAGGAACAGCCTCTCAGCAGGCCCTCTCAGCGTGGATGGCGCGGAAGGCCCCATAAGATGATTCGGCCGCTTCGGGGAACGCTCGTTCCAGTCGCGCCAGCCTCCCCTGTCACACGCCGAAGAGCCCATGCTCGCCCTCAAGATCTCGGTTTACTCGGTCGTTTTCTTCTTTATTGGAATCTTTGTCTTTGGCTTCCTTGCCAGCGATCCCAGCCGCACACCCAGCCGCAAAGACCTGGAGGAGTGAAACCCATTCCCCGGCGGGCTTGCCACCCACGACTGTTTGATCGGTCTTTCCGAGTGGCAAACCGGCTGAATGGCGCCGCCACGGGAAGTGCTGCGTGGCAGGATCTGCACCACTTTTTGAGGGCGGGCTGCAGGTGCTGCCCCATCGTCAGTCCCCAGGGGCAACTCCAAAGACGCGTGTGACGTTTCCCACTGGCGTGGCCTTCGTCCTCCTCGGAGGGGTGATCTGGGCCGACCACAGTCCTGCCGTTGCGGCCCAATCCCCGCCCCATCCCTCCGGACCCGCCAGGAGCCTGGGCCCAGCCCTCACCCTGGCGGAGTTGGATCCTTTGCCGCCCCTCCCCAACCCCGCGCCCCCGGCCGGGGCGGACATGGTGGCCACAGAGGTCAAGACAGCTCCCATCGTCGTTCAGCTTCCTCCGCTGGCCGCCCCTGAAGCGCAGGGCCCTCCCGCCAACGCTCCGTCCGCTGCAACGCCGGCCCCATCTCCCCCGTCTCCTGTCCAGGGGCCCGAAGTGAAGGTGCCCGGTGGAACACCGCCGGCTCCGCTGCCGCTGGAGTTGGAATTGATCAGCAACCAGCAGGAGTACGACGCCCAGCTGGAGCGCTACGTCAGCACGGGCAACGTGAGCGCCAGCCTGGCCGGTGGGCGCCTCCAGGCTGAACGGATCGAGGTCGACCCCGCCACCCGCACCCTGTTTGCCAGCGGCAGTGTGCGTTTCCAGAGGGGCCAGCAGTTCTTCCAGGCCAGCCGGCTCCGTTACAGCCTGCTGGAGGGCATCGGCGAGATGGAGGACGTCTACGGCGTGCTCGACCTCGACGGCAGTGCCCAGGATCTGAATCTGGAGATGCCGCCCTCCACCCCCCTGCCCGCGCCGGAGGCGATGAGCTGCACCCCGGAGCTCCCGCCGGTTCCGGAATGGCAGCCCTATCCGTGGTCGATCACGGGGTGGGGCGGGAAAATGTATACGGCCAACTTCGGTGGCACGTTCACCTTCCAGGGCGAGTACCGACCCGAAGTGCTGGGAGGCGTGGGCCTGCAACGGCGGGTGATGGAGGCGGGGCCCCTCTCCTTCGAGATCGATGCCAATGTGTTCGGCCACAAGGCGGCCCGCCAGCCGGGAGGGCCCTACAACCAGGCCGTGCCCTTCGCCGACAACCCGGCCCAGACCTTTGCGGAAGGCACCCTGGGCTTCGGGGCACGCCTGTGGTTGCGGCCCTGGCTCAATGTGTATTTCGAAGAGGGGGTGAGCCTGCTCAGCGAGCCGAGCAACTGGGAGAAAACGGAACGGGAGAACTACGCCACCTTTCTCAACTACTTGGCCTTTGAAGTGGAGGGTCTTGTCACGCCGGAATGGTCACTGGTGGGGCGCATTCACCACCGCTCCGGGGCCTATGGCACCTACAGCGGCGTGCGGGAGGGTAGCAATGCCTACCTGCTGGGGGTGAGGCACCGCTTCGGCACGGCCCCCGAGCGGCGTCCCCCCCCTCTCATGCCGCCTGCGGAAGGCTGTCCCGGTGCACTACCACCGGAGCGCTACCCCCTGGACGGTCTGTCCAGCCGGTTGGAAGCGGTGGCCATGGGACCGGAACAGCGTCCCGGTGGTTCCTCCGCTCCCCCTCCCGGGGACACCCCTCACACCACCCGCCCTCACCCCCAACGGCCTGGAGCCGCGCAGGGCTCGGTGTGGAGCCGAGCGCGGCAGGCTGAACAGGCGCGTCAGGCGGCGATCGCCAAGCTGAACCAGCGGGTGCAGGATGTGAGGTTCCAGCAGAGCCTCACCGCCGAGCGACGCCTCAACATTCCCAACCAGCTCAGCAACAACGATGGAGAACAGGTTCTCATCACCGACAAGCAACTGAACTACGGCCAGGTGCGGCCCACCCAGCTGCAACTGGCAAGCGACAGAAAAAACAAAAAACTTCTGGAGGGAACCATCAGCCGATGGCGCATCCAGGCCAGCCGGCTCACCTTCAGCCCTGCCACCTTCTCCGGAGAGCGGGTGGCCTTCAGCAACGATCCCTTCACCCCCTCCCAGTCGTGGATGGATTCCGAGGATGTGGTGGGCACCCTGCAGGCCAATGGCGACACCGTGATCGAGGCGAAGCGGAATGAGGTGGTGCTCGAAGACCGGTTCCGCCTCCGGGCCCGTCGCCGCACCGTGATCGCCAAGAAGGAAGAAGAGGTGGATAATCCCTGGGTGTTCGGCGTGGATCGGGAGGATCGGGATGGGATCTTCCTGGGCTACAACGTGCGCGTGCCCATCGGTGAGAGTGGGGCGCTGACGATCCAGCCCCAGTTGCTGGTGGAGCGGGCCCTGGATGGCAGCACCAACAGCTACCCCTATCCCTGGCAATCCGCCGGCGCCGATCCCGTGGAGCAGCCCGCCACCCTGGCCGATGATGTCGGCCTGCGGGCCCGCCTCGAGACCCCCTTCCTCGGTTTCAACACCCAGGCCCGGCTGGATGTCACCACGTTCAATCCGGACAACATCGCCAATGGCACCCGGAGCCTGGCGGAGTTCTCACGCAACCTTCCGCTTCCGCTGCTGGGCGACACGGAGCTCCGACTCTTCGGGGCCTACCGCTTCCGCACCTGGAACGGCACCCTCGGCGAACAGGACGTGTATTCCGCTTTTGGCGGCTTCCTGGAGAGGGAGGCCGCCCTTCCGAACTGGGGGCGCCTGAGCGGCAACTACCTCTGGCGCGTTGGGCTGGGCAACTACCAGAGCGATCAATTTGACACCACCAATCTCACCGATCTCTGGCGTGCCAACGCCATCGGCTCCCTCAACCTCACCTATCCGCTCTGGACGGGAACCCCTGCCCCTGCCACTCCGCTGAGCGGCTTGGCCAACACCCCCCAGCCGGTGGTGCCGGGCCTCGCCCTGACTGCCAACCTTCAGGGGACGTTGGCCTACTACGGCGACGGCACCAATCAGAACACCCTCAGCATCAGCGGTGGCCCGACGCTCACCCTGGGCCACTTCATCAAACCCTTCCTCGACTTCACCCAACTCACGATCACCGGAGGCGGCACCCTGCGTCAGGGCCAGAGTCCGTTCAGCTTCGATCGGGCCGTCGACCTGGGCACCCTGGGCGTCGGTCTGACCCAGCAGCTCGTCGGCCCCCTGGTCTTCAGCGGTGGGGTTGGACTGAACGTCGATCCCAACTCGACAAACTTTGGCGAGGTGCTGCAGTCGTATCTGGAACTGCGCTGGCAGCGGCGCTCCTTCGACTTCGGTGTGTTCTTCAGCCCCTACGACGGCCTAGGAGGCGTGCGGGTGCGGCTCCACGACTTCAACTTCAGCGGACCGGGAACACCCTTCGTTCCTTACACGCCAGCCCAGCAGACCTTGATGCGCCCCTTCTAGCCCCCCATTGCGGGCAGCGCATCAATCAACCCTCAGCAAACGCCCGGATGTAAGGAAGACGCTCCACGGCCCGCTGCAGTTCCGCCTCATGGGCCAACAACTGGCCGGTGCCATCCCACTGGCCGCTCACCAGCATGCTGTGGGGGCCAGGATCCAGATGCACGGGGAAGCGGCTGTCTCCGGCCGCCTCGCTTTCGAGCACCACTTCCAGGGACTCCACATCCAGGTTCAGGAGTGTGCCGGGATCGGCAGCCACCGCCTCCTGGATCGCGGCCACCGCCTCTCCGGAGGCCGAGAGACAGGGAATCCCCAGGGCCAGACAGTTGCCAAAGAAGATTTCCGCAAAGCTCTCTCCGATCACCGCCCGGATGCCCCAGCGCATCAGAGCCTGGGGGGCGTGCTCCCGGCTGGAGCCGCAGCCGAAGTTGCGGTTCACCACCAGCACGGAGGCTCCCTGGTGCTCCGGTCGGTCGAAGGGATGAAGGCCGTCAGGATGGCCTTGGGCCCGCTCGCTGCGGTCGTCGGCGAAGGCACCGCTGGCCAACCCCTCAAAGGTGACGCACTTCAGAAAACGGGCCGGGATGATCCGATCGGTGTCGATGTCGCCGCCGGGCACCGCCACCGCCCGGCCGCGATGGCGGCGCACCGGGCCACTTGGGAAGGGGTGAACACTGGGATCAGGCATGGGAATCACAGAACGGCGGAGGGATCGCGGAGAAGCTGGCGCACGTCGGCCACATGGCCGCTGACCGCCGCCGCCGCCACCATCGCCGGGCTCATCAGCAAGGTGCGCCCCGTGGCGGAACCCTGCCGGCCCTTGAAATTGCGATTGGAGGAGCTGGCACTGATCTGGCGACCCTCCAGCCGATCGGGATTCATGGCCAGGCACATCGAGCAGCCGGGCTCCCGCCATTCGAAGCCAGCCGCCCGAAACACCGCATCGAGCCCCTCGGCCTCCGCTGCCGCCGCCACCTGTTCCGAGCCAGGCACCACAAAGGCCTTGAGGCCTGGCGCCACCCGGCGACCGCGGGCCACCTCCGCTGCAGCCCGAAGATCACTGAGGCGGCCATTGGTGCAACTGCCGATGAAACACACATCCACGGGCAAGCCGGCGATGGGCTGGCCCGGGCTGAGATCCATGTAGCGGTAGGCCTCCTCCGCCAGGGGCCGCTCCTCCGGCGGCAGCTGCTCGGGTGTGGGAACACACTCATCGATCCCCAGACCCTGGCCTGGGGTGATCCCCCAGGTGACGGTGGGAGCGATGGTGGCCGCATCCAGGCTCACCTCATCATCGAATTCGGCCTCGGGGCCGCTGGCGAGCGCGCTCCACCAGGCCAGAGCCCGATCCCAGGCCTCCCCGGAGGGGGCGTGGGGACGGTCCTGCAAGTAAGCAAAGGTGACCGCGTCCGGGTTGCAGTAGCCCACCCGGGCGCCGCCCTCGATGGCCATGTTGCAGAGGGTCATGCGCTCCTCCATGGAGAGGGCGGTGATGGCCGGCCCGGCGAACTCATAGGCATGGCCCACACCGCCCTTCACCCCCAGGAGGCGGATCACATGAAGGATCAGGTCCTTTGCGTAGACACCGCTCTGGAGCGCCCCATCAACCCAGATCCGACGCACCTTGAGCTTCCCCATCGCCAGGCTCTGACTGGCCAGCACATCCCGCACCTGGCTGGTGCCGATTCCAAAGGCGATGGCGCCGAAGGCCCCGTGGGTGGAGGTATGGGAATCCCCGCAGGCCACGGTCATGCCGGGCTGGGTCAACCCCAGCTCCGGGGCGATCACATGCACGATCCCCTGCCGTCCGCTGCCGATGCCATGCAGCGCAATGCCGTGGGCTTGGCAGTTGGCCTCCAGGGTGGCCAGCATCTCCTCGGCGAGGGGATCGGCGAAGGGGCGGGCCTGGCTGGTGGTGGGCACGATGTGATCCACCGTGGCCACGGTGCGCTCGGGGTGGCGCACCGACAGTCCGAGGTCCTTCAGGGCGGCGAAAGCCTGGGGGCTGGTGACCTCATGGATGAGATGGAGGCCGATGAAGAGCTGGGTGGTACCGGAAGGCAGATCGGCGACGCGGTGCAGATCCCAGACCTTGTCGTACAGGGTGCGGGCGCTCACGAAAAACCCACTGGATCAGGTCCACACCCTACCGGGGGACGGGAGCTGGAGATGGCCTGGTTGTGCTGAAACAAGCCATCCAGGTAGTGGCGGGCGACCGCCCGGTCCGTGGCCCCGTGCTGAAAGAGAAAGCCAGCCAGCGCTGCCTGCATCAAGCGGTATTGATCCCACTGCGGGTGAAGACGGATGAACTCGCGCATGGCATCAAACAGGTCCTCAGGCATCTGGTTTTCGATGCTCACGCTGCGAGGGGGAGGACTGGCGACAGGGCAGGCGCTCTCGGGCATTCACACGCACAACACAACCCGCCCATCTCCCCACGGAGAGCCACCCGCCGTCAACCGCAGCTCCGCATGAAGAGTCCTGAAGATCTCACGCCAAGACCCCTGTGTCCTGGCCTGTTGGGGGTCTTCAGGTGGGGTGAAGGGGTCCGCGCGTTGGGGGATGGGTTGGCCTGTCAAGAGAAAAAACAGATCCCACAGACAGGCCCGGACGAGAGAGTGTGGAACGCCTTCCTCGGGGCTCTGGGGCCTTGAAACTGTGGAAAACCCCCCGAATTTCTGGGGAAAATGAGCCTAATCGGGGGAAAACTCCAAGCGTCAGTATTTCTGATCCGTTCCTTGATCCTGCGCGCTTCTGCCAATGAAAAGGCTCAAATCAGGTTGAATTGCACTTGCTGATGCTCAGGCGCAGACGGTTGAGGGCCTCTCCCACGCTGACAGCCTGAATGGGCTGACGCCCCCGGCTGGCGCCAAACCGCAGGCCCTCGCTCCAGGCGCCGGCCGGCTCCGGCCCCACCACGGCCACATGCACCAGGCCTACCGGCTTCTCGGATGTGCCCCCTCCCGGACCGGCGATGCCGGTGATGGCCACGGCCCAATCCGTGCCCAACCTTTGGCGAACCCCTTCGGCCATGGCCAGCGCCACCGGATCGCTCACGGCGCCCCAGCGCTCCAGCAGGGGCGCCGGCACACCCAGCAACTCTTGCTTCACCGCGTTGGCATAAGCGATCACCCCACCCAGCCAGCTGGCGGATGCCCCGGGCACGGCAGCCAGGGCCGCTCCCAGACCTCCGCCGGTGCAGGATTCCGCCACCGCCAGGGTCTGTCCCCGCTCCAGCAGCTGGGCCAGCACCACCGAGGCCAGGGTGTCGTCATCCGCCCCGAAACAGGCCACCCCCACCCGCTCGCGGATCTCCCGCTCCACCGGCATCAGAAGAGCCTCGGCTGCGGCGCGATCGGCCGCCCGGGCCGTGATGCGCAGTGTCACCTGTCCCCCCCCGGCATAGGGCGCCACGGTGGGATTGGGGCAGGCGAGAAGGTCGGCCACCTGCTCGGCGAGAAGCGACTCGCCGATCCCCCACACATGCAGACGCCGGCTCAGGAACACCCCCTCAGCAAGCCCCGCCTCGCGCAGCCAGGCCACGGCCGTGTTGCGCCACATCGCCTTCATTTCCAAGGGCACACCCGGAAACGTGAGGATGGTGAAGCCGGGAATGGGGCTCCAGATCATGCCTGGGGCGGTGCCCGTGGGATTGGGCAGCACGGAGGCCCCTCGGGGCAACAGGGCCTGACGCCGATTGCTGACGGCCACGGGTTTGCCTCGGGCGCCCAGCTTGGCCTGAATATCGGCCCAAATCTCGGGATGCTCCACCAGGGGCACAGCGAAGGCGGCTGCGATGGCTTCCGTGGTGAGGTCGTCCTCCGTGGGGCCGAGGCCTCCCGTGGTGATCAACACCCTGCACCGCTGGGAGGCCTCCCGCACGGCGGCCATGAGGCGCTCCCGGTTGTCGCCCACCACCGCCTGTCGATGGTGGGGCACACCAAGACTGGCCAGCTCCTGGGCCAGCCACCGGGCGTTGCCGTTGAGGATGTCTCCAAGGAGAAGTTCGGTGCCGATGCAGAGCAGCTCAGCGCTCATGGGGCCCCCTGGGGATCAGGGTTGTCCTGATCCGGATCACGCTGCAAACTCCGCCGGGTGAGGATCACAGCAGCCACAAGCACAGCCGTGGCCAGGGTGAGCCAGAGGAAGCGCAGCTCCGCATTCGCCACCACCAGGGCCAGGGCGGCCAGCCATTGGGTGAAGGCATAGATCATCAGCACCGTGCGCCGGTGGCTCAGACCCGACCGCAGAAGGCGATGGTGCAGATGGCGCCGATCCGGATAGAACGGGGACCGCCCCTCCCGCAGACGGCCCATGATCACGGCTGACATGTCGGCCAGGGGGAGGGACAGGATGAGCAAGGGGAGAAGCAGGCTCACACTGGTGAGGCCTTTGGCCGGGCCGACGATGCTGATGGAGGCCAGGGCGAATCCCAGGAAGTAGGACCCTCCATCGCCCATGAAGATGCGGGCAGGATTGAAGTTGTGGCGCAGAAAGCCCAGGCAGGCCCCGGCCAGGGCTGCGGCCAGCAGACCGGCAGCGGGTTGCTGGAGGCTGAAGCTCACCGAGAGCAGGGCCACCGCGGCGATGCCGCTCACGCCGGCGGCCAGGCCATCCAAACCATCCAGCCAGTTGATGGCATTGGTGATGCCCGCCAGCCAGATCACGGTGGCCACCAGGCTCAGGAGCGGCGGAAGCCGCAGCACGTGGTCGAACTCCCCGCCCGCGCCCGGCACATGGAAGGGCAGATCAATGTTGCTGATGCGCACGCCTTGGCTCCACACCGCCACCGCCACCGCCACCTGCCCCAGCAGGCGGGGAAGGGGGGGCTGGGCAAAGAGGTCATCCCCCAGACCGATCACGAAATAACAGAGGGCTCCCGCCAGAGAGGTCCAGATCAGCTGGTCCTTATCCGGGGGCAGCTCCGCAAACCCCCCGAAGAGCCAGGTGAGGCACAACCCCAGGCTGAACCCCACCACGATGCCCACACCGCCGAGCCGCACCATGGGGGAGGCGTGCTGTTTGCGGGCATCCGGTTGATCCACCAGGCCCAAACGCAGGCCTAGACGGCGCACCTGGGGCACCACCAGAGCGGTTCCCAGGCTGGCCACGATGAAGGTGAGGAGGGCCGCCGCGTTCGGCGTGGAAGCGAGGTTCACGGGCCCTCCCTGGGGGGGGCAACCTCCCTAAGCGGTCTGAAGCGCACGCTGGCCGCCATAGAGAGGAAAACGCTCGCAGAGAGCCCGCACCCGTTCCCGACACTGAAGTTCCACGCTGCTGTCGTCGGGATGGAGCAACCGGCCAGCGATGACCTCGGCCACATCCCCGAAGGCAGAGGCATCAAACCCGCGGGTGGTGAGGGCAGCGGTGCCCAGCCGGAGCCCACTGGTGACGAAGGGAGACTCGGGATCAAAGGGCACGGTGTTCTTGTTCGCGGTGATGTTGACCTCACTGAGAAGGGCATCCGCCACCTTGCCCGTCATCCCGATCGAGCGCAGATCCAACAGCACGATGTGGTTGTCGGTACCGCCACTCACCACCGCAATGCCCTGCTCCTGAAGGCGGGTCGCCAGCACCCTGGCATTGGCCACCACTTGCTTGCAGTAGGCCTGGAAAGCGGGCTGGAGGGCTTCTCCAAACGCCACGGCCTTGGCCGCCACCACGTGTTCCAGGGGGCCGCCCTGGACCCCGGGGAAGACCGCCTTGTCGAATTGTTTGCCGAAATCCGCGTCGTTGCAGAGGATCAGGCCTCCCCGAGGGCCGCGCAGGGTTTTGTGGGTGGTTGTGGTGACCACATGGCAGTGGGGCACGGGATTGGGATGCTCCCCTGCGGCCACCAGGCCGGCGATGTGAGCCATGTCCGCCAGGAGGTAAGCGCCCACCTCATCGGCGATGGCCCGGAACCCCGCAAAGTCGATCTGCCTGGGGTAGGCGGAATAGCCGCAGATGATCAATTTCGGACGATGCTCCAGGGCCAGCCGGCGCACCTCCTCGAGATTCAGCCGATGGCTGACGGGATCCACCCCGTAGTGGACGGCCTTGAACCACTTCCCGGACACGTTCACAGGGGAGCCGTGGGTGAGGTGTCCCCCATGGGAGAGATCCATTCCCAGGATCGTGTCGCCGGGCTGGAGGAGCGCCAGGAACACGGCAAAGTTGGCCTGGGCACCACTGTGGGGCTGCACATTGGCCCAGGCGGCGCCGTACAGCTGCTTGGCGCGCTCGATGGCCAGCTCCTCGATGCTGTCCACAAACTCACACCCGCCGTAGTAGCGCTTGTGGGGGAGGCCCTCGGCGTATTTGTTGGTGAGCACCGACCCCTGGGCTTCCATGACGGCCCGGGAGGCGAAATTTTCGCTGGCGATCAACTCCAGATGCGTCTGTTGTCGCTTCAGCTCCCTGCCGATCAGGGCAGCGATCGCAGGATCCTCGGTGGCCAGGGGCGCATCGATGGAGGGAGACATGGCAGCGCTGCACGTGAGCCGATCGTAGGGAACCCAGCGGCCGGGCGCCCGTATCCTGAGACTTTGCCTAAAAAAAAGCCGCTCATGGAGAGCGGCTCTGGAAACGCGCCTGGAGAGATTCGAACTCCCGACCCTCTGATCCGTAGTCAGATGCTCTAATCCGCTGAGCTACAAGCGCCGACCTCTTCATTTTCATCAGAAGAGGTGCCCATCCGTCAACCGTCCCTCCGATTTCCTGATCTCCCATGCCCATTCGCTGGTACGGCCCGGCCGACCCGAGCGATCCCACCTACCGCCACTTCGAGCGGGTGGTGAACCTGACGCTGCACACGGCCCTCTTCGCCTCCATCAACAGTGGACTCTGGTTTGTGCAGGGGCTGCGCCATCCCTGGACCCACCTGGCCTGGCTCACCCTGGGGTGGGCAGCCCTCCTGTTGGTCCATGGCAGCGTGGTGGTGGTTCTGCGGCCTCCGGCCACCCCGCCTCCTACGCCATGACCCTCTCCGCCCCAGAGCTCGAGGAGCTCACCCAGGCCATCGCTGACAGGCTGTATGTGGAGGTGGCCCAGTGGCATCTCTACCTGGGAGATGCGGGCCTGGCCGCCCCCCTGGCCCAGGAGTGCGCCGGTCGGCTGGATCAGGGGCCTGCCGTCTGCGCCCGCCAGGCTCTGGAGGCGGTGCAGGTGCCGATCGGGGGAGGAGCCACCCGTTTGCCATTGGCCCGCCTGATCCCCGCCAACCAGCTGCGCGACCTCGAAGAACTTCTTGAGCCCTACAGCTAGCTCGGGCCAGCCAGGCCCGCCGATCGGCCCGGAACCATGGCCGAATAAGGTGTCCCCATCTGGGGATCCGACGTGCTGATCATCGAGGTCACGAACGCCCGAGATGTGGTGAGCAAGCGCATCGGCCGTCTCGGGAGTCGGCTCATCGGCAAGGTGGTGGATGCGGAGGCGCAGGTGGAGAAAGCCCTGATCAACGAGCTGGAATCGGCCTTCAAGGACTTCGGGATCGAAGCCCGGATTCTGTCGATCGATGGCCCCGAGATGATCGGGCGCTCGCGCCTGGAAATCCCACTGCAGGTGAGGGAAGAGCGGGACGTGAAACTCTCCCCCTAGGCCCGGCGGCGCTGGAGGCCGCGGAGGATCTCCCGCACTTCAGCCACCCCGAACCAGCTGCCCAGCACCCCGTAGATCGCTGTGGCCAGGGCCGCACACAAGCCGTTCTGGAGAATCAGGCCCACCAGACCCGAGGGCCACTGCACGAACGCGGACAATGCCCAGGCGGCTCCTCCCCCCAGCAGGGCTGCCAGAAGCAGCAGCGCCGTGTCGCGCCCCCAGGTGCCCAGGGGGAGCCCCCCGAGCCGGCGATGCAGCACCAGCAGCAGGCCCAGACAGGTGATGACGTTCACCAGCACTGTGGCGAGCACCAGCCCTGGCGCCCCGAAGGAGAGTCGGGGGAACAGCTGGCCCAGGCCAGGGGTCGGCCCTCCCACCAACAACCAGTCGAAGACGGCATTGAGGCCAATCCCTCCCACGGACCAGCGGAACGGGGTGTTGGCATCGCCAAGGGCGTAGAAGACGCGCACCAGCACATCCCGGGCCAGATAGGCCGGCATGCCCACCCCATAGGCCATCAGAAGCGACGTCACGAGGACGGCAGCCCGTTGATCGAAGGCCCCCCTCTCGTAGATCAGGGCCACGATGGGTGCCGCCAGGCCCACCATCAGGGCCCCCAGGGGCAACATGCTGGCGTTGGAGAGCATCAGACCCTGACGGATGCGGGCGATGAGCTGGGGGCGATCTTCAGGGGCTGTGAGCCTGGAGTAGACGGGCAGCAGCGGCACCAACAGGGCGTTGGACAGCAAGCCGAGAGGGGTCTGCACCAGCAGATTCGCGTAGCCCAGCCCGGCGGCGGCCCCCAGGATGCCGGAGGCAAAGAACAGGTCCACGAACACATTGATCTGGAGCATCCCCGAGGAGAGCGTCGCGGGGCCCATCACCTGAAGAACCTCGCGCACGCCGGGATGCTTCCAATCCCAGACCAGGCGCATGGAGTGCAAACCCTGCCGGGCCAGGGCCGGCAACTGGATCAACCACTGGAGCACCGCCCCGAGGGTCGTGGTGCCCGCCAGCACGATGCCTCCCAGCACGGCGGTGGAGGGCAGGGTGATCGATTCACCCAACTGCCACCACAGCAGACCGATCCCGCCGATCATGGCCACGCTGGAGAGCAGGGGACTCACGGCCGGAAGCCAGAACTCATCGGCGGCATTCAGGGCGCCGAAGCCCAGGCCGATCAGCCCGGCAAACAGGGCCATGGGGGCCATCCAGCGGAGCTGGAGCACAGCAATGTCGTGCCGGACCGCATCCAGGCCCGGCCCCACCAGGGTGATCAGGGGATCCGCGGCCACCACGAGGAGCACGGTCACCACCAGCAGGGCCGCTCCCACCAGGGTGTTGATGGCAGCGAGCACATGGGCTCCCTCCTGGCGGGGGCGCCTGGCCAGCACACTCACCATGGCGCTGTGGAACGGCCCGTTGATGCCCCCCAGGAGAATCAGCAGAAAGCCCGGGAGCACATAGGCGTAGTTGTAGGCGTCGTAGGCGGCACCCACGCCGAACGCCGCCGCGATCACCTGCTGCCGGAACAGACCGGCCACCTTGCTGAGGGCCGTGGCCACAGCCACGATCAGGGCAATCCGTTTGAGGGATGGAGCCAATCCAGGCGGGCCCAAGGCCCCACACGTCGCACGGCAGTATGGCGGCTTGCCCTGCCGGGCCCAAGCCCCCACGCCCATGCCCCCTGCCACGGCCCCGCTGAACCCCAACGGCGGGGGCGACGGTGGGTTGGTGCACGCGATGCCCCCCCTGGTGGAGGGGGTGCTGTTGCGGCGCTACAAGCGGTTTCTGGCGGATGTGGAACTGGTGGGGGGGGAGGTGGTGACGGTGCATTGCCCCAACACCGGGCCCATGACCGGCGTGCTGCACCCCGGCGGCAGGGTGCGCCTGCGGCACGCACCGGCACCCACCCGCAAACTCGATTGGACCTGGGAACAGGCTGAGGTGCCTGGGGAGGATGGCCTGCCGGTGTGGGTTGGGGTGAACACCGCCCTGCCGAACCACCTGGTGCGGCAAACGATCGAGCGGGGTTACCTGGAGCCCTGGCTGGGGCCTGTCGGGGCGATCCGGGCCGAGGTGCCCTACGGCGAGGGAAGGCGAAGCCGCATCGATCTGCTGCTGCAACCCGATCCCGCCAACCCCGACCCCAGGCCGATCTATGTGGAGGTGAAGAACACCACCTGGTGCCTGAAGGCGGTGGGATTGTTCCCGGACACGGTGAGCGAACGGGGGCAGAAGCATCTCGTGGAGCTCATGGGGCTGCTGCCGGAGGCACGGGCGGTGCTGGTGCCCTGCCTGAGCCGCCCGGACATCCACCAGTTCGCGCCAGGCGACAGCGCCGATCCCCGTTATGGGTCCCTCTTCCGGGAGGCCCTGGCTGCGGGGGTGGAGGTGCTGCCCTGCCGGTTTCGCTACGAGGCGGATGGGGTGCGCTGGGAGGGGATCACCCCCGTGCTGCCCCACCAGCCCGAGCCGGGCCCAGAGGCAAAAGACATCCCATAGAGTCGGGTCGGTTTGCCGGTGCGCCCATGGATACCCACGCCTTCAAGCGTGCCCTCCATCATTCGGAGCGTTACAACCGCCGGGGCTTCGGGCTGGGTGAAGAGGTGGCCGGCAACCTGCAAACGGCCTATCAAAGTGATCTGATCGCCAGCATTCGCGACAACGGCTATGCCCTGCGCGATGGCCGGCTCACGGTCCGGCTGGCCGAAGCCTTTGGCTTCTGCTGGGGGGTGGAACGGGCGGTGGCAATGGCCTACGAAACCCGACGTTTCTACCCGCAGGAACGCATCTGGATCACCAATGAGATCATCCACAACCCATCGGTGAATCTCCATCTACGCGAGATGAACGTGTGTTTCATCCCCGTGGAAGAGGGACTAAAGGATTTCTCTGATGTTGCCGCCGGAGATGTGGTGATCCTCCCGGCATTCGGGGCCACTGTTCAGGAAATGCAGCTGCTGAATGAGCGGGGATGCCACATTGTCGACACCACATGCCCCTGGGTGTCCAAAGTGTGGACAACGGTGGAAAAGCACAAAAAACATTCGATCACCTCGATCATTCACGGCAAGGTCAAGCACGAAGAAACCCTTGCCACCAGCTCCTTTGCAGGAACCTATTTAGTGGTCCTCGATCTGGCAGAGGCCCAACTGGTCTGCGACTACATTCTGGCCAGCGCCGAAGGGCAATCCCCCTCCCGAGCCCAGCGCGAGGCCTTCATGGAGCGGTTCGCCAAGGCCTGCTCCCCCGATTTCGACCCCGACCGCGACCTGAAGCATGTGGGCGTGGCCAATCAGACCACCATGCTGAAGCGCGAAACGGAGGACATCGGCCGACTGTTTGAGCGCACCATGTTGAAGCGCTACGGACCGAGCAACCTGAACGACCACTTTGTGGCCTTCAACACCATCTGCGATGCCACCCAGGAGCGGCAGGATGCCATGTTTTCCCTGGTGGACGAACCCCTGGATCTGATCGTGGTGATCGGCGGCTACAACTCGTCCAACACCACCCATCTGCAGGAGATTGCCATCAGCCGGGGCATCCGCTCGTTCCATATCGACACCCCGGAGCGCATTGGGCCTGGCAACCGGATCTGCCACAAACCCCTCGGGGCCGATCTGGCCACCGAAGAGCCCTTTCTGCCGGAGGGACCCATCCGGGTCGGCATCACCTCGGGAGCGTCTACCCCGGATCGGGTGGTGGAAGACGTGATCCAACGCCTGATCCAACTCAGTCGGGGCTGATCCGATCCAGTCCTCAGACTTGGCTTTACATTCCCTAAAGGTTCGCGCTCCGTCCTAAGGTCTGCTCCCCTTTCCAGGGTCGGCCCACGGCCCCAGCGCCCCCACCATCCAAGGAGCCCCGTTGCCCTCGCCTTCCCTGGTGTCCACTCCAACGATCGACAGTCCTCCCGAGCCAGACCACCCCGACCAGAGGGGCACCTCCGAGCAGCCTGACGCCTTCGCAGAGCACCAGACGGCCATGGTCCTGCGCCAGGCTTATGGCAATGACAAACAGGTGTTTCGCTACGCCAGCGCCTTTTCCGACATGATGGAAATGCGGGCGCCTGCTTCCGTGGTGGCGGGATACCTGGACGAGCACCAGGGGTGGTTCCAAAGTTGCGCCAGCCCCATGGATGTCACCCCCCTGGGGGAGCGGGGATACGCCCTGAGCCTGGGCCGCTTCGGCAACTTCGGCTTTGAGGTGGAGCCCACGATTGGCCTGGAGCTTCTGCCCGAAGACAACGGGGTGTACTCCATCATCACGGTGCCCCTGCCAAACACCGATCCTGCCCTTGCCGGGGTCTACGACGTCGACTTCAACGCTTCCCTGGAGCTGGACGAGGCCGGCCCTGAGGGATCCAAGGAGGTGTCCCATGAAGATGTGGACCGCCTCATGGCCCACACCCTCGTGCGCTGGCAACTCGATCTGGCCGTGTGGATCCGATTGCCGTCGATGCTCACCCTGTTCCCAGGAGGGTTGTTACAGAGCAGCGGAGACCATCTGCTGCGGCAGATCGTGCGCCAGATCTCCCGGCGCCTCACCTGGAAGGTGCAGGCCGATTTTCATGCCCGCCACGGCATTCCTTGCCCCCCCCGCCGCCGGGCCCAGTTTTAAAAGGGCGCTGGGTGGTCTCCAAGCTGGAGACGCCCGCTCCCTAGGAGCTGGTGAGGATCTTGTTGACGATCTGCATTCCGGTGACGGCCTGCCAGAGGAACAGGGTCATCAGGGCCATGTTCAGGCCCACATGCACCTTTCGGGCCACCAGATTGCCCTGCTGCATCAACGGCGATAAGGCGGCGGCCATGGCGATCAAGGCGGTCATGGCCAGGCCCACGAGAAGGTGGGGCCCCACGAAGAGTTTGCCGTTGTTGATGTAGGTCACCGCCATGCCACCGACCGTTCCCGCCACCATGAGCGCCAGCAGCAGGCTGCCCATCAGATAGTGCCGACGGGCAAATTGCCCCTTGATCAGGGTTTTGCGCTCTTCGGCGTCCGCGGTGCGGGTTTTCTTGGCTTTGAGGCCCAGCACCATGGAGTAGGCCGCCAGACCGAACAGCACCCACATCAAAACCGGGTGAAGGAAATTGAGGTTGTGGGCCACGGAAGGTGGAATCAGATCAAGCATGGCAAGGCCACTGACGATCAGGCGAAACTACATCTGGCCCTGTCCCGCAGGGGTGAGAGACACCCTGGGGTCGGTGCGGTGGGATCGGTGATGGGGATCAGTGGAGAAAATGACGCCGGCCCGTGGTCACCATGGCCAGGCCCAGGGCGTCACAGGCGGCAATGCTGTCCCCATCGCGCAGGCTCCCCCCCGGCTGGATCACGGCGCTGATGCCATGCTCAGCCGCCAGGCGCACCGTGTCGTCGAAGGGGAGGAAACCATCGCTGGCGAGCACCGCTCCCTGGGCCCGGCTGCCGGCGGCCTCCAGGGCGATGCGGGCTGCGCCCACCCGATTGGTCTGCCCCCCACCCAGGCCCAGCGTCTGCCCCTGGGCCGCCACCACGATGGCGTTGGAGCGCAGATGGCGCACCACCTGCCAGGCAAAGCGCAGATCGCGCCACTCCTGATCGGTGGGCTGGCGCTGGGTCACCACCTGCCAGGCCTCCGGGTCGATGGGCTGGTCATCCCTGTCCTGCACCAGCAATCCCCCCAGCAGAGAGCGGATGTGGGATCCAGAGGCAGCCTGCACGGCCGCAGGCGCCAGCTCAAGCACCCGCAGGTTGGCTTTGGCCGCCAGGAGCTCCCTGGCCTCAGGGCTGTAGCCAGGAGCCACCACGCACTCCAGAAACAGGCCCGTCAGGGCCTCCGCGCAGGGCCCGTCCACAGGCTGGTTCAACGCCACGATGCCACCGAAGGCGGACACCCGATCGGCATCCAGGGCCCGTTGCAGCGCCTCCGCCGGCTGGGATGCCGTGGCGACTCCGCAGGGGTTGGTGTGTTTGATCACCACGGCCGCCGGGGTTGTCTCGGCGGAGGAACCTGACCCGCCATAGCCAAACTCCCGAACAGTGGCGAGGGCCGCCTCCAGATCCATGAGGTTGTTGAAGCTGAGCTCCTTGCCCTGGAGCTGGTGCCCAGCGCCCCATCCCTCCGCAGGATCACCAAACCAGGTGGCGTTCTGATGGGGATTCTCCCCGTAGCGCAGCGCCTGAAGCTCGGGCAGCTGGAGCTCAAACCGGCGCTCGCTGCCGACGGGTTCACCGCCCTCCTGCTCGGCCCACCAGCGACTGATCGCCGAGTCGTAGGCCGCCGTGTGGCGAAAGGCCTCCAGGGCCAGGCGACGGCGGAGGGCCCCATCCACCTGATTGGCCCTGAGGGCTTCCAGAAAGGCCGGGTATTGGGTCGGAGCGGTGAGAACGGCCACATCGGCATGATTCTTCGCCGCGGCCCGCACCATGGCCGGCCCGCCGATGTCGATGTTTTCGATCGCCTCCTCCCAGCGCACCCCGGGCTGGGCCACGGTGCGCTGAAAGGGATAGAGATTCACCACCACCACATCGATGGGATCAATGCCCTGGGCCTCCAGATCCCGCTGGTGGTTCGGGTCGTCCCGCTTGGCGAGGATGCCTCCATGGATCCGGGGGTGCAGTGTCTTCACCCGGCCTCCCAGGATTTCCGGAGCCCCCGTCACCTCGGCCACCCGGGTCACCGGCAGGCCGGCAGCCGCCAGGGCCGAGGCCGTGCCCCCGCTGGAGATCAAGCGGTAGCCCTGGGCCAGAAGCCCTTGGGCCAGAGGCAGCAAACCCTCTTTGTCCGACACACTGAGGAGGGCGGTGGGGGCCATGGAGCACGGTGAAGCGGAAACGCCAACCTAAACAGCGACTCTCCGGGTGCCTCGCCTGCCTGTCCAACCTGCTGCCAACAACGCCATGGTTTCCCCTTCCGCCCTTGTGCTTGGTCCCCAGGAGGCGGAGCGACGCCTCGTGCTGCTCCACGGCTGGGGAGCGGATGCCGACGATCTGCTGGATCTTGGCTCCGAACTCCTTGGCACCGATGCCGCCGCCGTGAGTGTGGTAGCCCTGCGGGCTCCCCTCCCTCACCCAGGGGGAACGGGTCGGCAGTGGTACGACCTGGGGCTGCCCAACTGGCCCGAGCTTCCAGCCGCCAGGGAGGATCTCCTGGAGAGATTGGGGGAGCTTTCAGGAACGGTGCCCCTGAAGCGCACCATTCTGCTGGGATTTTCCCAAGGGGCGGCGATGGCGATCGATGTGGCCGTTGGCGCCGCTCTTCCCCTGGCAGGGCTGATCGGATGCAGTGGTTATCCCCATCCTGGCTGGATCGCCCCTAAGCCCTCCATGCCCATTCTTCTCACCCATGGCACGGCGGATTCCGTGGTTCCCTTTGGAGCCTGCGAAGCCCTGGAACAGAGCCTCAAGGCCAGCGGGGGAGAGGTCGAGACCCTGGCCTTCCCCGGAGGCCACGGCATCGACCCCGCGCTCTTCCCTGCCATGCGCCGGTTTCTCGATCGCGCCTGGCAGGGTGAGGCCTGAGCGGCCTCAAACAAAGGCGTATTCGTACTCTTCCACTTCCTCCCAGTCGTCGGCCGCCAGGGCTTCAATGCCCTCGAAGAGCACATCTTCCCCGATGCGATCCACGATCAGGCGCAGGGAGGGGAACAGGAAATGGTTCTCCTCGGCGTACTGGGCGCTGAACAGACCCTTCTCACCCCAGAAGAAGCGGTCGGTGGTGTGCTCGTTGCGGCGGACATTGAGAATGGCAGGCGCCTGCAACTCGGTTTCGGCGATGAACCGGCGGGCGGCCGTGACCGGCTTGTGGGAGCCCGTTTCCAGGTTGAACGTGGGCACATGGGCCAGCACGCGCTGACCGGCAAGACGACGGCGGCTGATCCGCTTGCGCTTCTTGGACATGTAGAAATCACTCCAGGGGTGGAGTGGAGAGAGGGGGGGGAAGGGGGAGGGCTGGCAAGAGAGGAGAGAAAGACGAGCTCGTTCTCCGTTTGCCGGGACGCTGATGGCGGCCCACGGCCCTACGTTCTGTCGTCCGGGAAGCGATCAGGGAGGATCGCAGCCATTCGCCTGGGGCGGTGACCCACCCGGCAACCAGAAACATGCACCTGTCTCTGCTGTAGCCTTGGTCGCAAGGGCTTTGCAACCTTTGGCCGCGATGGCTGGACAACTCCTCCCGGCTGTGGACTGGGAAGTAGTGGTCGATACATGCACTTTAAAGCTTTTTTTCCGATTTCGCCCCACGGGATTGTCAAGTTTTTTTAACTTGGGCCCTGCGCCTGGGTCCCCGTCCCTGTGACACCTGTCTCCGAGCGGTTTCTCGTCCTGCTCCGCAGTCAACTGGGGCAATTCGTCGACTGCCCGGACGTGGAAGCCCTCGTGGTGTACGTCACCCATCCAGGCCAGGGGAACGTGCCCACCCTGCTTCCGCTGGGGCAATGGCCAGAACACGCGCGACGCCTCAGCGCCGTCGGCAGCGACAGCCAACTGCGGGTGCCGGCCGAAGAGCGGCGCTGGCTTCCCCTCCGGGATGGACCCGC
Organism: Cyanobacteriota bacterium; assembly: GCA_035285785.1. Lineage (GTDB taxonomy): Bacteria > Cyanobacteriota > Cyanobacteriia > PCC-6307 > Cyanobiaceae > Cyanobium. The sequence continues at coordinate 45,675 of JAYKJF010000021.1, forward strand.
CCTGCTGGGAGCCCTCCAGGTGGAAACCCGCGGGGCCGCCTGGTCGCCCCTTCTGCAGCAACGGCTTCAGGGGGTGGCCGTCTGCCTGACGGAAGCCCTGCGCCTCGATCTGGAACAACAGCGGCTGCAACGACGGGTGGACGCCCAGGAAGAACAACTGCGGTTGCTGGTGCATCAACTGCGCAATCCCCTCACCGCCGTGCGCACGTTCGGCCATCTCCTGCTGCGGCGCCTGAAGGAGGACAGCGACAATCGCAGCCTGGTGGAAGGGCTGCTGGCGGAGGAACGCCAGCTCAATAAGTATGTGGAGGCCATCAGTGCCCTGGCCCAGCCCGATGGGCTGTTACCAGCGGCCAGCACCCCCGATCCCCTCCGTCTCCCCCCCCTCCTCTCCGGACCCCAAGGGGTGACGTTGGCCGATCTCATCGCTCCGCTCCTGCAGCGGGCGGAAGCCACAGCCGCCCTCCAGGGCCGCCAGTGGGTGGGTCCGAAGGGCCTGCCCGAGTGGCGGGGGGAAGGCAGCGCGGTGGCGGAGATTCTGGCGAACCTGCTGGAGAACGCTTTTCAGTACAGCCGGCCTGGGAGCCCCGTGGGGCTGCACTGCTCCCTGGGATCAGGGGGCCTCAACCTCACCGTCTGGGATGGGGGGGAGGCGATCGCGGAAGAGGAGCGGGAGCGCATTTTTGAACGGGGGGTGCGGGGGCTCCAGAGCCAGGACAAGCCAGGCACAGGCCTGGGGCTGGCCCTGGCAAGAACCCTTGCCCGCCACCTGGGTGGGGAACTGGAGCTGGTGATTCCCCCGGCCCTGGTGGAGGCAGGCCTGCCAGCCCGCGGCAACGCCTTTCAGCTCACCCTGCCAGCCCAGCCGCAGCGGTTCGCGCCAGAGCCATGAGCACCAGGGCTACCCCTTCGGTCCACTCCACACAGGCCCCGTAGCTGTCGCCGCTGTGCCCCCCGAGCCGGCGCCCCAGCCAGCGCGGCACCAGGAGGGCCGGCACGGCACCCGCCAGCCCAGCGGGGCCCCAACCCAGGGACACGCTGAGCCAGAGCAGCCCGCCCACGGCAAGCAGGCCTGGACGGGCCTCCCGCAGCAAGCCGGTCCAATGCTGCCGATGAAAGGCTGCCGACCCCTGGGCGTGCAGATAGGGGAACCGGGCCACGGCCAGCAGGGGGGCCACGCGGCCCCAGAGGGCCGCCCACACCAGAGCCAGGGGGGCTGCCCCCTGAAGGGTGGCCAGGGCAGCCGCCTTGAGCAGAAGAAGCAAGGCGAGGGTCTGGGCCCCGCTCGCCCCCACCCGACTGTCCTGCATGGCCTCCAGCAGGCGGTCGCCGGCCGCCAGCCCATCGGCCGTGTCCATGGCCCCGTCCATGTGCAACCCACCCGTGAGCCAGAGGCCAACGGCCAGCACACCGCACACCTGGGCCAGCAAGGGCCCGTGGCCCTCCAGCAGAGCCCAGAGCAGGGCCTGCAGCCCACCGAGCACCAGACCCATCCAGGGGGCGAAGCGGGCGATGCGCTCAAACCGGGGGCGGATCCCAGGCCAGGGGGGCAGCACGGAATAGAAGATCCAGGCCCCGGCGAGATCCTGGAGCCAGGGGGGAGGAAAGGGGGGCGTGGCTGGGCGGGGACAGCGGTGCCCCACCCTGGCATGGTCCGGCAGGGCGCGCAAAGCCGGCGTCTAGGGTCGAGTCTCCCGGCCAGGAACGTGTCAGCCCAGGCCTTCACCTTCACCATCACGGCCCGGTGCCCCCGCACGCATGCGCGCTGCGGGCACTGGCACACCCCCCATGGGATGGTGCGCACCCCCCGGTTCATGCCGGTGGGCACCGCCGCCACCGTGAAGGGGATCAGCACCCCCCAGCTGGCGGAGACGGGGGCCCAGATGGTGCTGGCCAACACCTTTCACCTTCACCTCCAGCCCGGCGAAGCCGTGGTGGCGGAAGCCGGCGGGGTGCACCGCTTCATGGGCTGGACGGGACCCATGCTCACCGACTCCGGCGGGTTCCAGGTGTTCAGCCTGGCGGCCATCAACCGCATCGATGACGCGGGGGTGGCCTTCCGCTCCCCCCGCGATGGCTCGGCGATCCTGCTCACACCGGAAGGCTGCATGGCGATCCAGAGGGATCTCGGTGCCGATGTGGCCATGGCCTTCGACCAGTGCCCTCCCTATCCGGCAACGGAAGCCCAGGTGGCTGAAGCCTGCCGGCGCACCCATCTCTGGCTGGAGCGCTGCATCGCCCACCATCGGGGGGGCGACCAGGCCCTCTTCGGGATCGTGCAGGGGGGGTGCTACAGCCACCTTCGGGAGGAATCGGCCCGGGTGGTGGCCTCCATGAACCTGCCTGGCATTGCCGTGGGGGGGGTGAGCGTGGGCGAACCGGTGGAGGAGATGCACCGGATCGTGGCGCAGGTGGCCCCGTTGCTGCCGGAGGATCGTCCCCACTACCTCATGGGGGTGGGCAGCCTGCGGGAGATGGCCGTGGCCGTGGCCCATGGCTTCGACCTGTTCGACTGCGTGCTTCCCACCCGCCTGGGGCGCCACGGCTCGGCCCTGGTGGGCGGCGAGCGCTGGAATCTGCGCAACGCCCGGTTTCGCCACGACCACACCCCCCTGGACGACCGCTGCCCCTGCCTGGCCTGCCGGCAACACAGCCGGGCCTATCTGCACCACCTGCTGCGCTGCGAGGAAATGCTCGGCCGCACCCTGCTGAGCCTCCACAACCTCACCACGCTTCTGCGCTTCACCACTGCCATGGAGCAGGCCATTGCGGAGGACTGTTTTTCAGAGGATTTCGCTCCCTGGGAGCCCGCCTCGCCGGCGGCGCACACGTGGTAGGTTCCAGCCACCGCAAAGGGTTCCTTCCGGCATGGTCCTGCACGTGTTTGCCCAGCTTCCAGAGGCCTACCAGGCCTTTGCCCCCCTGGTGGACATCCTGCCCATCATTCCCCTCTTCTTCCTGCTGCTCGCCTTTGTTTGGCAGGCTTCGGTGGGTTTCCGCTGAGCACGGCTCCCATGAAGGCCGGCAAGGCCAGCATCCGGCGCCAACGGGAAGGTTCCTGAATCAGGCGGTAGAGCCACTCCAGGTGGATCTTTCCCATCCATAACGGGGCCCTTTTTTTGGTGCCTGCCCAGACATCAAAGCTCCCCCCCACGCCCATCCAGAGGCCCCGCAGGGGGTGGGGCAGGTTCTGGATCCACAGCTCCTGGCGGGGCACCCCCAGGGCCACCAGTACCAGATCGGGGCGCATCGCCAGCAGACGTTGCTCCAGTTCAGGCCAGGCCTCCGGCGCGTTGTAGCCATGAATGGTCATCACCAGCTGGAGGTGGGGGATCTCCGCCTTCAACCGATGGCACAGCTGCTCCAGCACGGGGGGGCTGGCTCCCACCAGGGCCACGCGCCAGCCCTGAACGGCCGCATGCTCCAGGAGATGGCGAGCCAATTCGATGCCGGGCGCCCGCCGCACCCGAAGGCCCTGGCGCCCGAGGGCCCAGACCACGCCGGCCCCATCCGGAATCACCAGATCGGCGCCCCGGATGGCCCCTGCCAGGGCTGGATCCGCCAGGGCCGCCATGGTCATCTCGGCGTTGAGGGTCACGATCTGCCCGCCGCCCTCGGCATGAAGCGATACCGCGGCGGCCCGCACATCCGCGCAGACATTCACCGGAATCCCTAGCACCTCCGCCTGCAGGGGGTCAGTGCCGTTTGTTGCCATGGAAGGGGACATCGCGGAGCAGAATCTGAAGCAAACGTGAAGATGGATCAGCCAGTGGGGATGCGCACCGGTGACCTGACCATGGTGAGCCCGGGGGAACGGAACGCCCCCCCCCGGGAGGCAGCTGGTGACGCGGCCCCCGAAGCGCTGGCCCTGCTCCAGAAGCTGGATCGGGAGATCGCGGCGGTGGTGCTCTCCCGCCAACACCCCCTGACGGGATTGCTCCCGGCCAGCACGGCCAACACGGTGCACGGCAACTATGGCGATGCCTGGGTGCGGGATTGCGTGTATTCCATCCCGTGTGTGTGGGGCCTGGCCATGGCCCACCGGCGTCAGAGCGGCCCCTGCCGACGGGCCTTCGAGCTGGAGCAGCGCGTGCTGCAACTGATGCGGGGGCTGCTCACCGCGATGATGCGCCAGGCCCCGAAGGTGGAGCGCTTCAAACGCACCCTGGGCCCGCTGGATGCCATCCACGCCAAGTTCGACACCGGATCGGGGGCGACGGTGGTGCCCGACGACGGCTGGGGCCACCTGCAGCTGGATGCAACTGCGGTGTTTCTGCTCCAGCTGGCCCAGCTCACCCGCTCCGGGGTGGTGGTGGTGCAGACCCCCCACGAAAGGGATTTCGTGCAGAACCTCGTCTATTACGTGGCCCGGGCCTATCGGGTGGCCGATTACGGCATCTGGGAGCGGGGCGACAAGAGCAACCACGGCCTGCCCGAGCGCAATGCCAGCTCCATCGGCATGGTGAAGGCGGCCCTGGAGGCCCTCGATGGGGTGGATCTGCTCGGCCCCCACGGGGATGGGAGCTACTGCCTCACCATTCCCCAGGATGCGATCGTGCGCCTGCGGCGCGCCTTGCGGAGCCTGCTGCCGCGGGAATCGGGGAGCAAGGAAGCCGACAGCGCCTGCCTGTCGGTGATCGGCTATCCCGCCTGGGCCGTGGAAGACGCGGATCTGGTGGCCCGCACCCGCAGCAAGATCCGCCAGGACCTGGGGGGCGCCTACGGCTACAAGCGGTTCCGCCGCGATGGCCACCAGACGGTGATCGAGGACGTGAGCCGGCTCCACTACGAACCGGAAGAGCTGGCGGAGTTCGAGCACATCGAATGCGAGTGGCCCCTGTTTCTGGCCTACGAGCTGATCACCGCCTGTTGCGAGGAACGCTGGGAGGAAGCCAGGCGCTGGCGACAGCGGCTCACGGAGCTGAGTGTGGAGGTGGGAGGGGTGCCCCTCCTGCCGGAGCTCTATGTGGTGAGCGAGGCGGCCATCGCCGCCGAGCGGCGCAATCCCGGCAGCCAGCCCCGCCAGCCCAACGACAACGTGCCCCTGCTGTGGACCCAGAGCCTCACCTGGCTGGGGGATCTGTTGCTCCATGGCCTGATCACCCCCGACGACCTGGACCCCCTGGGCCGGCGCCACCGCCAGCGCCTCGGAGCCGAGAGGGTGATGGTGGCCCTTGTGCCCGAGAACGGGGCCATCGCCGCCGAGCTCGCCGCCGCCGGCCTGCCCGTGCACATCCCCGGGGACAGCCTGGTCCGGGTGGCCAGCTCGCGGGAGCTGGCCCAGCGCATGGCCACGGTGGGCGCCAACGACCGCCTGGGGCTGAGCGGCCATCCGCCCGTGCGGATGGAAACCATGGCCACCGCCCGGTTCTATCGGCACAACGGGGAAGCCCTGGCCTTCCAGCCCGCCGTGCTGGAGGAAGACACCTTTTATCTGGCCGACGACCCCCGACAGCTGGTGGACACGGTGGCCAGCGAACTGCGCCTCCTGCGGCGCCACTGGCGGGGCGGAGGCCTGCCCATGCTCCTGATCCCGATCGCCTCCATTCCCTTCCAGCGCGATCCCCAGGCTTTTCTGGATCTGGGCCGCCATCTGCTGGCCGGTGAACTGGAGGGGGTGCCCGTGCAACTGGCCCCCTTGGCCACCCTGATTGCGGATGCCAGCTGGGTGGAGTTGCCGCCCCAGGCCGAGGCCGCCTGCCGGCTCCATCCACCCCGCCAAACCCTTCTCCCCTCAAGCCGCAGCCACCAGCCCCTCACCGCAAGGGAGGAGCAGGAACTGGAGGACACCTCCGTGGCCGCCCTGATCGAGCGGCTCTGGAGCAGCCACTCCTTGCAGGAGCAGGCGGAAGTGCTGGAGCTGCTGGGTCGGCGCCTGGGCCCCGGCGCCCAGCTGCAGGGGCCCCAAGGTGGCCCCTCCCTGCGGCTGATGGCCCTGCTGGAGGAGGTGTATCGGCGGGGCCTGGAGGAGGGCGACTGGAACGTGGTGCGGCGCACGGCCGGGGTGATGGGCCTGGTGCACCCCCAGCTGGAGGATGCCCTCACCGATCTTCTGGTGCGGCAGAAACAGGTGGTGGTGGGGCGCAATTACACGGGCCAATCGCTGATCAGCCAGCCCCAGGGCAGCAAGATGATTGCCGCCATGATCCGCCGCTTCAGCGGCGAGGATGCCCGGGAGTGGATGCTGCAGCAGGAGCTGCTGCTGGCGATCGACAGCCTGGCCCGGCTGGAGCCGACCCTGCTCAGCGGCAGCCTCACCGTGCAGCTGGGGCAGCTGCTGCTTCTGCTCACCAGCGAGCTGGCCAGCGAGGCCGGCCTCAGCCCGAGCGACGCCTTTGAGGAGCTCTGCAGCCAGCCACCCCATGCCATCCGCCGCCGGCTGCGGGCCGTGCTGGCGGATGTGGAGCACGCCAAGACGGCCCTGCAACGCAAGGAGGAGCTCCACCTGCAGGGCGGGCGGGTGCGCTGGACGGTGCCCGATCCCCTCGAGGAGCTGCCCAAGGGGGGCTGCTGGCTGCAGCACCGCCTGCGGCTGGGGGCCCTGCAGCGGGTTCCCCGGGATTTCTATCCCGGCATCTGGGAGCTGCTGCGCCACTGCGAGGGCATCGTGATCGGCGACAAGCTGGAGCGGCGCAACCGGCTGGAGAGCGCCCCCCTGCTCAACGACCTCACCCCCGGGGAGCGCAATTTCGCGGCCCTGGTGGAGCAGCTGCTGGGCAAGATCGAGGCCCCGGAATACCGCCAGCTCTGCACCGAGGCCCTGCTCACCCTGATGGCCTTTGTGGCGGCCAATCCCCAGGTGCGCTTCGACGACGACCTGGCCCTGGATGTGGTGATCGGCCACGCGGTGCGGGTGGGCTGGCAACTGGGCCACCCCCTGGTGGGCGAAGCGGACTATGGCCGCCACAAAGCGGAGGCCTGGGATGCCTTCTACCGCTCCTCCCCGGCCCAGTGCCGCCGCTGGCAGCTGCTGGCCCTGCAGCAGCTCAGCCGGGCCGACCAGCCGCCAGCCGCGCCCCTGCCCAAGGTGCGGGCGGCGTAGGGCCGGGGCCTAGATCGGCTCGTTCAACGTCATGCAGATGTTGGGCTGCTCCACGCACTGCTCGATCAGATCCGCCAGCAGCAGGGCCCGGGAGGCCTGCAGGCCATCCACCGCGGGCGTTTCCTCCCCACGCACGCACTGGAGGAAGTGCTCCAGCTCGGCGTAAAGGGGCTCGATGGAGGTGGTGCTCACCTCCTCAATGAAGCCGTCGTTGCGGTACACCAGCTCGCCGTGATCGGCGCTCACGGTGGTGTGGGGGCGGCGGTGGATACGCAGGTTGTGCTTGAGGAAATCGGTTTCCATCAGGCTGCTGCGGCAGTGGGTGTAGAGCCGCCGCACCTTGCGGTGGGCCATCTTGCTGGCCGTCAGGCTGGCCACCACGCCGTTGGCAAAGCCCAGGGTGGCATTCACGTAGTCGATCGGCCCATCGCCGCTGCGCCCTCCCGCCGCGGCCAGCCGCACCACCGGCGAGGCGGCCAGCTCCAGCACCAGGTCGATGTCGTGGATCATCAGATCCAGCACCACCGACACATCGTTCGCCCGGTCGGGGTTGGGGCTGTGGCGGCGCGCCTCCAGCACCACCACCTCCTCGCCGGCCACCACCTTGAGCAGCTCCCGGAAGGCCGGATTGAACCGCTCGATGTGGCCCACCTGCAGCAGGCGGCCCGCGGTTTCCGCCGCTTTGATCAGATCATTGGCCTCCTCCTGGGTGGCGGCGATCGGCTTTTCGATCAGCACATCCACCCCGGCCTGGAGGGCCGCCATGCCCACCCGGTGATGCAAGAGGGTGGGAACAGCCACGCACACCGCCTCCACCTCCCCCAGCAGGGTCTGGTAGTCGGCAAACCAGCGGCAGCCGAACTGTTCGGTGGCCAGCTGGCCCCGGGTTTCATCGGGGTCGGCCACCCCCACCAGCTCGGCATCGCGCAGCAGGCTGAGCACCCGGGCGTGATGCCAACCCATGTTGCCGATGCCGATGACCCCGACCCGGACAGGGTTCATGGCTGCGCTCACGGACAGATGCGCGCATTATCGGTGATCCCCAGCACCTCCCGCATCCGCAAGGTGCGGATCAAGGCCAGAACCACCAGGCTGAGACCCACCCAACCCAGCAGGCCCCCCACAGGATTGGGGTTGGCCCCGCCGGGCCCCACCAGCCAGAGGGGACCATCGGGCCGGAGCACCAGGGCGCCCTGCAGCAGGGCAAACCAGCCCCCCACCAATCCTCCATGGAGGCCCACCGCGCCCCAGAGCACCCCCCCGTCGGCCCGGCGCTGGAGGGCCAGGGCAAGCCCGAGCAACACCAATCCCCCCAGCAGACCCACCAACCCGGCGATCCCGAGGTCGGCCCGGGCATGCACCAGGCTGAAGATCACGGCCTGGGCCAGCGTCCCGCGGGCCCGGCCGAGATGGAGCGCCAGCTCGCCCCAGAGCCAGCCGCGAAACAGAAGCTCCTCCGCAAACCCCACCCCCAGCCCCAGGGCCAGGGCATTGGCCAGCTCCGCCGGAGCGAGATCGGGCCGCCAGCGGGCCAGGCCGCTGATCACCAGCAGCACGGCGATGGGCGCCAGCAGGGCGAGGGCCTTGGCCCATCCCCCCAGCAGGGCCCCCAGGGCCCGCCGGGGCGGAGCCACCACCCCGAGTCGGCACCAGGGGGTGGATTCACCCCACACCCGCCGCAGGCGGCGCGGCAGGGTGAGGAGAAGGGCCATCAGGGTCCAGGGCGCCGCAAACAGGGGCCAGTCGTCGGAGGGGAGGCCCAGCAGGCGGGCCACCAGCTGCAATCCGAGGAAGAGGCCCACCAGCTGCGCCGGGTAGCGCAGGGTGTCAAGCCAGGTGGGGCCAGGGCGCACCACTACTCATCAGGCTCGAGGGTGCTGGAGAGGCCCTTGGCCTTGAGGGTTTCGCAGTAGAACTCGGCCGGCTCCAGATCGCAGACGATCACCAGCCCAACCCCGGTGTTGTGGGCCTCCAGCATCACGGCGATGGCATCCTGCTCACTCAGGCTCGGCACCACCTGCCGGAGTGTCGTCACGACGTACTCCATGGTGTTCACCGGATCGTTGTGCAGGAGCACCCGATACCGCGGGGCCGGCTTGCGCACCCGCTCAGGGGCCTTCTCCATCACGGCGGCCCCGCCGCTCTCCCGGCCTGGCGCCTGGCTGGCTTGAAGGGGGGGAAGGGGAGAAAACGGCTCAGCCATGGCCCGAGGGGAGATGCAGAGGGAAGGGGTGGAGCAGGATCGGGTGCCCATCGTAGGGGTGATCGCAGGAGGAGCAGTCCCTCTGGAACGCCCTGGAGCGGAGTGGGAAGATTGCGGCAGCAGCTGCGCTGTATGGCCCTTCTTCATCCCCGTGATCGCATCTTCGTGGCAGGCCACCGTGGCATGGCGGGGAGCGCCATCTGCCGGGCTCTTCGCCGCCGGGGCTTCGCCGATCCATCCCAGGGGGGCGACCTCCTGCTGGCCAGCCGGCAGGAGCTGGATCTGCTCGATCCGGGCGCCGTGGCGTCCTGGATGGCCCAGCAACGGCCGGATGTGGTGGTGCTGGCCGCGGCCAAGGTGGGCGGGATCCAGGCCAACGACACCTACCCCGCCGACTTCCTGCTCGACAACCTGAAAATCCAGAACCATGTGATCGAAAGCGCCTGGCGCAACGGCGTGCGGCGCCTGCTCTTCCTCGGCAGCAGCTGCATCTATCCCAAATTCGCCGCCCAGCCCATCCGGGAAGAGGCGCTCCTCACCGGCCCACTGGAGCCCACCAATGCGTGGTATGCCATCGCCAAGATCACCGGCATCAAGCTGTGCGCCGCCCTGCGCCGGCAGCATGGCTTCGATGCCATCAGCCTGATGCCCACCAACCTGTATGGCCCAGGCGACAACTACCACCCCACCAACAGCCATGTGCTGCCGGCCCTGATCCGCCGGTTCCATGAGGCCACCGAGCGGGGGGAGGGCACCGTCACCTGCTGGGGCACGGGCACGCCACTGCGGGAGTTTCTCCATGCCGATGATCTCGGGGAGGCCTGCGTGTTCGCCCTGGAACAGTGGGATCCCGATGCCGAAACCGGGCCCCGGGACGATGCTGGCGCGCCCCTCAGCCACCTGAATGTGGGGACGGGCATCGACCTCACCATCCGGGAGCTGGCCGAGGCTGTGGCCCAGGCCACGGGCTTCGGCGGAGAGATCCTCTGGGATGCCAGCAAACCGGATGGCACCCCGAAAAAACAGCTGGATGTGAGCCGCCTGGCCTCCCTGGGCTGGCGGGCCCGGATCCCCTTGGCGGAGGGTCTGGCAGGCACGGTGGCCCTGTTCCGCGAACAGCTGCAACAGGAGCTGGTGCGGCTCTGAGGCCGCACCAGCCCACCAGGTTCAGCTGGCCAGGGCCGCCTGAATGCGGCCCATGGCCTCCTCCACGTTGGCCCGGCTGTTGAAGGCGGAGAGACGGAAGTAGCCCTCGCCCGCGGCACCGAAACCGCTGCCCGGGGTGCCCACCACATGGGCGCGTCCCAGAAGGAGGTCGAAGAAACCCCAGGAATCGATGCCGGCCGGGGTTTTCACCCACACATAGGGGGCCTGCTCTCCGCCATACACCTGCAGCCCGGCGGCCTCCAGCTCCCGGCGAATGATCGCCGCGTTCTCCATGTAAAAGGCAACGAGCGCATTCACCTGGGCCTGGCCCGCAGGGGAATACACCGCCTCGGCACCCCGCTGCACGATGTAGCTGACGCCGTTGAACTTCGTGCTCTGCCGCCGGTTCCACAGCCCCCAGAGCTCCACCGCGTCGCCGTTGGCCGCCCGGCCCGTGAGCCCCCGCGGCACCACGGTGAGGGCGCAGCGGGTGCCCGTGAAGCCCGCATTTTTGGAAAAGGAGCGAAACTCGATCGCACACTCCCGGGCCCCGTCGATCTCGTAGATCGAATGGGGCAGGGTGGGGTCCTGAATGAAGGCCTCGTAGGCCGCATCAAACAGGATCAAGGCACCGGTGGAGCGGGCGTGGTCCACCCAGGCCTGGAGTTGCTCCTTGGTGGCCACCGCACCGGTGGGGTTATTGGGGAAGCAGAGATAGATCAGATCCACCGGTTCGGAAGGGATCTGGGCGGTGAAGCCGTTCTCGGCGTTGATCGGCAGATAGGTGAGCCCCCCGTAACGCCCCACCCCATCCGCGTCGCCGGTGCGGCCCGCCATCACGTTGCTGTCCACATACACCGGGTACACCGGATCGGTGACGGCGATGCGATTGCCCTCCCCCAGGATGTCGAGGATGTTGGCGCTGTCGCACTTGGAGCCATCGGAGACGAAGATCTCCTCCGCGCTCACCTGGCAGCCGCGGGCCTGGAAATCGTGGCGGGCGATCGCGTCCCGCAGCCAGGCATACCCCTGCTCCGGGCCATACCCATGGAAGCCCTCCCGGGTGCCCATCTCATCAATGGCGGCCTTCATCGCGGTGCGGCAGGCCTCGGGCAAGGGCTCCGTCACATCCCCGATGCCCAGGCGAATGATGGCGGCCTCGGGATGGGCCTCACTGAAGGCCTTCACGCGCCGGGCGATCTCGGGAAACAGGTAGCCGGCCTTGAGCTTGAGGTAGTTGCCGTTGACCTGAACCATGACACGCATGCGGCCCGCGGGGCGGGCTCGGGGGAACTGGGCGCGATTGTCCTATGGCGCCGCACCCGAAGGGCTGGGGGGTGCATACCATCAAGGCAGTGCCTGGTGCTGCCGTGCCCCCCACCCCTGCAACCGCTCCGGTGGACGTGGCCAGCCTGATCGATTTGGAGGTGGGCAAACCCGGCCGCTACCTGGGCAACGAGCTGGGGGTGCGCAGCCGGGACTGGCCCCAGGCCTGGGCCGCGGCCGGCGTGCGCTGGGCGCTCACCTACCCCGAGGTGTACGAGGTGGGGGCCAGCAACCTGGGCCACATCCTTCTCTATTCCATTCTCAACACGGTTCCGGGCCAGCTCTGCGATCGGGCCTACCTGCCCGCAGCCGACCTGGCCGCCCGGTTGCGGCAGCGGGGCATCCCCCTCTTCGCCGTGGAGAGCCGCCGCCCCCTGAGCGCCTTCGACCTGCTGGGGTTCTCCCTGAGCTACGAGCTGGGGGGCACCAACATCCTGGAGATGCTGGACCTGGCCGGCATTCCCCTGCAAGCCGCCTCCCGGGGCGACCTTCCCCTCGCCCATCCGGAGGCGCCGCCCCTGATCTTTGCCGGGGGGCCCACGGCCACCAGCAATCCGGAGCCCTTCGCCGCCTTCTTCGATTTCATTGCCCTCGGGGATGGGGAGGAGCTGTTGCCGGAGGTCGGACTGGTGGTGGCCGAAGGGCGGGCGGCCGGCCTCAGCCGGCGGGAGCTGCTGCGGGATCTGGCCCAGGTGCCTGGGGTGTACGTCCCGGGCCTCTATGGGCCAGGGGCCGATGGGGTGACGATCGTTCCCCTCGAAGAGCACCTGCCCCGACGAATCCGGCGCCGCACAGCGACGCCCATGCCCCACTACGCCACGGGCCTGGTGCCCCACATCGAAACGGTGCACGACCGGCTCACGGTGGAGATCCGGCGAGGCTGCACCCGGGGCTGCCGGTTCTGCCAGCCCGGCATGCTCACCCGCCCCGCCCGGGATGTGGACCCCGCGGAGGTGATCGAAGCGGTGGAGGAGGGGATGGGCCGCACGGGCTACGCGGATTTCTCCCTGTTGTCGCTGAGCTGCAGCGACTACCTCGCCCTGCCGGCGGTGGGCGTGGAGCTGCGCAACCGCCTGGCTGAGCACAACATCAGCCTCACCCTGCCCAGCCAGCGGGTCGACCGCTTCGATGATCACATCGCCCATATCCTCGGCGGCACCCGCCAGGCCGGCCTCACCTTTGCCCCCGAGGCCGGCAGCCAGCGGCTGCGGGATGTGATCAACAAAGGCCTGAGCGATGCCGACCTGCTGCGGGGCATCCGCACCGCCATGGAGAACGGCTACCGCAAGGTGAAGCTCTATTTCATGGTGGGACTCCCCGGGGAAACGGATGGGGATGTGCAGGGGATCGCCGACACCTGCCGCCGCCTCCAGCAGGACTGCGCCGATCTGGGGCGGCTGCAGCTGAACCTCACCATCAGCACCTTCACCCCCAAGCCGCACACACCGTTCCAATGGCACAGCGTGAGCCATGGGGAAATCCGACGGCGGCAGGAACTGCTGCGCCAGGCCCTCAGAGGCCTGCGGGGAGTGAAAAGCAATTTCACCGACACCCGGCTGGCAGCCATTGAAGATTTCATCGGCCGCGGCGACCGGCGCCTGGCCCCGGTGATCGAGGCGGCCTGGAGGGCGGGAGCGGGCCTGGACGCCTGGTTTGAATCCGCCGAACGGAGCCATGCCGCCTGGACATCCGCCATCGACGGAGCGGGCCTGGGAGGCCGCTACCGGGCCCTGGAACTGGGGGACTGGGCCGCCGTGGAAGCCCTGGACACCACCGATCTGGACGTCTTCTGCCGCCAACCCCTCCCCTGGGACCACCTCGACACGGGGATCGAGAAAACCTGGCTGGCGGAAGACCTCCAGCGGGCCCTGGCGGCCGCGGAAGTGCCGGATTGCTCCTTTGCCACCTGCAGCCATTGCGGGGTCTGCGGGCCGGAGCTGGGCCACAACGTGGTGATCCCCCCGCCACCGGTGCCCCCAGCCCTGCCAGGCCGCAAGCCCCCGAGTGAGCGCGTCAGCCGGCTGCGGTTTGGCTTCAGCAAACGGGGCACCCTGGCCTGGATCAGCCACCTCGACACGCTGCGCCTCCTGCATCGGGCCCTGCGCCGGAGCGGCCTGCCCGTGAGTTTCACCGGGGGTTTTCACCCCCTCCCCAGGCTCCAGATCGCCCTCCCCCTGCCGCTGGGGGTGGAGGGTCTGGAGGAATGGCTGGATCTCGAACTGGTGGAGCCCCTGGAGCCGGAGGAGGCCCCCCGGGTGCTCCAGCGGCTGCAACAGGAACTGCCCGAGGGCTTGCGGTTGCAGTCCTGCGCGGTGGTGCCCCTGCAGGGCCCGAGCCTGTCGCAGGAGCTGGAGGGGGCCCGCTGGCACTTCACCCTCCAGGCTGAATCCAACGCATCCGAGGGCCCAGGCCTCCCCTGGCCCGCAGCTGAGCATTGGGAAGGGGCCCTGGACGCGTTGATGCAGTCGGACAGTTGGATCTGGAACGACCAGGACAAGAAGGGGCGCCCTCGTCAGAGGGATTGCCGTCCCGCTCTGCGCCGGATCTCCCTGGCCCGACACGCTGGCGCCGGCAACGGGGTGGAGCTGCTCCTGGAGACGGGGATCGACGCCCAGGGGTTCGGGGTGCGGCCCGAGCACCTGCGGGTCTGGCTGAGCGACCATCTGGCCCTGCCCCTGCGCCTCGGCCCCCAGACGCGGGCAGCGCTGCTCCTGAAGCCGCAGGCAGCATGCTAAATTGCAGGAGCTTGGTGAGAGGGCGGCGCGCCATCTCCTCACCGGTCCAAAAGCTTCCCCATCCTGGCCCACCGTCAGGCAAGTCTTCCAGGAAGCACGCTGAACCAATCAGGTTTTCCGCCCCAATCGGGAGAGCATCCCTCTCCCGTTCTCTCGCTGACGACCTCCAGGGTTTGTTCAGCCGGCATTGACCTGACTCCGGTCAGCCCAACCTCCCAGATCTGCCACCGCTCAGGTCTGCCACCCATCGGAGGTGTCCAGGGACCTTTCGGCCCTTCGCCAAGGTCCCACCAGATTTCCTCGTTCGTCCTGACCTGCGGGCCCGGACTCCAACAGAGACCACACTCCTTCTATGCCCCAGCAGATCGTGATCGCCGAGCAGCTGCGGATTGCCGCAGTGCTCAATGACGACCGCGTCGAGGAGCTGGTGGTGGCCCAAGGCCGCTACCAGATCGGCGACGTGTACCTCGGCACCGTGGAAAACGTGCTGCCGGGAATTGATGCGGCCTTCGTCAACATCGGCGAAAGCGAAAAAAACGGTTTCATCCATATCTCCGACCTCGGACCGCTGCGCCTGCGCAAAGGCGGCGCAGGCATCACCGAACTCCTGGAACCACGGCAGAAGGTGCTGGTGCAGGTGATGAAGGAACCCACGGGCAGCAAGGGGCCCCGACTCACGGGCAACCTCAGTCTGCCGGGCCGCTTCCTGATCCTCCAGCCCCATGGCCAGGGGGTGAACATCTCCCGGCGCATCAACAGCGAAGCCGAACGCAACCGCCTGCGGGCGCTGGGTGTGCTGATCAAGCCCCCCGGGTCGGGTCTGTTGATCCGCACGGAAGCGGAAGGCGTCGGGGAAGAGCTTCTCATCGATGATCTGGAAGCCCTGCTGCGGCAGTGGGAAGCGATTCAGCAGGCCGCCGAAACCGCCTCTCCGCCCGTTCTTCTCAACCGGGATGAGGATTTCATCCACCGGGTGCTGCGCGACTTCTACGGGCCTGAGGTGGTCCGGGTGGTGGTGGATGCCCCCGATGCGGTGGCCCGGGTCAACGGCTTCCTCGGCGACGACCAGGCCCAGCTGACGGTGGAATTCCATGAGGAATCCTCCGAACTCCTGGAGCACTTCCGCATCAATGCGGCCATTCGGGATGCCCTGCGCCCACGGGTGGATCTGCCCTCCGGGGGCTACGTGATCATCGAGCCCACCGAAGCGCTCACGGTGATCGACGTGAACTCCGGGTCCTTCACCCGCTCCTCCAATGCGCGGGAAACCGTGCTCTGGACCAACTGCGAAGCGGCCACGGAGATCGCGCGCCAGCTCAAGCTCCGCAACATCGGCGGCGTGGTGATCATCGACTTCATCGACATGGAGTCGCGACGGGATCAACTGCAGCTGCTGGAGCATTTCACCCAGGCCGTGCGGAACGATTCCGCCCGACCCCAGATCGCCCAGCTCACGGAACTGGGTCTGGTGGAGCTCACCCGCAAACGCCAGGGACAGAACATCTACGAACTGTTTGGCCGCACCTGCCCCAGCTGCGGGGGTCTGGGCCACGTCGCGGTGTTACCGGGCAAGGACACGCTCCAACCCCTGGCCAGCCTGCCTGGCGTGGTGCGCACCGTGCCCAGCGCCAGGCCGGAGGCCACCCCCATGCCAGCGGAGTCCACAGGCAGCCGGGGCCGGCGCCGGGGCGGCCGGGGGGGGCGAGGTGGGGACAGCGGCGAAGGGTCCCAGGTGGCAGCAGACACGGGCATGGGTCCCCAGGGAGAGGGGTCGGAAACGGCACGATCCGAACAGGACTCAGCCAGCCGCCGTCCCGAGCTGGACTTCGTGGCTGTGCCCATGGATGACAGTCAGGAAGAGGTGTACGGCTGGATGGGCCTCAATCCAGCCCTGCTGCTCGATCCCGTGCCCACCGGAGACAACCTGGTGATGCGGGTGGTTCGGCCGGGTTGCGACCCGGAAGCGGTGCTGGAGGAGGCCCGCCAACAGGCCAGCTCCTTTGGATCACGCAGGCGGCGCCGAGGCCGGGGCGGTGGCGAAAGCCGCAGCACCTCCACTGATTCAGCCCCTGCCACCAACGAAAGCGACACCGATGATGGGGCCGCCCCATCCCTGGCCCCCGCGGCCGAACTGGTGACAGTGGAAGTGCCCGCCCACCGCCGGGCACGGGCCGCCGAAGGGCGTTCGGAAGAGGCCCCGCAGGAGGCTGCGCTGGCAACCGCCGGAGCAGCCGACGCTGCCGAGGAGAACGGCGAACCGCGCCGGCGCCGCCGACGGTCGTCCGCCACGGTGTGAGCCCTGGGCCCTCCATCGAGGCCCTGGCCGGCGTGGATGAGGTGGGCCGCGGCAGCCTCTTCGGGCCCGTGTTTGCTGGGGCAGTGATTCTCCCCAAACGGGCCGCCACCCGACTGACGGAGGTCGGCCTCACGGACAGCAAACGGCTCACACCCCGCCAGCGGGCCACGCTCGTCCCCCTGATCCGGCGCCAGGCGAGAGCCTGGGCCATTGGACAGGCCAGTGCGGCAGAAATCGACCGCCTGGGGATCCGCAGCGCCACCGAACTGGCCATGCACCGGGCTCTCCAGAGGCTCAACCATCCCATTGCCGTGGTCGTCGTTGACGGCGTTCTGCCCTTGCGCACCTGGGAGGGTCCCCAACGCACCCTGGTGGGGGGGGATCGGTTGTGCCCGGCCATCGCTGCCGCCAGCGTGCTGGCCAAGGAGGAGCGCGACGCCCTGATCCGTCGTCTGGCCATCCGGTTTCCTGGCTACGGACTGGATCGCCATGCCGGCTACGGCACAGCCCACCACCGCATGGCCCTGCTGGAGCAAGGCCCTACGGCGCTCCATCGCCGAACGTTTCTGCGGCGCACCTTCTCCAGCGGCTTCGAAGATCGGCCCTAAGAATCGGCAGGGCCGCCATGCCCCTGGCTGCGGCACCACTGTTGAAAATCCTTGAGGAGCTGCAGGCGCACCCGGTTGCGCATGCCCAGCAGGATGCCGCTGAGCACCGACCGGCCGGTGGCTTCCAGGACCCGTGGGGGCACAAGCCTGAGCAAGGGAGGTTGGCTGACCGTCACCGCCAGAATGGCCTCGCCTTCCAGGCCCGCCTCGGAAGGCTGAAGCCAGGACTTCAGACCCAGCTGAAAGTCATCCACCAGACCCAGGCCCTCGAGCTGGCAATCCACGGCCTCCAGCTCCAGACGATCGCCCCGATGGTGGGTCTGCAATTCGACGATCGGCTGGATCTGCAGCTGGAACACCTGCACCTTCGTCACCCTGTAGCGGTAATGGCCCGGGCCGAGGGCCACCAGATGGTTGGGATCCAGCAGGGAGGCCACAACCCGTTGTTCGTCCCGGAGATAAGCCGGCAAGAGATCGATGCCTTCGGTGATGGGCAGAACAAGCTGCTGGCTGGAGCTGAAGGCCAGGGACATGGCCAGGGGAAGCCGGCAGGGCATGATCCTACGAAGCCCCCTTCCCTCACCATGCGCCTCGCCTACCTGGGTCCAGCCGGCACCTATGGGGAGCAGGCCGCAAGGCAACTGGCCGCACGGGAAGGTCTGCAGGCGGAACTGGTTCCCCAGCAGGGCATTCGCGCCGTGATCCAGGCGCTCGCCGCCGGCACCTGTGAGGCCGCCGTGGTTCCGGTGGAGAATTCCGTCGAGGGGGGAGTCAGCACCTGCATGGATGCCCTCTGGGAGCATCCGGAGCTGGCGGTGCGTCGGGCGCTGGTGTTGCCGATCCGTCACGCCCTCCTGGGAAGCGGGCCCATCGAAGGGATCAGTGAGGTGCTCTCCCATCCCCAGGCTCTGGCCCAGTGCAGCCTGTGGCTCGGCGAACACCTCTCCAGCGCCCTCCAATTGCCCACCAGCTCCACAGCAGAGGCCGCCCGCCTGGTGAAGGGGAGCCGTTTTCGGGCGGCCATCGCCTCCCGGGAGGCCGCCCGCGACCATGAACTGGAGGTGCTGGCCTATCCCGTCAATGATGTGCCAGGCAACTGCACCCGTTTCCTGCTGCTGCAACGCAACGCACGCGAGGACACGGGGCCCCTGGCCAGCCTGGCCTTCTCCCTGCGCTCCAACCAGCCGGGGGCCCTGCTCCAGGCGCTGGTTTGCTTTGCGGCCCATGGGCTGAACATGAGCCGCATTGAATCCAGGCCGTCAAAACGGGAGATGGGGGAATACATCTTCTTTGTGGACCTGGTGCTGCCCCCCCATGGAGCCGGTCCCCTGGAGCTGGCCTTGGATCAGCTCAGACCCCTGTGCGAACACCTGGCCCTGTTCGGCACCTATCCCCTGGACACCCTTCAGGACGGGGACGTGGGCGACCTCTGAGCGCGAAAGACGCCGAATTGCATGAGGCCGTGACGAAAGGCCCAATCCATCAGAAGCAGGGTGGGGGTTTCGCGCAACCCCTGCAGGACAGCTCCTGGCCCGAGGCCGAGAATGGCTCCGGGCCGTCGCAACCCTTCCAGGATCGATTCCCGCCAGGATGGAACGGTGGCAGGGGTCCAATCGGCACTCTCCACCACCAGACCCCTGTTCCAGCAGCTGTTGTGGAGATTGGCCGTGAGGGAGCGGATACTGGCGAATTCGGGATGGGCCCATTGCTCCAGCAGCTGACGCATCACCCAGATCTCAAAAGGGGAGTAGGGGCCGTCGCTGGGATCCCGGCGATTCCAGTCAGCCACCGCCAGCACGCCATCGGGCTTGAGCACCCGCAGGAGTTCATCCGCGTAACGCTGCTTGTCCGGCATGTGGGGGGAGGCCTCCACACTCCAGACCGCATCGAAGGTCCCCTCGTCCAGCGCAAGATCGAGGGCGTCCATGACGGCGAACCGGCAATGCGGTTCGAGAGCGGGTGGGGTCAAGGCCCTGGCGCGGGCAATCTGCCCTGAACTGATGCTGATGGCGAGCACATTCAGGCCATAGTCGCGGGCGAGGATGCGGGCGCTGCCGCCGATGCCGCAGCCCACATCCAGCACGGTGCTGCCGGGTGGCAGTTGGTCCAAACCACTCCAACGCACAAGTGCATGCACAAAGTCGGCTTTGGCCTGGCGAAAGTCGCGGGAGCCAGGGGGATCGCCATAGTGGCCCAGGTGAACGTGATCCCCCCAGAGACGCTCCAGAAGAGCATCCTGGGTCCAGCGGTCGTAAGCCTCAGCAACGCTCTGGGAGCCCCGGTAGCGTCGGGCAGACGACAGCCAGAGACAGGCCGCGGCGATGGAGACCACCGTCCCACCCGCCAACACCAGGGGGATGAGCCAGGACGGGCCTGAAGGGACCGTGCTCACCCGTTGTCCTCGTCGTTGCTGTCGCCCGTGGAGAAGGTGTCCTTCAGAACGGTCCGAGCGGCGAGCTGGCGACGGGTTTGATCCAAGAGGTTGAGTTCCTCCCGCAAGCGCTCTCCCGTGTCCATGATCTCCAGCAAAGCTTGCTGGTGGTCGGCAACGGGCCCTCCGAGATGGGAACCGATCCAGTAGGACAATTCCCGGGGCAGATCGGGAAGATCATCGGGCAGAACAGTGGTTTTACCCACCAGCTTTCCCGTGAGTTCCACCACATCGCGAAGGGCCTGGGTCACGTCCTGGGTGAGGGCCTGAAGCTCATCTGCGGAGTCGGACACCTCATCTTCGACCCAGCTGACCATGGCCACACGGAAGGGCGTTTCCCGCAGAATCTTGAGCACGCGGAACCGCTGTTGTCCCATGGTCACGATGTTGCTGCGATCGTCTTCCAGACCCTGGCAATGAAGGATCTCGGCGCAGCACCCAATCGAAGACATGCGTTGCTGTTGCGGATCCCAGCGCAGAACGCCAAAGCGACGATCCTCCGCCATCACCGTACGCAACATCATGCGGTAACGAGGCTCAAAAATATGGAGAGGCAAAACTTCCTGAGGAAAGAGAACCACATCAGGAAGGGGGAACAGCGGAAGTTCCCGAACGGATAAATCACTCACAAGCCTGATCCGACGAATCCGCAGCAAAGAAGAAGAGGCTGGAGCCAGACTGGCGGCCAATGGCGGGAGGATGGTGGGGAGGGACCAAGCCTTTCACCTCTTCTTCAATGTTCGAACCGATCCATCCTAGAAAGGACGCCAGGGGGATGCGTCCCGGTCAGAGTTTGACCTCAATGTCCACTCCACTGGGAAGATCAAGCTTCATCAGCGCATCGATGGTTTTTGAGCTTGGGCTGTAGATATCGATGATCCGACGATGGGTGCGGGTCTCAAAATGTTCGCGGGAATCCTTATCCACGTGCGGCGAACGGAGAACACAATAAATCTTTCGTTTGGTGGGCAGCGGAATCGGACCGATGGCCGTGGCAGCCGTGTGGTCCGCCGTTTCGATGATCTTTTCGCAGGACAGATCGAGCATGCGCCGATCAAACGCCTTCAGGCGGATCCGGATTTTCTGCTGAGGGATGGAGGTGGTCATGGGAACCCGGGCGGGAGAGGAGGTGGATTGTCGAGGTTCGGGGGGAAGGCGGGGAAGCGGGTGGAGTAGCCCCCACCCGCCAAGCTGCTACCAGCCTGTCATTCCACGATCTTGGAAACCACGCCAGCACCGATGGTGCGTCCACCCTCGCGGATGGCGAAGCGCATGCCCTGTTCGATAGCAACGGGGCAGATCAGCTCAGCGCTCATCTTGATGCGATCGCCGGGCATCACCATTTCCACATTGGTGCCGTCATCCGCAGTGAAGGCAGTGATCTGACCCGTCACATCCGTGGTGCGGATGTAGAACTGCGGGCGGTAACCGGCAAAGAAGGGAGTGTGGCGGCCGCCTTCCTCCTTCTTGAGCACATACACCTCGCCTTCGAACTTGGTGTGGGGCTTGATGGAATTGGGCTTCACCAGCACCATGCCCCGCTCGATGTCCTCCTTCTGGACACCGCGCAGCAGCAGACCCACGTTGTCTCCGGCCATACCCTCATCGAGCAGCTTCCGGAACATTTCCACACCGGTCACAGTGGTCTCGCGGGTGTCCTTGATGCCCACGATCTGCACCGTTTCGCCCACCTTGACCTTTCCGCGCTCGATCCGGCCGGTTGCCACGGTGCCGCGGCCGGTGATGGAGAACACGTCTTCCACAGCCATCAGGAAAGGCTTATCCACCTCACGCTCAGGCTCGGGGATGGAATCATCAACCGCCACCATGAGCTCTTCCACCTTGGCTTCCCATTCCTTGTCGCCTTCCAGAGCCTTGAGCCCGGAGACGCGAACCACGGGAATGTCATCGCCAGGGAAGTCGTAGCCGCTCAGGAGCTCACGAACTTCCAGCTCAACGAGTTCGAGGATTTCCTCGTCATCCACCATGTCGCACTTGTTGAGAGCCACGACGAGGGCGGGCACACCCACCTGCTTGGCCAGAAGGATGTGCTCCTTCGTCTGGGCCATGGGACCGTCCGTGGCGGCAACCACCAGGATGGCGCCGTCCATCTGAGCGGCGCCGGTGATCATATTTTTCACATAGTCGGCGTGGCCGGGGCAGTCCACGTGGGCGTAGTGCCGATTTTCCGTCTCGTACTCAACGTGGGCCGTATTGATGGTGATGCCGCGCTCACGCTCTTCAGGAGCACCGTCGATGTCGTCGTATTTCTGGGCCTTCGCCATGCCCTTCTTGGAGAGCACATTGGTGATGGCAGCCGTGAGGGTGGTTTTGCCGTGGTCAACGTGACCGATGGTGCCGATGTTGACGTGAGGCTTGTTCCTCTCAAACTTCTCGCGAGCCATGATAAAGAATCGGGGGGTTTAGGGG
>JAYKJF010000022.1:0-17027 GCA_035285785.1 Cyanobacteriota bacterium
CTGGGCCAGCTCCCCCTGGAAGTGCTGTGTCAGTGCCTGCAGGCCATCGGTGCGCACAGCCGCCTGTGCCAGACAGACCTGCAGCAGCCCCGCCGCCTCGGCCCGGCTCAGGGGCCGCTGGTTCTCCAGAGCCGCCCGAGCCCCAGCGCCCCCGCAGCCCTCCTGCCGCACCAGCTGGGCCAGGGCGCCATAGGCCCAATCCCCCGGGCGCAGATCAGCGAAACCGGCCAGACCCGGCACCGTTGCGCGCGGGGGGCCATAACGGGCCATCTCCGCCAGGGGCCAGGCCGCCGCTTCCACCCCCAAGGGCCGATCTCCCGCCCAGGCCACCCACCCCCCGAGGGGTGCCAGGAGCGCCAGCGCCCGCACCACGGCAGGGCCCACGGCACTCCAGGGCGCAAGGCTCTGGAGGGATCCCCTGGAACGCGCGAATCGGCAGAGCAGGCCCATCGACCGGATTGTGCGCCATTTCGCCCCGCGCACCAGCGGTGGGGAGCCGCTTCTGGCGGCTGATCCCGTCCCGGGGCCTCCGGTTCGGTCCCCACGCCCTGCGGTCCGGTCTGCCGTACGGGGTGGGGGCGACCGGATCGATTCCTTCGGTTGGCCCCACCCGGCGCTCCAGCCATCGCCCCGAAAGTGTGTGCACCGGGGGCGATCGACGGCCCCGACCTTCCAACCCTCGCCATCCCAACCATGTTGACCCTTCGTTCCTCTTCCCCTTTCGACCTCTTCGACCGCATCGAACAGCAGCTCAGCCAGCAACTGCACACCGCCGAGCGGGTGCCCGCCGCCGAAGTGCATGAAACGCCCGAGGCCTACGAGGTGGTGCTGGAACTCCCCGGCGTCGACAAGGACGCCATCGACGTCAAGGCCACCGATCGCCAACTGGTGATCAGTGCCGAGCGCCGCAACCCCCGCCAGGTGCCCGTGCCCCCCGCCCCCGAGGCCGGTGAGCCGGTGTCCGAGGGCGCCCAGCCGGTGGCCGTGGCGGAGAAGCCCAGGAACCCCCTGATCAGCGAGTTCCGCTACGGCACCTGGAGCCGCAGCTTCCGCTTCCCCCAACCCATCGAGCGCGAAGGGCTGGAGGCCCGCTACCAGGGCGGTCTGCTCACGGTGAGGGCCCCCAAGGCCCAGAAGGCCACCACGGTGACTGTGAAAGTCGAAGGTTGAGTGGCACACTGAACAAAGACGCGCGGAGTGGCGCGTCTGAGAACACCCCGGCCCCCGGCTCCCACCGGGGGCTTTCCTTTGGCTACGGTCGGCCCCAACCGCCCCGGCCCCATGGATGCCGACGCCCTGCGCGCCCTCTTCACCAAGCCCTACGGCAGGCCGGCCCCCACGGCCGACCAATGGCGGGCCCTCTATGCCGACAACGTGCACTTCCAGGACCCCACCCAGGAGCACCGGGGCATCGAGGCCTACCTCCAGGCCCAGGAGGGGCTGGTGAAACGCTGCGATGACGTGAGCCTGGTGCCCGGCGCCGTGGCCCTCAACGGCGATGTGGCCTTCATCGAGTGGGAGATGGGGCTGAAAATCAAAGGCATCGAGTTCGTCTACCCCGGCGCCTCCCGGCTGCTGCTGGATGGGGCCGGCAAGATCTGCGACCACCGCGACTACTTCGATTTCGTGGGCCCCACCTTCGGGCCCGTGCCCGTGCTCGGGGGCTTCGTGCGCTGGCTCTACGGGCGGTTCGTGGGGTAGGGCACGCTTCAGCGCCACAGAAACCACAGGCCGATGGCCGTCCCCAGGGCCACCACCCACCAGCGCAGGCTCTCCCCCGCCAGGCGGCCGGCCAGCCGACCCCCCAGCCCCCCGCCCACCAGGGCCCCCAGGGCGAGGGCGAGGGCCGGCGGCCAGGCCACTTGGCCGCTGGCCAGAAACACCAGCGCCGCGCCCCCATTGGCGGCGAGGGCCAGCAGCTGCTTGAGGCCGTTCAAACGGATGAGGGAATCCGGGAGGGTGATCGCCAGCACCCCCAGCAGGATCACGCTGAGCCCGGCGCCGAAATAACCGCCATACACCGCCGCCATGGCCACCAGGGCACCGGCCAGGAGGGGCACTCCAGCGTCGCCGCTGGCCATGGGACTGGCGGAAAGCCAGCGGCGCAGCGGCGTCTGCAGGGCCACCAGGGCCGATCCCAGCAGAATCAGCCAGGGCACCAGGGCCCGGAACAACCGCTCATCGCTGCCCAGCAGCAGCTGCCCGCCCGCCACGCCACCCGCCAGGGCCAGCGGCACCAGCCAGAGGCACCGGGCCCCCTGCTGCCCCAGATCCCGCCGCTGGGCCCAGGCCGCTCCGAAATAGCCGGGGGTGAGCGCCACGGTGTTGGTGAGATTGGCCACCAGGGGCGGCAGGCCCAGGGCGGTGAGGGCGGGAAAGCTGATCAACGATCCCCCGCCGGCCAGGGCATTCACCAGGCCCGCCGCCAACCCCGCCAGGGCGGCCCCCGCCACGGCACTCGCCGCCGCACTCATCGCTCCCACCAGCGCAGCAGGTTGCTGTAGCTGCGGCTGATCAGGTCGAACACCTCCCCCGTTGCCTCCTGCCCATGGAGCGCCCGCCGGGCCGTATCCAATTCAAAGAGCAGTTCCCGCTGCTCACCATGGCGGATGCGGCTCTCGATCCACCCCACCACCACCAGCCGCTCCCCCCAGCTCACCGGCTCCACCGCGTGCAGGCTGGTGCTGGGATACACGATCGCGTGGCCGGCCGGCAACCGGATCCGCTCCTCCCCCTGGGGATGGTCCAGCACCAGATCACCGCCGCCGTAGGTGTCGGGGTCGGAGAGGGCGAGGGTGAAGGAGAGGTCGGCCCGCCCCCCTGCCATCCAGGCGTTGTCCACATGGCGCCCATAGCCCTCCCCGGCCGCCATGCGGCTGAAGAGCAGGCCGTGGATGGAGCGGGGAAAGGCGGCCGCCTGCAACAGGGGATGGGCCCAGAGGGCGGTGCGCACCTCCCCCTCCAGCGTCTGATGGAGAGGGCACTGGCGATCCAGCTGGCGATTGTTCTTCACCAGGCGGGCATGCCAACCGGCCGTCGCCTGGCCGGGATGCCAGTCCTCCGGGGGGGAGGCGTCCAGCCGCTGGCGCAACTGGGCCACGTCGCTTTCGAGCAGCAGGGGGTCAAGACGGAAGAGCATCGGTCGTGGGGGACAGGGGTCGGCGATCGTCGAGGGGGGCCGCCATGATGGTGCCCCGCCGGAGCCCCCCTTCAACGCCGGCTCCCCCACCCGTCCCATGGGCCCCAACCCCCTTGAATCCGCTGCGTCTCCCTGGCGCCGGAGCTGGTATCCGGTGGCCTACCTGGTGGATCTCGATCGCTCCCGCCCCAAGGCCTTCACCCTGCTGGGCGACGACCTGGTGCTCTGGTGGGATCAGGCCGCCCAGCAGTGGAGGGCCTTTGCCGATGTATGCCCCCACCGGCTGGTGCCCCTCTCGGAAGGCCGGCTCAACGGGGCGGGCGAGCTGGAATGCCCCTACCACGGCTGGACCTTCCGGGGCGACGGCGCCTGCACAGCCATTCCCCAGGCCAACCGGGAGGGCGCGGGGGACAACGGCGAAGCACCGCGCCTGCGCAGCAGCCGCAGCCACTGCCGCACCTACGCCACCGCCACCGGGCAGGGCCTGCTGTTCGTGTTCGCCGGAGATCCCGACACCAGTACGGCCGTGCCCCTGCCCCTGGTGCCCCAGCTCGAGGAGCCCCCGGCTGCCGGCGAGCGCCCCTGGACCGTGCAGGACACCTTCCGCGACCTGCCCTACGACGCCCTCACCGTGCTGGAGAACGTGCTCGATGTGAGCCATGTGCCCTTCACCCATCACGGCACGGTGGGGCGCCGGGAAAATGCGGGGCCGGTGGAGCTCCAGCTTCTCCACGCGGATGCGGGCGGCTTCTCCGGCCTCTGGGAGGAGGGCCCCCGGAGGGGCAAGCTCGGCCGCCAGAGCACCCGCTTCCTGGCCCCCTGCCTGATGTGGCACGACCTGACGGCCCCCGCCTTTGCCCGCATCCTCACGGTGGTGTACGTCACGCCGATCCGGCCGGGGGGCTGCCGGATCTTTGCCCGCTTTCCCTTCCAGTTCCGCTCGCCCCTGCCCCCCCTGCTGCTGCGCCTGCGCCCCCTGTGGCTGCAGCATCTCGCCAACCATGTGGTGCTGGAGGACGACCAGCTGTTTCTCCATTGGCAGGAGCGGGTGCTGGCCCAGCGGGGAGGCAGTGCCCAGCTGGCGCGCAGCTGCTATCTGGCCAGCCAGGCGGATCGCTATGTACTGGCCCTGCACCAGTGGGTGGTGGAGCACGGCGGCTCCCCGTTCCCCGGGGAGCCCCTGCCGCCCCGCCAGGACCGGGTGAGTCTGATGGAGCGCTATCACAGCCACACGGAACAGTGCCGGGCCTGCTCCGGTGCCCGCGCCAATCTGCGCCGCTGGGGGCCCTGGCTGGGGGTCGTGCCCTGGCTGAGCCTGCTGGCGGTGGCCCTGTGGCCCTCCCCGGCCCTTGGGCTGGCGGCTGCCATCACCTCCCTGATCGCCTGGCGGTTGGGGCACCGGTTCCGCCGCTGGGACACCCTGCTCCACCAGGGAAGTGGCGAGCCGCCCCGAAATCGCCCTTAGGGAGCCAATCTCACCCTGACCGCCCACGGCGGCGCAGGCGCTCGATCAACGTGGAGTGGGATCCCCAGCCAACGGCGCCGCAGGCAAAGGCCACGGCCCAGCCCAGGGCGGAGCCCACCCGAACAATCGCGGCGAAGAAATCCCCACCGTCCGCATTCTTCATGAGAAGTAGATTCAACTTCTGCTGCTGGACGTCGTTATCCGTCAGAAGACGATTGCGCAACTCGGGAAAGGGCTGGGCGATCTGTTCGCTGGTGAGGGCTGGTTGCAGCAGCGACTGCAGGCGCACATTCAGATCCTCGACGCCGCTGGCACCCTGCAGCGCTTCGCGGATTTCCGAGAGGCGCGCCCCCTGCTCCAGATACCTCGCCCTTGTGGACTGGGCCGATGCAAACGATCCAACGGAACTCCAGATCTGCAGGGGCACCAGAAGGAGATAGCCAACCACCGCCAGAACGGCGAGACGTTTGGCCATGCGGAGCCGACGTCGCAGACGGTCGTGGGAGGGCTGGATGAAGCCAGCCAGGTGCAAGAGAACAAAGCCCAGAAAGGCCAGGAGCCCTTCATTCACCAACACATCCACAAACTCACCCAACCACTGGCTGCTGGTGGGATTGGTCTTGAGCAGGACAGGAATGAGATGAACCAAAAAGATGGAAAACAGGGCGATCGCCCCGCCGTCAAACAGGATCCGGAAGCGGCGGCGCGACCGTCGGGAGGACGGCTCATCGCCGGACATCTCACTGACGTCCTTCGCGACGTCGTCGAACGGTGAAGCCTCCATCCTCCTCCCAGGGCAGTTCCAATGGCTCCATCATGCCGGTCTCCGGGGAGAGCTAACCAGCCGTTGCTCCCAGCCAACCCGCCAGGTGGGAAGCCGCAGGAGACACCACCAGAGCCCGGGCCCTGGGCAGGGCCGGGTCCAGCCGCTCGGAGCTGAACGGCGGCAGGGGGCGCCTGCGGAGCCAGGCCCCCCAGCGAAATTCATGGAACGGGATCAGGGGCTCGGGAGCGATGCGCTTCTCCCGCTTCAGCTTCCACACCAGGCTGCGATAGGGATCATCCTGCAGATCCAGGAGCCGTTGGGGCAGGGCCGTGCTGGGTTGGGGACCCACTCCCCGCCCGTCATAGAGGTAAAGCCAGCCCCGTCGCTCCAGTTCCGCCAGCACCTCGGCGGGGCCGGCATCGGCCATCTGCAGCACCACATAGCCAAAGGCCGTGGCGCCCGGATCCAGTTCCACCAGGCCCCGCAGGCGGTGATGCCGGTCCACCATCCAGAGCGCTCCAGCCGCCCCCATCACCAGGGGGACGGGCTTGGTGGCCAGATAGGAGAGGCGCTCCTTGGCACTGTCCGTCAGGAAATCCTGCTGCCGACTGCGCACCTCCGCCAATCCAACGCACATCTGGGTGGGTTGGAGATCGGCCACCCGCACCTCGATCAGCGCCTGGCGCGGATCGGGTGGAGGAAGGGGTTGGTAGGGGGGAAGACGAAGGGTCACGGCACTGGACGCTGCTTCGAATCTAAGGTCGGGCGGAATAGGGTCGGTCCATGTGGATGGCTCCATGACCCCCTCCCTCCCCCTCAGTCCAGCCCCACCCCTGCAGGGGCCCCATGGCCCCATCGGGGTGTTGATCTGCGGCCATGGCAGCCGAAACCGCTTGGCCGTGGACGAATTCGCCAACCTGGCGCGGCAACTCGAAGCCAGGCTCCATCCGGTGCCGGTGGCCCACGGCTACCTGGAATTTGCCAGGCCCATCCTCCGCGATGGGCTGGAGAAACTGCAGGAGCGGGGCGTCCAGCATGTTCTGGCGCTGCCGGCCATGCTCTTCGCCGCAGGCCACGCCAAAAACGACATTCCCTCCGTGCTCAACACCTTTGCCGCGGAGACGGGGCTGCGGGTGGATTACGGACGGGAGCTGGGCGTGGATCTGGGCATGATCCAGGCCGCCGGAGCCCGGATCCGGCACTGCCTGGAAGAGGCCGATCGCCAGGGGGCCACGGAAGGCAAGGAGCCGGTGCCCCTCCACGACACCCTGCTGGTGGTGGTGGGCCGGGGATCGTCCGATCCTGATGCCAACTCGAACGTGGCCAAGGTCACCCGCATGCTGGTGGAAGGGTTCGGCTTTGGCTGGGGGGAAACCCTCTACTCCGGAGTCACCTTTCCCCTGGTGGAACCGGGCCTGAGAAAGGTGATGAAGCTGGGCTATCGGCGCCTGGTGGTGTTCCCCTATTTCCTGTTTTCGGGCGTGCTGGTGAGTCGGATCGTGCAGCACAGCCAGGCCGTGGCCGCAGACCACCCGGAGGTGGAGCTGCTCCATGCCTCCTACCTGGGAGACCATCCCCAGGTGCTCAGCACCTTTCAGGATCGCCTGCTGGAGGTGCTGGAGGGCACGAACGCCATGAATTGTTCCCTCTGCAAATACCGGGCCCAGGTGCTGGGCTTTGAGACGGAGGTGGGCTACCCCCAGCACAGCCACCACCACCATGTGGAGGGCTCCATGGAAAGCTGCCAGCTCTGTGAGAAGGAATGCACCGGCGCCTGCCAGAGCGAGATGCCTGCCCACACCCATGGTCCTGACGATCACCACCACCATCCGCCCTATCCCCATGCCCATCACCCGCTGGGCCCGGAAACGCTGCGGAAACGCTGACCGGACCCCGTCTCAACCTGGGGCAGGGGAGGTTCAGCGCGACTGGTCAGTCATTCCTATGGATCGGGCTTTTCCCCATGCCCCCCCCGTTTCCCCCAGGGCATCCACGGGTTTTCCCCAATCCCGATCATCAAGCCCTCTGCCACCACCGGCTCCTGTGGAAAGAGCACCCGTTTTCCCGCCCCCCTTGACAAAATTTGAGAACGGTTTCCATCGCCGGCAGGCGGCTCTCCCTGAACGGCACACCCCTTCCCAGCAAAGGAATCTCAAGACGGGAGGGAGTCTTTTTCCAATTCCTTGCACGGCTTTGACGAAAACGGCTTGTGTGTGGCGTAGTGGGGGGACTGCGCCCACGGACCTTTTGTGAAGGAGTCGGAAACGCCCCATTCCACCAACGGCGCTCTCCGCTCGGAGGGGTCCACCCTCTTCGCTCCTGTGGCTCCCAGCGTGAGCCTGGAGGCCGAGGTACCCGAGGCCCTGTTTGAAGGCATGCGGGAATTCATCCGCAACCATCCCAACTGGGATCAGTACAGCGTGATCACCTCAGCCCTGGCGGGCTTCCTCTTCCAGAACGGCTCCCCCGACAGAACCGTGAAGGACCACTATCTGTCCGGCCTGTTCACCGAGCCCTGAGCCTCGGCGGGCCCAACCCCGATCCCTGAACCGTCCGGGCCCGCCCGGCGGCAATCCCCTGGCGTGAACCACCTGCTGGGGGAGCGTGATTCGGGGAGTTGGATGCACAAAAAAAAGACGGAGGGGCCAACCTCCGTCCTTGATTTCTCCCTTGCCCGACCCGTTTAAAGGTCGCCCCGTCAGTATGCGGGGTGGCGGGCAAGGGTTCTGTGGTGAAGAACACCAGATGCCCGTTCAGGTGTGTGGTTGCTCACCCAGGGCGGCGGCACAGGCCCGCCAGGTGAGGGCCATCAGGGTGAGGGTGGGACTCTGCCAACCCGAACTCGGCCAGCAGGCCCCATCGGTGACCAGCACGTTGGGGGCCCGCCAGCAGGCATTGGTGGGGTTCACAACCCCGGCCTCCTCCTGGGCGGCCATGGGGGCCCCACCCACCTCGTGGATGTAGTAGCCGGGGGGGGCGGCACCGCCACCGAGGGCTGGCCGGGTCTTCAACCACGGCTCCAGCAGGGGAAACACCATCAGGTCTTGCACCGGCAGGATCTCCCCTCCCGCGGCCGCCACCACGGCCTGCATCCGGTGCTCCATATGGGCCACCATGGCCCGCTCGTTCGCACCCCAGCGGCAGGCGATCAGGGGAATGGGCAAGCCGTGCACATCGCGCTGATCGGGGCAGAGACTGACGCGGTTCTCGGCCGAGGGAAGCACCTCACCGTGGCCGATGAGGAAACCCAGGGCCTGATCCGGCCGTCGCTTGAGAAAGGATGGGGGATCAAACCGTTGAATCGCCGCCCAGAGGCCATAGCCGCGGGAAAAATCAACGGCGCCATGCTCGCCAAAGAGGGTGTTGGGGAGGAAGCAGCTGCCTGCACCGGAGAGTTCGGCCACAGCGGCGGGGGATCCGGGCACCGGAAGGCTGAAAAAACAACTGGTGGAGATGTGATCCATCAGGTGGCGGCCGAGCGTTCCGGAGGGATCCACCAGGGGCGGGCCATCCAGCCCCTCCTGCGACAACAGAAGGATGCGCAGGGTTTCAATGGTGGAGGCACAGAGCACCACCAGATCCGCCGTCACCTTCACCCGCTCGCCGGTGCGGCCATCCACTGCCACCACACCCTGGGCCCGCTCACCGCTGGCATCCATCCAGAGATGGCTGACGACGGTGTGGGGACAGACCCGGACCCGACCGGTGGCCAGGGCGCGGGCCAGGGTGGATCCCTGGGCACTGGAGGCGGGCCAGGCCCGGGGCTGGCCGGGGAGGGAGGGCCCCTTGGCAAATCCCCGGGAGGGAATCAGGGGAAGGCCGAGCTCCCGACCCACCGCCTCTTGCAGAAGGCGCTCCCCAGGGGTGAGGGGGAGGGGAGGACGGGTGTGTCCGTCGGGGAGCTGGGGCAGGCCATCCCGCTGGCCGTGCACCCCGAGCAGACCTTCCAATCGGGTGTAATAGGGGTCGAGGTCGTCGTGACCGATGGGCCAGCAGGGGCTGCGCCCATCCCACTGCCCGGCCTTGAACTCGTAATCCGAAAGCCGGAGCGTGATGCCCCCCCACGTGAGGCTCTTCCCTCCCACCTGGCGGCCCCGGGTCCACTGGAATGGGGCATCCGCGGGGGCGCGATAGGGGTGGAGGCGCTCGTCGATGTAGAGCTCGGGATTGTGCTTCCAATAGCCGGGGTGGTTGGCCTGAATGGGGTTCCGGCCGCTGGAGAGAAAGGCCAGACGCCGCAGGCTGTTGAGGGGTTCACGGCCCAGGGCGCGCTCGGGGGGGAGATCCGGGCCCCCATCGAGCACCAGCACCCGCAATCCCGCTTCCGCGAGCACCATGGCGGCTACACCGCCACAGGCCCCGGCTCCCACCACAACCACATCCACCGGATCCCCGGAGGCCAGCCATCGAGTCTGTGAAGCCATCAATCCAGCACCCGATCGGGGCCGGATCTTGCCAGATCCGACAAGCTCAACTTACGATCCAATGAAAAGATTGGCAAAGAAGGGTAGCAATTGACATGATTCGTTTGTGGTTTGACGATTTCTGGGCAGACTTCGATCCTAAAAATAATTTTTTCACCCACACGCTTGATCTTTGCGGAATCCGCTACAAGCTCACCAGGTTCTGGCCCGACGTTCTCATTTATTCCGTTTTTGGCGAGCGCCATAAAAAATACAACTGTCGAAAAATATTTTACACAGGTGAAAATGTCCAGCCCGACTTCTCAGCGTGCGATTACGCCATCAGCTTCGATCCCACTGACGATCCTCGCAACCTCCGCCTACCTGTTTATATCTACCACGCCTGGTACCAGTCCCGCGGCCTGGGCCTTCCCGAAGGCACAGACTCCATGCTGGCTATCCTGCTGAATCGCCCCGAAGACACAGCCTTCCCCGAACCCAGGGAGCGCTTTTGCAGCTTTGTTTTTGGCAATGGCAAACCACAAAAACGAAACGAATTCTTTCACGCCCTAAGCCAATACAAAACCGTTGATTCGGCCGGACGATGGATGAACAATACGGGCTACAAAGTAGACAACAAAATCAAATTCCTCCATCACTATAAATTTAATATTGCCTTTGAAAACGAAAGCGCTCCCGGCTACACCACAGAAAAGATTCTGGATCCGCTGCTGGCAGGTGCCATCCCGATTTACTGGGGAAATCCAGACGTGACCAAGGATTTCTCTCCAGATTCCTTCATCAATGCCATGGACTTCTCCTCCACGGAAGACCTCATTGAAGCCATCGTCACCATCGACAACGATGATGCGCTCTTTCGCCGCTATCAACATGCGGCCTGTTTCACCAACAACGAGCCCACCCCCTTCTGGGACATGCAACGGCTCCACCGCTTCTATCACCAGGCGTTGGGGGTCTGATCCGGGGGGCCTGATCGATCCTCTCGGTGCAGACACCACCGACCCAGACCAACAAAAAACCCACCCGATCGAGGTGGGTTTCGGTACAAGGGCCAGGTGAAACCTTGACCGCATGCTGGATTGGTGGCGGGGGCGAGATTTGAACTCGCGACCTTCGGGTTATGAGCCCGACGAGCTACCAGACTGCTCTACCCCGCGGTATGGATTGATCTTACCAGGCAGGGGGTCCCCCCGGGAGGACTGGATCAGGTCCGCAGGTCTCCATGCACCTCCAGCTTCAGGTGGGGAGCAGGAACCAGAAAGCGCTCGCCCAGCTCCTCCAGGGTCATGGGGGTGAGCCACTCCAGATGCTGCAGCACATGCAGGGCCACGGCCTGCTTGGCGCGGGTGGACCCGTCCTCCACCTTGATGGCCACACCCAACCCTTCCCCCACCCGGCTGAGGCACTGAACACCCTCCGCTCCGCCCTTGCTCACCACCTGCCCATGGGCCCGGCGCATGAGTTCCGTATCGAAACGGTCCTCGCCGGCCACCAGCTCCGGGTGGGTGAGCATGGCCCGGCTGAGGCTCTCCAGATCGGCCTGGGTTCCGGCCCCCAGATGGGCGAAGAGCAGGGCCATCTGGGCCAGCTGCAATTGCAGGGTCGGGGCGCCGCAATCGTCCCGGGCCACCACCAGTTCGGCCGGGGGCAACGCCAGCAGCTCCCCCACCCGTTTCAGCACCTCCTGCTGCAGGGGGTGCTCCACCTGGAGATAGCTTTCCAGGGGCCAGTGGAGCAGGCGACAGGCCGCCAGGAAGGCGGCGTGCTTCCCCGAGCAGTTGTGCTGCAGGGCGCTCCGGCCCTCCCCTGGCGGTGGGCATTGCAGGTGCTCCACCTCCAGCTCAGCCCCCCACAGCAGGCGAAAGGCTTCCCTGGCATGGGCCGTGGTGCCCGCATGGGAGGCGCAGGCGATGGCCAGCCCCCGCTCCCCGGCCCCGTAGCGCTCCGCAGCACCGCTGCCCACATACACCGTGGCCTGGAAAGGCTTGAGGGCCGACCGCACAAAGGTGAGGAGCTGGGGATCGCCCGCGCGCATCAACACCCGTCCCCGGGCATCGCACACCACCACATGCACCTGATGGCTGGATTCCGGAATGCCATCCCGCAGCAGGCGCACCCTGAGGGGAGACACCAGGGACCGGGTGGCCCCAGAGAAGCTGGTGGACAGGGACATGGTGGGCGAGAACGGCTCTTGGCGAACGCCGTAGGGCGGAACTTCAGAGAGCCTGACAGAGGCCCGTTCCCACCCCCATCATCAGAAGAATCCAGAAGA
Source organism: Cyanobacteriota bacterium (assembly GCA_035285785.1). Lineage (GTDB taxonomy): Bacteria > Cyanobacteriota > Cyanobacteriia > PCC-6307 > Cyanobiaceae > Cyanobium. The sequence continues at coordinate 12,067 of JAYKJF010000022.1, forward strand.
TCCCCCGGCGGAGCCGCAACAGCACGGGCCCCACCTGGTGACGGGCCACCAGAAGATCCTGCTGGCGCCAGGCCAGGGGCTTCTCCCACACCTGGCCGTCATACCAGCCGGATTCTTCATACTCCACCTTCTCAGACACCAGGCGGCGGTTGACGTACGACCACCCCAACCACTGGCGCAGCAGCAGCAGCAGGGGCAGGCCCAGGGCCAGGGTGAACGCAGCGGCAGCGATCCGCTGCGGGTGATCCCGCAGGCTCCAGCTGCCGCTGGCCACCACCCCACCCAGGGGGAGGAGGAGCAGCCAGGCCACCGCCAGGGAGCGCATCAGGGGCAGGCTGCCCCGGGCGGGCCAGGAGAAAAACCAGGACTGCTCCAGCTGCTTGTACTCCTCCAGAGGCCGCTGCTCCTTCGCCACGGGGCAGGCCACGGGCGTGTCGGCGGAATCGGCTCCTGGGCCTGGCGAGTTGGCGGAAGGCATGGATGGGGCCGGATGCTCAGGGGAGCCGCAGGGTGGAGCCCACGGAGGCAGGGGGAACCAGGGGGGTGTAGCGGTGCTGCTCCCCGTGGCCCCAGAACGACTCCAGATCGTAAAAGTGCCGCTCCTGGGGCGTGAGCACGTGCACGATCAATTCGCCGTAATCGAGCAGCACCCAGCGGCCTTCCGCCTGCCCCTCACGCCGCAGGGGAAGACGCTGGGCTTCCAGCTCCAGGCGATCCTCCACGGAACGGGCGATGGCGCGCACCTGCACATCGGAGAGGCCGCTGCAGATCACGAACCAATCCGCGAGAGAGGAGATGTCCTCCACCCGGATCAGCCGGATGTCCACGGCCTTGCGATCGTCACAGGCCTCCGCCGCCAGCCGGGCCAGGTCTTCACTGGTGGGCCTATCCATACACGTTCTCGCTGCTCAGGGATTGGCGGGACCCTTCCTGCTGGGCCATTTCGGCCCGGGCCTTGCCCGCACTCTTGCGCAGGGCTTCCAGCCGATCCTCGTAGAAGGCCCGCTTGCGTTTCTTGCGGCTCTGTTCCACCAGCTCCTTCAGCGCCCCACCCAGGCTTTTGTAGGCATTGGGCAGGGTGTAGCCAAAGCGGCAGGCCAGCTCGATGGCCCGCTCATCCGCCTGGATCGCATCCTGCAGGCGCTTCTCCGAGTTGTTCTTGAGGTAGAGGCGGTAGCCCGCAAAGCCCGACAGGCCGGCGGCCACCAGCAGCAGTAACCCGTCCTGCACCCAGAGCTCTCCGATGGCCCCGCCCAGACCGATGGCCAGGGCGGCCATCTCCCAACCATCCCGTGGGATGGCATCGTTCTGCACCCTGCCCACCTCATGCCAGAAGAGGAGGTTGCGGTGGTCGAGGGCGAGGGCGTCCCACTTCTCCAGATCCACCTGGATCTCCACCTCATCCCTGCCGATTTCCTCCAGGGTGATCAGCGGTGGATCCACGGAGGCAGCGGCTTCCACGAACACCCAGCTCTGCATTTCCGGGGGAAGCAGCCCCTTCAGGCGCTGGAGTTCGCTCATCGACGGCCGGGAGTTGGTCTTGATTCACAGATCAGATTAGCCACCCTCCCGGGTGTGGGGGGACAAGGGGGGGCGGGATAGCCGCACGCATGAGAGGCTGGGACAGTTTTGCCCTCCCACGCCCCATGCCCCGCCGCACGGATTTGCGTCGCATCCTGCTGCTGGGCTCGGGGCCAATCGTGATCGGCCAGGCCTGCGAATTCGATTATTCCGGCACCCAGGCCTGCAAGGCCCTGAGGGCCGAGGGCTTCGAGGTGGTACTGGTGAACTCCAACCCTGCCTCGATCATGACGGATCCGGATCTGGCAGACCGCACCTACATCGAACCCCTCACCCCTGAGGTGGTGGCCCGGGTGATCGAGCGGGAGCGCCCCGATGCCCTTCTGCCCACCATGGGGGGGCAGACCGCCCTCAACCTGGCCGTCGCTCTGGCGGAAAACGGCACCCTGGACCGTTTTGGCGTGGAGCTGATCGGCGCCAACCTGGAGGCCATCCGCAAGGCGGAAGACCGGCTGCTGTTCAAGGAGGCGATGGAGCGCATCGGCGTCTCGGTGTGCCCCTCCGGCATTGCCAACAGCCTGGAGGAAGCGGAGATCGTGGGGGAAACCATCGGCACCTACCCCAGGGTGATCCGTCCGGCCTTCACCCTCGGGGGATCGGGCGGGGGCATTGCCTACAACCCGGAGGAATTCCGGGCCATCTGCAAAAGCGGGCTGGAGGCCTCCCCCGTCTCCCAGATCCTGATCGAACAATCGCTCCTGGGCTGGAAGGAATTCGAGCTGGAGGTGATGCGCGACACCGCCGACAACGTGGTGATCGTGTGCTCGATCGAGAACCTCGATCCCATGGGTGTGCACACCGGGGATTCCATCACCGTGGCCCCGGCCCAGACCCTCACCGACCGGGAATACCAACGTCTGCGGGATCAGTCCATCGCCATCATCCGGGAGATCGGGGTGGATACGGGGGGCAGCAACATCCAGTTCGCCATCAACCCCGCCGATGGCGCGGTGGTGGTGATCGAGATGAATCCCCGGGTGTCCCGCTCCTCCGCCCTGGCGAGCAAGGCCACGGGATTTCCCATCGCCAAGATCGCCGCGCGCCTGGCGGTGGGGTACACCCTCGACGAGATCATCAACGACATCACGGGGGCCACACCCGCCTGCTTTGAACCCACCATCGACTACGTGGTGACGAAAATTCCGCGCTTTGCCTTCGAGAAATTCCGTGGCAGCGCCCCCGTGCTCACCACCTCGATGAAGTCGGTGGGGGAAGCCATGGCCATCGGCCGCTGTTTTGAGGAGTCGTTTCAGAAGGCCCTGCGCTCCCTGGAAACGGGCCTGGCCGGCTGGGGCTGCGACCGGGCCGAGCCGCACCCCAACGACGGCGATCTGGACCGCCAGTTGCGCATTCCCTCCCCCGACCGCATCCTCGCCGTGCGCGCGGCCATGGGCGCCGGGCGCAGCGATGGGGACATCCACCGGTTGAGTGGGATCGATCCCTGGTTTCTCGCCAAGCTGCGGGGACTTCTGGACGCGGAACAGCGGCTGCTCGCCGGGCGCGCCCTGGTGGACCTGGAGGCTCCTGCCCTGCTGGAACTGAAGCAACTGGGCTACTCCGATCGCCAACTGGCCTGGGCCACGGGAAGCGATGAGCTGAGCATGCGGCGCCACCGGCAGTCGCTCGGCATCCGGGCGGTGTTTAAGACCGTGGACACCTGCGCCGCTGAATTCGCCTCCAGCACCCCCTACCACTACTCCACCTATGAAAGGCCCCTGCTGCGGCTCCAGGACGACGGCACCCTGGTGCCCCTTCCAGCCGCCGACGAGGTGCAGCCGGAGCATCGACGCAAGGTGATGATCCTGGGGGGCGGACCGAATCGCATCGGCCAGGGGATCGAATTTGACTACTGCTGCTGCCACGCCTCCTTTGCCCTGAGGGATGGGGGCTTCGCCACGGTGATGGTGAACAGCAATCCGGAAACGGTGTCGACCGACTACGACACCAGCGACCGGCTCTATTTCGAGCCCCTCACCCTGGAGGATGTGCTCAATGTGATCGAGGCGGAGCGGCCGGAGGGCCTGATCGTTCAGTTCGGTGGCCAGACGCCCCTGAAGCTGGCGATCCCCCTGATGCGCTGGCTCCAGAGCCCGGAGGGGAAGGCCACCGGCACCGCACTCTGGGGCACCTCCCCGATCTCCATCGACCGGGCCGAAGACCGGGAGCAGTTCCAGGAGATCCTGGACCAGCTGCAGATCCGCCAACCCCGCAATGGCCTGGCCCGCAGTGAGAGCGAAGCGCGCCAGGTGGCCGCACGGGTGGGCTACCCCGTGGTGGTGCGCCCCAGCTATGTGCTCGGTGGCCGCGCCATGGAGGTGGTGTACGACGAGAGCGAACTCAACCGCTACATGGCCGAGGCGGTGAATGTGGAGCCGGATCACCCGGTGTTGATCGACCAATTCCTGGAAAACGCCATCGAAGTGGATGTGGACGCCCTCTGTGATCACACCAACACGGTGGTGATCGGAGGGCTGATGGAGCACATCGAGCCCGCCGGGGTGCACTCCGGGGATTCGGCCTGCAGCCTGCCGGCCGTGAGCCTCTCGCCCGAGTGCCTGGCCACCATCCGGGGCTGGAGTGCCGACCTGGCCCGGGCCCTGGAGGTGCGGGGGCTGATGAACCTGCAGTTCGCCGTGCAGAACGGGGTGGTGTACATCCTGGAGGCCAACCCCCGGGCTTCCCGCACCGTTCCCTTCGTGGCGAAGGCCACCGGGGTGCCGCTGGCGAAGATCGCCAGCCAGGTGATGGCGGGGGCCACCCTGGCCGAGCTGGGGCTCCACGCCGAACCCCAGCCCCCGCGCCAGACCGTGAAGGAAGCTGTGCTGCCCTTCCAGCGTTTCCCCGGCTCCGACACCCTGCTGGGGCCGGAGATGCGCTCCACCGGGGAGGTGATGGGCATCGCCGACACCTTCGGCCAGGCCTACGCCAAGGCGGAACTGGCGGCAGGGGAAGCGCTGCCCACCACGGGCACCGTGTTCCTCTCCACCCACGATCGCGACAAACCCACCCTGGTGCCCGTGGCCAGGGAGCTGGCGGCCAAGGGCTTCGCCCTTGTGGCCACCAGCGGCACCGCTGCCGTGCTGCGTGAGGCGGGCCTGACGGTGGAGTCCATCCTCAAGGTGCATGAAGGGCGGCCCAATATCGAGGACGCCATCCGTTCGGGACAGATCCAGCTGTTGATCAACACGCCCGCGGGCCGGCAGGCCGCCCACGATGATCGGGATCTGCGGCGCGCCGCCCTCGAATACGACGTGCCCACCGTCACCACCCTGGCTGGCGCCCGCGCTGCCGTGGAAGGCATCGCCGCCCTGCAGGAACACCGCTCCGTGGAGGTGACCGCCCTGCAGGACATCCATGCCCCGTGGGGGGCAAGCGGGCCC
>JAYKJF010000023.1:0-5958 GCA_035285785.1 Cyanobacteriota bacterium
CCACGACCTGCCAAACTTTCTGACGCCTCCAACACCTGTGTCTGATGTCGAAGCGTCATCCGGTCGTGGCCGTCACCGGTTCCTCAGGCGCGGGCACGAGCACCGTGAAGCGCGCCTTTGAGCACATTTTTGCCAGGGAGGGCATCGTGCCTGCCGTGGTGGAGGGCGACAGCTACCACCGCTATGAGCGTGGCCCCATGAAGGAGGCCATGGCCCAGGCCGTCGCTCGCGGCGACAACTTCTCCCATTTCGGCCCAGAGGCCAACCTGTTCGACAAGCTCGAGGAGCTGTTCCGGGTGTACGGGGAAACGGGTTCCGGAACGAAGCGCTACTACCTGCACTCCGTGGAGGAGGCGGCAGAACATAACGGGCGCCTCGGTACCCAACTGGAGCCAGGCCAGTTCACCCCCTGGGAACCGATCCAGGGGGAAACGGATCTGCTCTTCTACGAGGGCCTGCATGGCGGTGTGAAGGGCGAGGGGTACGACGTGGCCGCCTTCGCCGATCTCCTGGTGGGTGTGGTGCCCATCGCCAACCTGGAATGGATCCAGAAAATCCACCGAGACAATGCAGAGCGCGGTTACTCAGCTGAAACCATTGTTGATACGATCCTGAGAAGGATGCCGGATTATATTAACCATATCTGTCCTCAGTTCAGCCGAACGGATATTAATTTCCAGCGGGTTCCCACCGTGGATACCTCCAACCCCTTCATCTGCCGCAACATTCCGTCGGCGGATGAAAGCTTCGTGATCATTCACTTCCGCAAGGGGGCCAGGGAGAAGTGGGATATCGACTTCACCTACCTCCTGGACATGATTCACGACTCCTTCATGTCAAGCCCCACCAGCATTGTTGTCAACGGCGGCAAGATGGGCTTCGCGATGGAGCTGATCCTCACGCCCATCATCCACCGCATGATTGAGGAGAAGAAATACTTCGACTGAGTCTCTTTTGCTCGGCAGTTCTCCTGCGGTGCTCCACGTCCTGCCAGGTCGGCTGGGTCTTTCCTGGCCTCCGGCCGAGATCGCTCTCCTCACCGCCTTCCTCGGGGCCTGTGTGGGGAGCTTCCTCAATGTGGTGGTGTGGCGGGTGCCGCGGGAGGAATCGGTGCTCTGGCCCCCCAGCCATTGCCCCCGCTGCGGCACGGTTCTGGCCTGGTTTGAGAACATCCCCGTTCTCTCCTGGCTGGTCCTGCGCGGGCGGTGCCGCCATTGCCAGGCACCGATTCGTCGTCGCTATCCCGCTGTGGAACTGCTCTGCAGTGGCCTGTGGGTGCTGATGTTGCTGGCCCAGCCCGATGCCATGGGTCCCCAACCGGCCCCACCCCTTCTCTGGGTGGCCGGTGGACTCCTGGCCAGCCTGCTGTTGCTGCTGGCCCTGATCGATGGCGACCAGCTCTGGATCCCAGAACCCTTGTGCCGTTGGGGTGTGGTGACCGGCTGGCTGGTGACGGTGGCGATCGGTTGGCAGCAATCCCCTGCCTTGGCCCGAACCCTGCTGGCCTCCCATCTGGTGGGGGCCACCGCGGGACTGGTGGGGTTTGAGGCCCTGGCCACCCTGGCGGCCCGCTGCATGGGCCGCCCAGCCCTGGGGTCGGGGGACGCCAAGGTGGGAGCTCTGTTGGGGGCCTGGTTGGGGCCCCTGGGTCTGGCCTTCGCGGTGATGCAGGCCGTGCTGCTTGCGGCTCTCGTTGGTGGGCTGGGGCTCCTCAGTGGGCTGTTGAAGCGTCACCAGCCGATTCCCTTTGTTCCCTTCCTGGCTCTCGGGGGTGGGGTGGTGTGGTGGACCGGCGTGGCCCCCTGGCAGAGCTGGTGGCTGGGCAGGTGAGCCCCGATCGTTTTTTAATGGTTGCCAATCCAAGCCACCCGCCGGGCCCCGCCGCGTCCAGCTCCACTCCCCCCACCTGATCCACACCCTGCCATTGCCCGATGTCGCTGTTCGACTGGTTCGCTGATCGCCGCAAAACCCTTCCTGTTGCCCGCAGCAACCAGAAACAGGAGCTGGACGACAGCGATGGGTTGTGGAGCAAGTGCCCGCGCTGCGCTCTGGTGATGTATCGCAAGGATCTGATGGCCCATGCGAGCGTCTGCAAGGGCTGTGGGCATCACCACCGCATCGATAGTGAGGAGCGCCTCAAACTCCTGGTGGATCCTGGAACTTTTGAAGCCCTCGATGCGGATCTGGCCCCCGTTGATCCCCTGGCCTTCAAGGACAGGCGGAGCTATGCCGATCGCCTGCGGGATGCCCAGCAGGCCACGGGGCTGAAGGATGCTGTGGTCACCGGGCTGTGTCGGTTGGAGGACCTCCCCCTGGCCCTGGGCGTGATGGATTTCCGGTTCATGGGCGGTTCCATGGGCTCCGTGGTGGGGGAAAAGCTCACCCGGCTCACGGAGGAGGCCACGGCTCGCGGGATTCCCCTGGTGGTGGTGTGCGCGTCCGGGGGGGCGCGCATGCAGGAAGGCATGCTCAGCCTGATGCAGATGGCCAAAATTTCCGGGGCCCTGGAGCGCCATCGCCGCGCGGGTCTGCTCTTCCTCCCCCTGCTCACCCACCCCACCACCGGCGGGGTGACGGCCAGCTTCGCCATGCTGGGGGATCTGATCCTGGCGGAGCCCAAGGCCCTGATCGGCTTTGCGGGCCGACGGGTGATCGAGCAGACCCTGCGGGAAAAACTGCCGGAAGGGTTCCAGACGGCGGAATATCTCCAGGACCACGGCTTTGTGGATCTGATCGTGCCGCGCACCGAGTTGAGAGCCACCCTGGCCAACCTGATCCGTCTCCACAGCCGTCGGCCCGTCGGTCGGGCCGTGATGGCATGAGAACGCCAAACAGATGGGTCCCCATCCTGAGCCTGCTGTGCAGCCTGCCCCTGGCGCTGGGGCTCCTGGCTCCCCTGGCGGCCTGGGCCGGACCCGTCAGCTGGATGGAGGTGCCCCCCACGCCGGAGGGCCGCCAGTGGTGGGATGCGGGAAGTCTGCGCCTCTCCCGCAAGGGAGCGCTCACCGTGCTGAGTCGGTTCCAGCCACCGGCTCCGGAGGAGGCGGCGGATGCCACCAGCCCACCCGGCCGGCCCGCCCCCAGCACGCTTTATGTGATGGAGCTCGATTGTGACCAGGAGCTCTATCGCGATATCTCCGTGAACGGCTTCCCCCGGTTTCGCGCCGAATGGCAGACCGCTGCCGGCGATGCCCTCAGCACGGCCATCCTCAGGGCTGCCTGCCAGGCCGGGGCCCCCCTGTTGCCTGCCCCTCCATCCGGAGCGATGGGCTGATGGCGACGTTCTCAGACCAGCCTCTGCGGGTGGCGGTGGTGGGGCTTGGTTTCGGCGCTCAGGTGCATGTGCCGGCCCTTCGGGCCTGCGAAGGCCTGGAGCCGGTGGCCCTCTGGCATCCCAGCCCTGAGCGGCTTGCAGCAGCCTGCGGGGCCGCGGATCTTCCCCCAGCCCCCTCTTATGAAGCCCTGCTGGCCGATCCCGGCGTGGATGCCCTGGTGCTGGCCACCCCTCCGGAACCGAGGGTGGCCCTGGCTCGGGCAGCCCTGGAGGCGGGCAAGCATCTGTTGCTGGAGAAGCCCGTTACCCTCTCGGCCGAGGATGCCTCTGAGCTTCAGCGGCTGGCTCTGCAACGGGGCCTGACGGTGGCGGTGGACTTCGAATACCGGGCCGTGCCCCTGTTTCAGCAATTGGCCCAGCTCCTCCGCGCGGGGGCTGTGGGCACCCCCTGGTTGGTGAAGCTCGATTGGTTGATGAGCAGCCGGGCCAACCCCTCCCGTCCCTGGAGCTGGTATTCCCAGGCAGCGGCGGGAGGGGGGGTGATCGGCGCCCTGGGCACCCATGCGTTCGACATGCTCCATTGGCTCGTGGGACCCACCCGGGGCATGCAGGCGTCTCTCAGCACCGCCATCCGGGAGCGCCCGCTGCCGGGCGACGGCCGGATGGCGGCGGTTGATGCGGACGACATCGCCCTGGTGCAGCTGGCGCTGGAAACCCCTGGAGGGGGATCGGTGCCCGCCCAGGTGAGCCTGGCGTCCGTGGCCCGCCATGGCCGGGGCTGCTGGCTGGAGGTGTACGGCAGCGAGGCCACCCTGGTGTTGGGATCCAGCCGCCAGACGGATTACGTCCACGGGTTCCAGCTGTGGCGCGGGGATCCAGGTGAGCAAAGCCTCCGCCAACTCACGCCCGATCCTGCCCTGGCCTTCCCCCGCACCTGGGAGGACGGCCGGATTGCCCCGGTGTCTCGATTGATGGGCTGGTGGGAGAAGGCCATCCGCCAGGGGACCCCGATGGTGCCAGGTCTGGCAGAAGCCGTGGCCAGCCAGCGGGTCTGTGATGCGGCCCATCGTGCTTCTGGTCTGTCCACCCCTCTCTGAAGCGCCGGGGGGCGATCCAGTGCGCGGACGGTGCTGAACGCGCACTGGATCGCCCTGTTTCGGCTGAGACGGAGAACCGCATCCTTCGACACCTGGTCAATTCGGTAACGGTTGCTACGCTTTTTCCATCGTTGACCGGTGCATTCCGTGGTTTCCATGGGGTTTGCCGGCGGAAGTAGGGGGCTCCGTCTCCTGAAGCAACGCGCCATCCACCTGCCGTCATCCGGCAGATCACCAAGGAGGCACTTCCATGTCCATCACCACAGCCCGCCAGATGGCCCGTCAGGCTGAAGAAGCCCGCCGTGCCGCCCGGGAGCACGACTATCTCGTCTCGGCCCTGCGCCGCGAACAGTTGGTCGACTGATCAGCGGAGTTGCATCCCTGATCCTGATCCGCTGTCCGCCTGTCCGGCGTGCGGCCCCGGCTCCTCTCGAGCCCCTGTGTCCCGACCCCGCCACGGCGGGGTCTTTTCGTTTGGAGGGGCCGAGGGAGCCGGATGGAGCATCCCCTAGACTCCCGCCCAGTCACCACACGAGGTTTTCCCCATGGCCCTTGTCCCGCTTCGGTTGCTGCTCGATCACGCCGCCGAAAACGGCTATGGCATCCCGGCTTTCAACGTCAACAACCTGGAGCAGGTGCAATCGATCATGGAGGCGGCCCACGAGACCGATTCTCCGGTGATTCTGCAGGCCTCCCGCGGTGCGCGCCAGTACGCCGGTGAGAGCTTCCTGCGCCACCTGATCCTGGCCGCCGTGGAAACCTATCCCGACATCCCGGTGGTGATGCACCAGGACCACGGCAACAGCCCCGCCACCTGCTACGGCGCCGCCGCCAATGGCTTCACCTCCGTGATGATGGACGGCTCCCTGCAGGCCGACGCCAAAACCCCCGCCAGCTACGAGTACAACGTGGCCGTCACCAAGGAAGTGGTGGATGTGGCCCACGCCATCGGTGTGAGCGTGGAGGGTGAGCTTGGCTGCCTCGGCTCCCTGGAAACCGGCATGGGCGAAGCGGAGGACGGCCACGGCTTCGAGGGCAAGCTCGACCACAGCCAGCTGCTCACCGATCCCGCCGAGGCCGCCGACTTCGTGGCCAAAACCAAGGTGGATGCGCTGGCGATCGCCATCGGCACCAGCCACGGCGCCTACAAGTTCACCCGCAAGCCCACCGGTGAGGTGCTGGCGATCAGCCGCATCGCCGAGATCCACAAGGCCATCCCCAACACCCACCTGGTGATGCACGGCTCCTCCTCTGTGCCCCAGGAGTGGCTGGACATGATCAACAAATACGGCGGCGCCATCCCCGAAACCTACGGGGTGCCCGTGGAAGAGATCCAGGAAGGCATCCGCAACGGCGTGCGCAAGGTGAACATCGACACCGACAACCGCCTGGCGTTCACCGCCGCCATCCGTGAGGCCGCTGCCAAAGATCCAGCCAACTTCGATCCCCGCCACTTCAACAAGCCCGCCCGGGCCTACATGAAGCAGGTGTGCCTGGATCGCTATCAGCAGTTCTGGTGCGCTGGCAACGCCAGCAAGATCAAACAGCGCGACATCAACTACTACGCCACCCTTTACGCCAAGGGCG
>JAYKJF010000024.1:0-13837 GCA_035285785.1 Cyanobacteriota bacterium
GCGGGTAGCGGGTCACATTGAGCAGAAACTCTTTCATGGGTTGCCCATCTGTCCATGGCCATGCTGGCTACTCTGCCGCCGTGCAGCCAGCCACCCGAGCCAGGATCCATGGAGCTCCATCAGTTCAGACATTCCGCCTTCTGCGAAAAGGTGCGGCTCGTGCTCGCTGCCAAGGGCCTGGAGGCCACCCTGGTGGAGGTGGTGCCAGGTCTGGGGCAGCTGGAGCTCTTTCGCCTGTCCGGTCAACGGCAGGTGCCCGTGCTGGTGGATGGCGCGGAGGTGATTGCCGATTCCACTGAAATTGCCCTCCATCTGGAGAAGCGGCACCCCCTGCCGGCCCTGTTGCCCACGGATCCGGCCAGGCGGGGTCAGGTGTTGCTGATGGAGGACTGGGCGGACACGGCCCTGGCGTCGGGCTGTCGCCGTGCCCTCCTGCAGGCGGCGGCCACCAACCCCAAGCTGCGCACGGCGCTCCTTCCTGAGGCCACCCCTTCCTCCCTGCGGCAGTTGGTGGGTGCCCTGCCTGGGGGATGGATGGGGTCGGTCACGGACACCCTGGGCTCCCTGGTGGCCCCGATGGAGGCCCGGCAGCTCCACCGCAACCTGGAGCAGCTCAGCACACTGGTGGCCTCGAGCGGCTACCTGGTGGGGGATCAGCTGAGCCTCGCGGATCTGGCCGTCGCGGCCCAGTTGTCGCTGCTCCGCTTTCCTGCCAGCGCGGGCGTCGCCCTGGCGGGAGAGGGGGTCAGCGGCATTGCGGACAACCCCCTCTTTGAACCCCTGTTCCGCTGGCGCGATGGGATCGTGGAGCGGCTGACGGCACGGAGAGCCCCATGAGCGATCCCCTGCTGCGGGAGATGGACCATTACGTGGTGCTGGAGCCTGGCGGCGAGGAGTCCATCCTCAGCGCCGATGACACCCGCACCTGGCTGGCCCGCCATCTGGAGTCCTGTGGAACGCCCCCGGCCGACCTTGCCCATCTCACCAGCGTGGAGGCCCAGGTGGAGCGGCTCCTGGACACCGCCTGCGAACTGGAACTGACCCCGGGTGTCGCCGTGCAGTGGTTTGCCGTCCGCCTGGAGCCACCCGCCTGAGGGCGGCTCAGCGCCCTAGCCATTGAGGTTCGGACTGGTGTGACCGTCCCCATGGACCAGGGTGATGGGCTCCTGGGGGGGGAGGGGATCGTTCTTCAGGATCGTTGGCAGGGCCTCCAGCACCCGGCCGGCCAGGGCCTCTGGGGATTCCCCCTCCTGCATCACATGCAGATCGGCCTGGGCATAGAGGGGCCGCCTCACGGCGAGAAGATCCCGGAGGCGTTCTGCCGGATCGGGATCGGCCAGGAGAGGCCGGGGGGTGGGATCGCCTTGGAGGCGCTCCAGCAGCAGGGCCTCGGGGGCATCCAGCCAGATCACCACGCCCTGCCGGAGATGGCCCCAGTTCTCCGGTCGGGTCACCACACCCCCGCCCGTGGCCACCACGAGGGAGTGCCAACGGGCGAGTTCGTTCAGCACAGCGCTCTCCAGGGCCCTGAACCCCTCCTCTCCGGCTTCGGCAAAGATCTCTGGAATGGAGCGGCCGGCCGTCTCCTCCAAGGCGGTGTCGGCGTCGAGGAAGCGATAGCCCAGAGCCTGGGCGAGGGGGCGGCCCACGGCGCTTTTGCCGGCTCCCATCATCCCCACCAGGTAGAGGTTGAGGCCCTTCAGCCTGCGGCTGAGATCGACGGCGGCGTGGGCGGGCATGGAACCTCTGTTGGCAAGGACGGGTTCCTAGGATGGCCGGTTCCACCGAGTCCGTCATGACAATCGCCGGGCTGAGCCTGCCGGTCCCGGCGGGGTCCCCTCCCTCCCCGATCGCCTCCCCCCATGGCCGGGGACGGCCCTGCGTGATCACTCGCCGGGCCTGTTTCAGCGCCAGCCATCTCTATCGCCTACCCGAACTGGATGAGGCGGAGAACCAGGCCCGTTTTGGCCTCTGCAGCCTGGAGCCGGGCCATGGGCACAACTATGAGCTGGTGGTGGCCATGGCTGGCCCCCTCGATTCCGATGGCATGGTGCTCAATCTCTCGGAGGTGAAGCACGCCATTCGGGAGGTGGTGATCGAACCGCTGGATTTCCGCTGTCTGAATCACACCTGGCCGGAGTTTGACCTGAGCCGGCCGGAGGGATGCCTCCCCACCACGGAGGCCCTGGCGCTGGCTATCCGCGCCAGGCTCGTGCGCCATCTGCCTGTTGTGGGCATTCGCCTCTACGAACATCCCGATCTCTGGGCCGACGTGCTCAGTGGTCCTGCCATCCCCCCCATGGAAGCCTTCCTCACCATTCGCACCCATTTCGCCGCAGCCCACCGTCTGGCCCGGGAAGAGCTGAGCCAGAGCGAAAACGAAGCCATCTATGGAAAATGTGCCCGGGTGCATGGCCACGGTCACAACTACCTGCTGGAGGTCACCGTGCGTGGGGCAGTGGATCCGCGTACGGGGATGGTCTGCGATCTGGGAGCTCTTCAGCAGGTGGTGAAGGACCAGGTGGTGGAGCCTTTTGACCACACCTTTCTGAACAAGGACATCGCCCACTTCGCCAGCTGCGTCCCCACGGCGGAGAACATTGCCCTGCACATCGTCGATCTGCTGATGGCTCCGGTCGCGTCCCTTGGCGCCCGGCTTCACAAGGTGCGGTTGCAGGAGAGCCCCAACAATGCGTCGGAGGTGTTTGCCGAGACCGCCCAGCTCGGCATGGTGCCCGCGGCGATCGATGCCCTGGCCCGCGCCTAAAGCCCCTGGATCCCACCAGGCAGGGGGCCCAGGGCGCTGAAACGGCGCGTGAGATCACGGAGCGGCACATCCTTCAGGCTGTCCACCGGCAGGCCCAGCAGGCGTGCCAGGCACCGCTTCACCACCACCTCACTGTCGTCGCCAAACCGTCCACCCAACAATTCCGTCAGCACCCCCAGCCCCCGCCCTGTGCGGTTGGTTTCTTCGATCAGGCAGCGGCTGGTGGGTTTGGCCAGCTTGCGACAGGGATCCTCCAGGCTGGCGCCCAGCCGGGCCGATCCCCCTGCTGCGGTCTGGATGCACACATCGGCGAGCCGCGATTCCAACCGGGGACGCATCAGCTCCAGAACCGGCATCAGCAGGCCCGCCGAAGCCGGGGACGCCAGTCCGAGCACAAGTCCGCCCGTGAGAAGGCGGTACACAACGTCTTTGGCCATGGCAGGGGGGCAAACCTCCGGGTGGGAGCACGGTGCTCCGGAGAGTTGATTAGTTTTGCGCCTCGCGCGCTCCTTTGGGGGGTTCTGGGATGGCCGAACTGCGAGCTCGCTGGCATGGGGCCATGGCAGATCTCCCCGCCGAACAGGTTCAGGTGCTTCTCCAGGCGGCGACGCCCACCGGCGAGCAGCCCCTGCCCTTCTACACCTGGGACTGGCTCCACGCGCTTGAGGCGAGCGGGAGCATTGCCCCCAACCAGGGATGGCAGCCCTGCCATCTGGGGCTTTGGCGGGACGACAGCCTGGTGGCCCTGGCCCCCCTGTATCTGAAGGGGCACAGCTATGGGGAATTCGTGTTCGATCAATCCTTTGCCCAGCTCGCCGGGCAGATGGGGTTGCGTTATTACCCCAAACTCCTGGGGATGAGCCCGGTGAGCCCGGTGCAGGGCTATCGGTTTTTGATCAGCCCTGGCGAAGATTCCGCTGCTCTCACAGCTCTGTTGTTTGAACACATCGAGGCCTTTTGCCAGAAGCAGCGCTTGCTCAGCTGCAATTTCCTCTATGTCGATCCTGCCTTTGCCAGGGAAGCCCAGGCCTGCGGCTGGTCGCTGTGGCTGAATGAGCAGAGCGAATGGACCAATCCAGGCTTTCAGACGTTTGCCGATTATCTGGCCACGTTCAATGCCAACCAGCGCCGCAATATCCGTCGGGAACGCAAAGCTGTCGCTGAGGCTGGCCTCACGGTCACGCCCCTGACGGGGGAGGCGATCCCCAGCGGCTTGATGGAGCGAATGCACGGGTTTTACGCCCAGCACTGCAGTCGCTGGGGGGCCTGGGGAAGCAAGTATCTCAGCGCGGAATTCTTTTCCTTGGCGGCCGATCATCTCTCCTCCCATCTCGTGCTCTTCAGTGCCCATACGGGCGATCCCCTGGCGCCCGTGGCCATGTCCATGTGTGTGCATAACGACACCCATCTGTGGGGCCGCTACTGGGGCAGTGATGTGGAGGTTGATCATCTCCACTTTGAAGTGTGTTACTACGCCCCTTTGGAGTGGGCCATTCAGCGTGGCCTGCGCCACTTTGATCCAGGAGCGGGGGGGCGCCACAAGAAGCGCAGGGGATTCATGGCCCAGCCCCGCACCAGCGTGCACCGCTGGTTTGAACCACGCTTCGCTGCGATTCTCCAGAATTGGTTGCCCGGCGCCAATCAGGAGGTGCTGGCAGACATCGAGGCCATCAACGCCGAGCTTCCCTTCACCTCCACCTACGATCCCAACCCCCATGCCTGAGGCCATGTTCACCGAGCCCATTCCATCCGGGTGTGCCAGTCGCCAGGCGCTGGATGACTCCCTCTCCCAGCGGTTCATCGCCCTGGATCCGGCCGGATACTTCCTGATCCGTGTGGATGCCCAGCAGCAGGAATTGGTGGCGGAACACTATGGAAACACCATTGATGATCGCGGCCTGGCCCGGGATCCCGAAACCGGGGAAGTGATTCGTTGCCAAGGGGCTGGACCCCGCACGCCAACGGCGATCTATCGGGGCCGCACGGCCAAGGAACTGGGCATGCTCCTGACGGAGGGGGAGGCGGTGCCCCTCAGCCGGCTTGATCATGCTCTCTACCTGGGCAGGGAGCTGCAGAAGGCCGAGCGTTGCCTCAACACGGGAGATGCTTACGTTCAGGATTGAGCGCTGCAGCCAGGCTCAAGCCGGTTGAAGTTCGCGGGGGTCGGGTGTCACGCCAGCAGCCGGGTCGGGGGGGAGAAGGGCGAGTTGTTGCTCGATTTCCCGCTTCACCACAGCGCGGTATTCCTGGAAATGTTCGTTGTGGGCCAGGGTCACAACGAACTGCTCGAAGTTCTGGGGATTGGCCCGGGCAATGGTGAAGAGGGACGACCAGAAGCGCCAACGGGTGTCGCGGACCACTCCCTGGCGCCAGATCACGATCAGCAGGGCTCTCACATCCGTCCAGGTGGGCAGGGCGGGTTTGCCCAGGGCGGCCGGCACGTATTTCTGCCAGCGAGGTTGGCCCACTTTGAGGTAATAGTGCTTCACACGGTCGATGTAGGCGTTTGGCTCGTAGAGGCGGCAGAACGCGTCCACATATTCTTCGGCGATATCTCGTATCGGCCTGGTGGGCTTGAAGTTCAGCAGGTTGGTCTGGTTCACACCCTTGGCATCCGCCCGTTCCTGAATCAGGCGACCCTCCTTCTCCAGGCGGTGCCACAGCCCCGTGTTGGGCAGTGCCTGCAGCATGCCCATCATGGCGGCGGGAATGCCGGTGCGGCTCACAAAATGCACGATGCGATCGCCTGCGCCCTGTTTTTCACCATCAAAGCCAATGATGAACCCCGCCATGACGCGGATTCCATAGGAGGTGATCCGGTCCACGGATTCCTCCAGCGACGAGCGCGTGTTCTGGAGTTTCCGCGCCGTTTCGAGGCTCGCTTCATCGGGGGTCTCGATGCCGAGAAAAACACTGTCGAAGCGACACTCCGCCATCATTTCCATTAATTCGTCGTCTGATGCCAGATCGACCGAGGCTTCGGTGGCGAAACTGAAGGGATAGCGATGGGCGATCTGCCATTCCTTCAGCTTCGGCAACAGGAGCTTGGCATTTCGCTTGTTGCCAATGAAATTGTCGTCCACCAAAAAGATGGAACGCCTCCAACCCAGGTCGTAGAGATATTGCAATTCGCTGATGAGTTGCTCTGGCGTCTTGGTTCGCGGTTTCCGTCCGTAGAGAACAATAATGTCGCAGAATTCGCACTGAAAAGGGCAGCCCCTGGAGAACTGCACCGACATGGAATCGTAGGCCGTTAAATCGAGCAGATCAAAGCGTGGAACAGGGGTGGAGGTGACATCGGGTTTCTCACCCTTGGCACTGAACACGCCGCCCTTTTCGCCCCGGCTGATGGCTTCAATGAATTGGGGAAGGGTGATTTCTCCCTCATCGAGAATCTTGAAATCCGCCTGATGCAATTCCGGAGCATCCGGCGTGGAACTGGCGAAGGGCCCTCCCACAGCCACGGGCAGCCCCCGCCGCTTGGCTTCCGCAATCTGCACAGCCATATCCGCCTTCTGCACGATCATTCCGGAAATGATCACCAGTTCGGCCCAGCTCCAATCCTCCTCGGTGAGCTCGCGGACATTGCGATCCACCAGCTTCATCTCCCAGGTCTGGGGCAGCAGGGCCGCCACCGTGACCAGGCCTAAGGGAGGAAGCAGAACCTTGCGATTGACCAGCTCAAGGATTTTTTCGTAGCTCCAGAAGGTTTTGGGAAACTCTGGATAGAGCAACAGGGTACGCATGCAGAGCTTGAGCGAAACCCCCGCGGGCTGGGCCGAAAGGGCTGGGAAAGATGCTGAACATTACGCCGTCTGTCGGGGATTGGGCAGAACCACCGGCCAATTCAGCCCATGCACGCCCGGGGTGATCTGCTGTAATGGGGATCCGTTCTGAGCAGGCACCATGGCCGTCGCTTACTACCTGGGTCTTGTGGGAGCCGGTCTTGTGGCCGCCTATGCGCTCACCGTGATCCTTAAAGGAATCCGTCTGATCTGAGCCGCAGTCGCCCCCGCTGCAGCAGTTCCGCCACGCCCAGCACGAGGCCAAGGCTTCCCAGCAGGCCAAAGGTGGTTCCCATGCCGTAGCGCTCAAGCAGCCCTGCCGCAACAAGGCCACTGAAGCCGCCGCCCCCAAGAAAGGCGATCTGCCCCAGTCCTGCCATCCGTCCCCGCAGAGCCATCGGTGCCCCCACCTGGGCCATCAGATTTACTCCGCTGAGCAGGGTGGCTGTTCCAGCGCCGATCAGAAAGCTCATCAGCAACCCCACGGGCTGTCGCAGGGGGCCCTGCTGATGGAGGGCCATCCCGATCTGGGCCAGGGCCGTGAGCACCACGCTGGTGCCCATGAGCAGGCCGGGCCTTTGCGACAACCAGGTGCTGTTGCGCTGCAGCACCACACCGCCGCAGAGGCTGCCCGCCGCAATCACGCTGGTGAACAATCCGAGGGCCTGGGGGGACGGATCGAGGACGCCTGCGGCGATCACGGGAGCCAGGCCGGGGTGGAAAAACCCCACCAGACAGGCCAGGGCCGTGAAGCGCAACACATGGCGCAACACCGGGCCACACTCCCGCCAGGCGGATCCGAGGGACACCGATGCCCCTGAGCTCGTCATGTGTTCCCGTTGGGTGTTGGGCCGGAGCACCCAGAGCAGAACGGCGATGGGGCCGAGAAAGCTGGCCGCATCCACCGCCAGCGCCAGCGTCGGGCCGGCCAGGGCGAGAAGCAGGCCGCCGATGGGCGGTCCGATCAGCTTGCCCACGTTGAACACAACGGAGAAGCTCGCCAGATAGGGGGGAAGGTCGTCCGGGCGCTCCACCAACAAGCCGGTGTATTTGTTCCGAGCCGTGAGCTCATAGGTGCTGGCCACCCCCCCGAACAGGGTGCTGAGCAGGAGCACCACCACCTGGGCCTGGCCCTGGAAGAAGGGAATCGCCAGGGCCGCGAGGCAGGCGGAGGCCAGCAGGGCCCATTGGGCCCGGATCAGCACCCGCTCACTCCCCACCCGGTCGGTGAGCACCCCGGCGGCGCCGCTCACCATCAAGCTGGGGAGGGACAGGGCGGCGAAGTGCAGGGCCAACAGCATGGGATTGCCCGTGCCATCGAGAAGGATCCAGCTCTTGGCCGTCAGGCCGGCAAAGGAGCCCACCGTGCTCAACCCCGAGGCGGCCAGAAACACGCCCTTCTGGCGCTGGCGCAGCCAAGCCAACGCTTCCCTGGACGCAGGACCGCGGCTCAACCGGGTCTCCGCGAGGCTCCTCGGGCTGCCTCCACAAGAGCCTCAGCTCCCACCAGCTCACCCTCCAGGTCGTAGGGGTGGGCCGCCGTGATGCGCACGGGCACCATCTGGCCGGGGGCCGCCACCAGTCCTCCTGGGCCCGGCTGCACACGCACGTCCCCATCCACATCGGGTGCGAAGCGGGCTGATCGGCCAATCATGGCGCCGCTGCCGGGGTGGGTCTGTTCGATCAACACATCCACGATCTCCCCCACCAAGGCCGCGTTGCGCGCCGCAGCGATGGGCTGCTGGAGGGCCATGAGCCGATCTTTGCGCTCCAGGGCCACCTCCGGCGGCACGGCATCGGGGAGATCGGCAGCAGGGGTGCCCTCCTCGGGGGAGAAGGTGAACACGCCCACATGGTCGAACTGTTGCTCCTGCACAAAGGCGAGCAGGTGCTCAAAATGGCGCTCCGTTTCTCCGGGGTAGCCCACGATGAAGGTGGTGCGGAGTACGGCCCCGGGCAGCTGTTGGCGCACCCGTTGGAGCAAGCCACCGGTGACCTCCGCCTGCCAGGGCCGATTCATGGCCCGGAGAATCTCGGGATGGCTGTGCTGGAGGGGGAGATCGAGATAGGGGAGCACGTTCGGCACCTCCCGAAAGGCAGCCAGCACCTCCGCTGTCAGACCTGTGGGGTAGGCGTAATGCACCCGGATCCAGGGAATCTCCACCTGGCCCAGGGCCCGCAGCAGCTCAGCCAGCTGGGGTTTGCCCGCGAGGTCGAGCCCGTAGTTGGTGGTGATCTGGCTGATCAGGATCAGCTCCTTCACCCCCTGGGCTGCCAGGGAGCGGGCCTCGGCCACGATGGAGTCGATCGATCGGGAGCGCTGGTCGCCCCGCAGCCTGGGGATGATGCAGAAGGCACAGCGGTAGTCACAGCCCTCGGCCACCTTGAGATAGGCCACCGCTTCGCTGGTGGTGCGTAAGCGGGGCACATGGTCGTCCGCGATGAAGGTGGGAACGGCACTCACCTGATTCACCCGCTCCCCGGCTTCCACCCGCTGCAGCACGCTCACGATGTGCTGGTAGTCGCCGGTGCCCACGATGGCCTTGGCCTCCGGCAGGGCGGCCAGCAATTCCTCCTGGAAATGCTGGGCCAGGCAGCCCGCAATGATGAGCTCCTTGCCCTGCTCCGCCAGTTCCACCAGGGTGCGAACCGATTCCTTGCGGGCGTCTTCGATGAAGCTGCAGGTGTTCACCACCACCACGGAAGCGTCCCGCTCATCGGCGCTGACGCCATAGCCCGCTTCTGCCAAGAGGCCAAGCATGTGCTCGGTGTCGACCCGATTCTTCTCGCAGCCCAGGTGCGCAAAGGCAACAGTGGGAATGCTCCTGACGGGGCCGGAGGGCATGTCGGCGAGAAATGGCTGTCTCCCTACCCTATGGAATGGCGGGAGCGCTGCCAGAATCCCCACACGCTGCCCTGATCCTTTCCGTGACGTCGACCCGACTTGCCAGCCGCCTGAGCAGCAGCCGACGCCGGGGCGATCCAGGCCACCGCTGGGCGAGGGTGGCGATGGCCGTGCTCGCCACCATCGGCCTTCTGGATACGGGGTCGATCACCCTGCACCGCTGGGGCGTGCTCGGTCCCCTGGTGTGCCCCGGGGGCTCTGATGGCTGCGACAAGGTGCTCAGCAGCGCCTGGGGATCCCTTCTGGGCCAACCCCTCTCCCTGTTCGGGGCGCTGGCCTATCTCTCGGTGCTGCTCCTTGCCCTCCTACCCCTGCTTCTCAAGGGAGAGGCCAGGGCTGGCCTGCACCGCTTCAGCTGGTGGGCCCTGTTCCTGATCAGCACCGCCATGGCCATCTTCAGCCTGGTGCTGATGGGGGTGATGGTGTTCAAGATTCAGGCCTTCTGCGCCTTCTGTCTGCTCTCGGCCGGTCTGTCCCTGGGGCTGATGGTTCTCTCCATCCTTGGTGGGGATTGGCAGGAACGGGGGCAGCTGATCTTTCGCGGCGTTCTGGTGAGCCTGGCGGTGTTGGTGGTCGGCATGGGCTGGGCCACGGCCCTCGATCGTCCGGAAAGCGCCCTCACCAAGGGCATGGCGCCTCCGATCACCACGCCCAGCTCTCCGGCTGCCATCGCCCTGGCCAAGCACCTCACCGCCAAGGGAGCTGTGATGTACACCGCCTACTGGTGCCCCCACTGCCGGGAACAGAAGGAACTCTTCGGAAAGGAAGGCGCCGCGGAACTGAACGTGGTGGAGTGCGCCCCCGATGGCTATAAGAATCAGGCGGCTCTCTGCGAGAAGAAGCAGATCAAGGGCTTTCCCAGTTGGGAAATCAATGGCACGGTCGATTCCGGCGTGAAGCCCCTGGCCAAGCTTGCCGCCATGAGCAACTACAGCGGACCCAACGGGTTCTGACCCCGATCCACCGGTTCGGTCTGGATGGTTCTCCCCTTCTGTTGGCGGCTGTGCCGCTCCCAGAAGGGCTGGCGGGTGGGGGCATCGGTGCGGAAATGGCCTCCCCGGCTCTCTTCCCGAAACAGCGCAGCCTCCATCAGCAGCTCGGCCAGCACCAACCGCTGACGGAGCTCGTGCAACAGCAGGAAACCACCCACCTGGTTGGGGTCCATGGCCCAGCACACCTCCGGCGACTGATGCTCCACGATCTGCCAGAGCGCCTCTTCTTCAACCGCCTGGCGTTGCTGGCGCACCGATCGCAGCCCTGCTCGGACGTGCTCCCCTGAGCGTTCCACCCCGGCCACCCCCCAGCACAGCTGCCGCAACTGCTCCAGCTGCTGTTGCAGAGCCTCCACCGTTCGTGTCGGTTGGGGAAGGGGGGTCAGGCTGACAGCCGAGGGCTGGACGAGGCCGGTATCCGTTGGTGTCAGCTCCAGGAACGCCAGCTGGCGCGCAAACACCAGACATTCCATCAGGGAATTGCTGGCCAGGCGATTGGCCCCATGAACCCCTGTGCAGGCCACTTCCCCGACGGCATACAGCCCTGGCAGGGTTGTGGCGGCCTGGAGATCGGTTCGCACCCCACCCATCCAATAGTGGGCGGCAGGGGCCACGGGGATGGGAGAGAGGGTGGGTTGGAGCCCCAGCTCCAGGCAGCGGCCAAGAATGGTCGGGAACTGTTTGCGCAGCCGGTCTTCCCCCACGGGCCGCAGATCAAGCCAGAGATGGTCGACGCCTTGCTGCTGCATGCATTGGGCCAGGGCCCGACTCACCTGATCCCTGGGGGCCAGATCGCCTCCCGCCAGATGGGCCACGGGACTCTCCCCCTGGGCATCCCATAACCGCGCCCCTTCCCCGCGCACGGCTTCGCTGATCAGGAAATGGGGGGCCCCGGGCAGCATCAGTGCGGTGGGGTGAAATTGCACGAACTCCAGGTCTTTGATCTGGGCTCCTGCCGACCAGGCCATCACCACCCCATCGCCTGAGGCCTGGCTGGGATTTGTCGTGTGAGAGAAGAGGTGCCCCCCCCCTCCACAGGCCAACACCACGGCGCTGGCGCGAAGCCAGCGCAGCTTGTTGCCGTCCAGCACCTGCAGGCCCACACAGCGCCCCCCCTCCACCCAGAGCTGGAGCGCTGGTACCCCTTCGTGGCGCTCCAGTCGCGCCCGGGCGTTCACGTCCCGTTCCAGGGCATCCACGAGCGCGCCTCCCGTGCGGTCCTGGGCGTGCAGCACGCGCCGGTGGCTATGGGCCGCTTCCAGGGTGGTGCTGAGGTGGCCGTCGTCCCGGTCGAAGGCCATTCCCAAGGTCAGGAGCCGTTCCACACAAGCCGGTGCCTGACGCACCAGCAGATCCACCGCCGGCCGGTCGCATAGTCCAGCCCCCGCGTTCAGGGTGTCAGCGATATGGCTGTCAAAACTGTCTTCGGAGCGGGTCACCGCGGCGATTCCCCCCTGGGCCCAGCGGCTGGCCGAGCGTGGGTTCAATTGTTTGCTGAGGAGCAGAACGCGCAGATCCCTGGGAAGTTCCAGGCAGGTCATCAGCCCCGCTGCTCCGCTGCCCACCACCACCACATCCCACTGAGCAGCCAACAACGGGGCCATAGGCAACGAGCTCTGCCAAGAGCCTATGGGAAGGAAACGCCGTTCCTCAGGATGGGGGTGGCTTGTTTGGATCCGTGGACGGCTCCACATCCACAGCCTCCACGTTGATGATCACCTGGGAGGGGTCAAGGGAGGCGAGATCCTGAGCTGCACCTGAACCCGGACCGTCCTGCCCCAACCAGGTTCCGCATGCTGGACACACCTCACTGGCCAGGCTCACGGTGCCGCAGGCTTCACAGGTGTGGAGCCGCCGTCGCATCCATTGCCAGGCCAGCACACCCACCCCTGCTCCAATGAGGGGAAGGAGAACAAGCAGCAGGGTCAGCCCACCGAGAATGTCCAGGAGGAAGCGTCCTGCTGGTCCTGGGAGCAGCAGCAGAAGGGCGGCGAGTCCGACCCAGAACCAGGGGAAGGGGGAACGTTGCATTCAGCGTTGGAAACGGGGGTCGTGATCCATCCAGCGCTCAAAAGCAGCCAGGGCTTCAATGCCAGCCCAACCCAGCAGCAGGGTGGCCACGAGCGCCACCGCAAGTCCCCCCACAACCACCACGAGGGGCACAAGGGTGAGGACGGCGATGCCGATCAGAACAATGGATCCCAGTGCTGTGGCGATGAGGAGAAGACTGGCTGGAAGGGGGGCAATCTTGATCGGCCGGGAGGGGGGGATGGAAATCACCGGTAGGGGTTGGGTACTGACATCATCCTGATCCCTTGGACCGTTGATGTTGGAGCGGGGGGGGTGCGGATGGCCCTCCACGGGGCCAGCGGGCCAGGGTCACGCTGAGACACTGCCCGAAATAAAGAATCACTCCAAGGAGCCACAACCAGAGGGTGAGAAGTAAGACGCCACCAACAACGCCATAGGCCTGAAAGCGCAGACCCATGGCGAAGAGCAGACGTCCCAGAATCACTGTTAAAAAGGTGCCGATGCTACTGATCAGCACAGCAGCAGGGATCAGGGGGCGCCAGGGAACCCGTCGAGACGGCAAGAGCCAGAGAAGAACAAATACGGATGCAAAAGCCAGGACGCTAGAGAGAAGAAAATCAGCTCCCGAGGACAATTGTCCCAGCCAGGTCAATCGATCTGGAAGAGTATTCGAAAGCCAACCCCGCAGAGTGGTAGAGCCGAAGACCCGAAGATTTCCCACCACCTGATCGGCGATCAAGATAGGGCCAATCAGCAACAAGATCAGGAGTGATTTTAATCGCAGCCATAAAAAGCGCTGAACGATTTTTAGCCAGGATAAGGATTCCAGTCCGTAGGGCCGATTCCACCAGAGCCGATCGGCCCCCCTTTGCAAGGTGAGATAGATGTTGTTGGCATTCAGCACAAGCAGCACGATGCCCGCGAGCCCTGCACCAAAGCCTTGGCGAAGAAAACGCGACAAGGCATCGGTGAACAGGGACATGGAATCGCCTGGAATCACCTGCCCCACGACCAGCTTGACCTGTTCAAGCAAGGCTTCGTCCTGGTTAAGGAAACGGGATGCCAGGGCCAGGGCAATGAGCAGGGCGGGAAAGAAAGATTGAAGCGTATGAAAGGCAAAAGCCGCGCTTAAATCAATGCAATCGCAGCGAAGCCAGAGCCTGTAGGCCAGCCAAAACGTACGGATGTGACTTCGCAGGCCAAGGCCCATTCGTTTCCTTCGTGACCAGTAAAAGTTGCCACAAAAAAGCCACCCCGAGGGTGGCAGATGAACAAAGAGGAGAAAAAGATTTTTATCCTGGCATCGTGCTATTTTCGCGAGGCGCTACCACCTAACTATCGTCGCCGCTGCTGCGTT
>JAYKJF010000025.1:0-19348 GCA_035285785.1 Cyanobacteriota bacterium
GTGTTGCGTGCGATGGTGGCACCAGCACCATTGGGATAGCCATGGCACAGGGTCGAAGGGTGGAGCGGGTGGCCTCCCTGATCCGCCGTGAAATCAGTGAACTGCTCACCACCAGCATCCGGGATGCGCGCGTGCATCAGGGCCTGGTGAGCGTCACCAGCGTGGAGGTGGCAGGCGACCTGCAGCACTGCAAGATTTTCGTGAGCGTCTACGGCTCGGAGGAGGAGCGGCTCCAGGCCCTGGAGGGGCTGAAAGCGGCCACCCCCTACGTGAAGGGCGAGCTGGGGCGGCGCCTTCAGCTGCGGCGCACCCCCGAGGTGGTGTTTCAGGTCGATCGGAGTCTGGAGCGGGGAAGCGCCGTTCTGGGCTTGTTGAACAAACTGGAGCAGGAACGGAGCTCGCAAGAGGCGGAGGACAGCAGCGATGGCCCTTGAGGTTGGCGGCGAGGCGCTGCGGCGCCAGGTGGCCAGCCTCCTGGTGGTTCGGGCCAGCGGCCACCTGGCCGATGGCCAGCGCCGCTACCCCCGCTGGGAGCTGGAGAACGCCACGCTCCAGACGCTTCTGGCCGAGGGGGTGGGAGGGGTGATCCTGCTGGGGGGGAGCGCGCCCGAGCTGCGGCTGCGGACGCGCCAGCTCCGCTCCTGGAGCTCCCAGCCCCTCCTGCTCTGCGCTGATGTGGAGGAGGGGGTGGGGCAGAGGTTTGAAGGAGCGAGCTGGTTGCCCCCGCCCCTGGGGGTTGGGGCGATCCATCACCACGACCCCCAGGCCGCCCGTGAGCTGGCTGGGCGCTACGGCAGCTGCACGGGCAGGGAAGCCCGGGCCCTGGGCCTCAACTGGGTGCTGGGGCCCGTCTGCGATGTGAACAACAACCCCGCCAACCCGGTGATCAATGTGCGGGCCTGGGGGGAAGATGCCGCCGTGGTGGCCGATCTGGCCACCGCCTTCCTGGAGGGTGTGCAGGCCGAGGGGGTGCTGGCCTGCGCCAAGCACTTTCCTGGCCATGGCGACACAAGCGCCGATTCCCATCTCGATCTGCCCGTGCTGCCCCACAACCGGGAGCGCCTGGAGGCCATCGAGCTGCCGCCCTTCCGGCAGGCGATCGCCGCCGGAGTGGCCTCGGTGATGACAGCCCATCTCCTGCTGCCTGAGCTGGATCCGGATCGGCCCGCCACCCTCTCTGAGCGGGTGCTCACCCAGCTGCTGCGGCACGACCTGGGTTTCGCTGGCCTGGTGGTGACCGATGCCCTGGTGATGGAGGCGATCGCCGCTCGCTACGGGGCAGGGGAGGCGGCCGTGATGGCGCTGGAGGCCGGAGCCGATCTGGTGTTGATGCCCGCCGATCCGTGGCAGGCCATCGAAGCGATCCTGTGCGCCGTGCAGGAGGGCCGGCTCAGCAAGGAGCGCCTCTGGAGCAGTCTGGAGCGACGCCGCAAGGCCCTGGAACGCACGTGGACGGATCCCGGTCTCGAGCGCCTGGATCCCGGCCAACCCCTGGGTCCGCTGAGCAATGGCCCGGGGGAGGAGGACCGGATCCTGGCCCAGGAGCTGTTGGCCCGCACCCTGGAGCGCCAGGGCGGAACCGTGCAACGCCCCACCACCAGGCGGGGCCTGGCCCTGGTGCGGGTGGACACCCAGCTGGGGTGCCCCTTCCTCCCGCCCTCGGCCCCGGCCCTGGAACTGGCTAGGGCCGGGGGCTTCCAACCCTGGGTGGTGGATGGCCAGAGCCCCCCGGGATGGACCCAGGCCGCAGCTGCCGATCCCCCACCCGAGCCCCCCTGGAGCCGGGCGGGATGGCATCAGGGCCCTGTGCTGCTGCAGCTGTTCGTGCGGGGCAATCCCTTCCGGGGCTCCGCCGGTGGGGGGGAGCCCTGGGCGGCCTGGATTCAGGAGCTGCTCGATCAACGGCGGCTCGCCGGTCTGGTGGTGTACGGCAGTCCCTATCTCTGGCAGAGCCTGCGGGCCCTGCTCCCACCCGACCTGCCTGCGGCCTGGAGCCCGGGGCAGATGCCCGCAGCCCAGGATCTGGTGCTGCGCCAGATGGGCCTGGGCCAGCCGGCGGAGGAAGGGGGGTTTACGGATTGAGCGTGAGCCTGTCGATGATCGTGCGCGACGAGGCGGCCTGCCTGGCCAGCTGTCTGGCATCGGTGCGCGGCTTCGCGGAGGAGATGGTGGTGGTGGACACGGGGTCGGTGGATGGCACCGTGGCCATCGCTGAGGAGGCCGGCGCACGGGTGCATCACCTGCCCTGGCCAGGCGACTTCGCCGCAGCGCGCAATGTCGCCCTGGAGCAGGTGAGAGGCGACTGGGTGCTGGTGCTGGATGCGGACGAGCGCCTGCGACCGGAGGCCATGGGCCCTCTGCGGGAGGCCATGGCCCAGCCGGATGCCCTGCTGATCACCCTGCTGCGGCAGGAATGCGGCGCCCAGCAATCCCCCTATTCCAGTGTGAGCCGACTGTTCCGCCGCCACCCGGCGATCCGCTGGAGTCGGGCCTACCACTCCCTGGTGGACGACAGCGTGGAGGCTCTGCTGCAGGAGGAGCCCCATTGGCGCCTGCTCCACTGCCCGGAGCCGGCCCTGCTGCATGAGGGCTACCGACCTGAGCGCATTGCGCAGGGGCACAAGGCCCAGCGGTTGCGGGAGGCGATGGAGGCCGAACTCCTGCGGAATCCCGCCGACCCTTACACCTGCGCCAAGCTCGGTGGTCTGGAGATCAGCATGGGCCACCGGGAGCGGGGGGTAGCCCTGCTCAGGCAAGGCCTGGAGGGCTGTCCGCCGGAAGCCCATCCCGAACGCTACGAACTGCTGCTTCACCTGGCTCTGGCCCTGGGGCAGGCGGATCCGGCGACCAGCGGCCGGCTCTACAGGGAAGCCCTGGCCTTGCCCCTGGATCCCCGGCTGACCCTGGGCGCCCGCCTCAATCTGGCCTCCCTTCTGTTCCAGCAGGGCCAGACGGCGGAAGCGGTGCTGGCGAGCCGGGAGGCCACCCGCATCGCCCCGGAACTGGGCCGGGGCTGGCTCCAACTGGGGCTCAGCCTGCGGCGCAGCGGGGATCTGCCGGGGGCAATCGCGGCCTATCGCCAGTCCCTGGCCATCGAACCGCACCAGAGCGAGGGGCACCAGAATCTGGGATTGGCCCTTCTACTCGCCGGGGATGTGTGGGGCGCCCGCCACCATCTCCAGCAGGCCATCCTCCACCTGGAAACCCAGGGACGCAGCGCGGAAGCCGCCGCCCTGCGCCGCTCCGCCGGCAACCTGGTAAAGCTGGATCCATGAACGCGATCGTTCCAGCACCACTCCAGGGCTGCCGCATTGCGGTCACCCGGGCCGAGCAGCAACTCGGAGGCGCCCGCGCGTTGTTCGAAGCGGCCGGCGCGGAGGTGGTCGACCTGCCGGCCCTGGTGGTGGGGCCTCCGGAGGATTGGCGCCCTCTCGACGAGGCCCTGGCGGACCTGGACCAGTTTCACTGGCTTCTCTTCTCCAGTGCCAATGGGGTGGAAGCTGTTCAGGCCCGGCTGCGGCGCCGGGGGGCCGACCTGGCCCGTCCACCGAAGGGCCTCCGGATCGCGGCAGTGGGGCGCCGCACGGCCGAGCAGCTGGAGGAGATGGGCGTGGCGGTGGATTTTGTGCCCACGCGCTTCGTCGCCGACGCCCTGATTGAAGAATTCCCCGTGTCCGCCTGGGGCCTGCACCTCCTGCTACCCCGGGTGCAGAGCGGCGGACGCACCGTGCTGGCCGAGGCTTTCGGCAGTGCGGGAGCCCGCGTGGTGGAAGTGGCGGCCTACGAAACCCGCTGCCCGGAGGGCCTGCCCAGCCAGGCTGTCCAGGCGTTGCAGCAGGGAACCCTTCAGGCCATCACCTTCAGCAGCGGAAAAACGGTCCGGCACTGCGTCCAGATGCTGGAGGCAGCCTTCGGCCCCCAATGGCTCCAGGTGCTGGACGGGGTGAAAGTGGTGTCCATCGGGCCCCAGACCAGCCAGCCCTGCCTGGCCTTGCTGGGCCGGGTGGATGGGGAGGCCGACCCCCACGACCTGGAGGGCCTGGTGGCCGCCTGCGCCCGGGCGGTCAGAGCTGGAGCGTGACCGATTGGGTTCCGGCCTGGAGCACCAGCACCCCACGATCCACATCGATGGCCCGCACCCGCCAGCCGGGGGGCAACAGGGAGTCGTCCCGCGCCGTGCCCACATCTCCCACCCGCAGGGACCCGGACCGGGTTCCCCCGCCCTTCCCTTCCGACGGGGCGTATTCCACGAGGGCCTCCCGGCCCAAGGGGCTCTGCAGCACCCCCTGGAAGAGCAGACCCTTCGGGACCCCCAGGGGAGACTGAGGCTGAGACTTGCCGGCCGGGGCGCCGGGTGCACCAGGCTGCCGTTGCCCCTTGGCGATCGCCGCCACCTGCGGGGAGCCCGGAACAGCCACCAGGCGGGGGGTGAGCACGGCGGCGAAGGGATCCGTGCGGCCCACCTCCACCGCCTGAACCACCTGTTGAGGGGTGGCCAAAGGAGCCAGGGACGCCCCCTCCAGACGGGGATCGGGCCGGTCGTGCACCTTGGGGAGCACGGGGGGCGGGGGGGGCTGAACCGTGGCCTTGGGAGTGGGCGTGCAGGCGGCCAGCAGGGCTGGGATCAGGGCCAGGAAGGCACCGAGAGCCGGCGTCCAGGGACGGGGGCAAGGGTGCCTCAGGGGCGCCTGCCGGTGGAGATCAGGGTTGGGCGTTGCGTTCAACGAGATCGCGGAATCGATCGAGGTTGGCCTGGAGCTCCCGGTTCACGATGCCGCCCATGATGGAGGGCTCCATCAGGGGAGCCAGCATCGCAGGCAGCTCATAGCTCACACTGAGCTTCACGGCGGTCAGGTTGGGGCCAAGGGGATAGAAGCGCACTCCCCCTTTGGTGGGGAGTCCCCCCACCGATTCCCAGTGGAGCTGCTGCTCAGGCACCCGGCGGGTGATCCGGGCTTTCCACTGAAAGCGAAACCCCTGGGCCATGAGGGTCCATTCCGTGAGATCAGGATCCTCGAGGGTGACCACCGATTCAATCCAGTGCATCCAGCGGGGCATGGCTTCCAGATCGCTCCAAACCGCCCAGACCTTCTCCACGGGAGCGTTGATTTCCGTGGTCACGGTGTGTTCCAGCCAGCGTCCCATGGTGTGCTCCTAGGCAGCGGCGGCGTTTCGCGCCAAGCTCACCGGCCGGTCCATGATGGCGGCGGCGGCAAGACGTCCACTCATGGTGGCACCTTCCATGGAATCGATGTAGTCCTGCCGGGTGTAACTGCCGGCCAGGAAGAAATTGCTGATCGGGGTGCGTTGCTCCGGTCGGAAGGGCTCCATCCCCGGCGCTTCGCGATAGAGCGACTGGGCCAGCTTCACCACATTGCTCCACACCAAGTGAAGATCGCGGGAGGAGGGGAACAGCTCCCGCACCTGACGATCGGTGTGGGCGACGATCTCCTCGTTCTTCTTCGGAATCCAGGGATCACCGGGGGTGAGCACGCACTGCAGCAGGGAGCCCATCCCTGGCTTGCGGTAGTCCTCCGGGCTGGCCAGGGCGAGATCGGCAAAGCAGCTGAAATCCGCATCCGCCGTATAGAGCAGGTTGTCGAGGCCCACGGGCCGGGAAAGATCGCTGCGCCGCTGCCCATCACCCGGGGCATCGCCCAACTCCGTCACCCAGCCGTCGTACCGCAGCTGAACGGTGGCCACGGGCACGGCCTCCAGCCGGTCGAGATTGGCGAACAGGCTGTGGCAGCGCCAGGCTTCAGGCACCAGCCGCTGGATGCCCGGCACGTCACAGGCCGCCAGATAGGCATCGGCCTGCACCTGGATCTCGCCCTCCGGGGTGCCCAAGGTGAGCCCCGTGACCCGGTCGGCCTCGTCATCGAGCTTGATGGCCCGATGGCGCAAATGGAGCCGGCCACCCCGGGCTTCGATGTACTGCAGGATCGGTCCGGTGAGCCAGCGATGGGGGGAGCCCTTGAGCAGGTTGAGTTTGGAGGCCTCCGTGCGGGCCGCAAACATCAGAAAAATGGTGAGCATGCAGCGGGCCGAAATGGCCTGGCAATCCAGAAATCCCAGGGCGTAGGCAATGGGATTCCAGAGCCGCTGAATGCTGTGCAGATTGCCGCCATGGCTGAGAAACCAGTCCTGGAAGCTGAGGCGATCCAGATCCCGGATCACGCGCATGGCCCCCTCGTAATCCACCAGCCCCCGCACGATCGGACTGGTGCCGAGGGCCAGGGCGTTTCTCACCTTGTCGATGGCTTCCAGCTGGGGGGTGGTGAAAAAGGCCTTGAGCCCGTTGAAAGGGGCGCCAACGGGGAAGCGAAAATCCAGGCTGCGCACATCCCCGCCCCGGTTCACAAACAGATGGGTGTGGTCTTTGGGGAGGAGATGGTCGATCGCGCCCACCTTGCGCATCAGGGCGAAGAGATTGGCGTAATTGAAGAAAAAAACGTGCAATCCCATCTCAATGTGATTGCCATCCGGATCCTCCCAGCTGCCCACCTTGCCCCCCATGAAGGGGCGGGCCTCATAGAGATCCACCTCGATGCCGGCATCCACCAGATCCACCGCCGCGGCCAGTCCTGCCAGCCCTGCTCCCACGATGGCGACCCGCACCCGAATGCTCCAACGGTGCACCGACTTTATGGAAGGGGCCCCCTCGCCTGCGGCGGAGAACCGACCAGCCCAGGAGTGGACCGTCGTCCATAGACTTCCATTAACAACGAGTGCGCCATGACCGTGGAAGCCGCCGTCTCCGGAGAGGTTCTCCAACAGGCCACCCACACGGGCGTGGATGGGCGCGGGATTCAGATCACGGAACCGGCCATGCGCCAGCTCGCCACCCTGGTCGCCCAACAAGGGCAAGAAAAGGTGCTGCGGGTGGGCGTGCGGTCTGGGGGGTGCAGTGGCATGAGTTACACCATGGATTTCATCGAGGCGTCCGGCATCCGGGACGACGATGAGCGCTACACCTACCAGCCTGCGGAAGGCGCCCCCTTTGACGTGGTGTGCGATCCCAAAAGCCTCCTGTACATCTATGGGCTCCAACTGGATTTCTCCACGGCCCTGATCGGAGGGGGCTTCAATTTCACCAACCCCAATGCCACCCAGACCTGTGGTTGCGGCAGTTCCTTCGCCGTTTGATCCCAGCCACCGTCGCCGTGGGAATCTGAGAGGCTGAGCGTCCTGCACGAAGCCATGGCCACCAGCCACGAAGACCTCTTTGAGCAGGCCCTGGAGCGCTACCGCCAGGGTGAGCCCCCGGAGGATCTGATCGATGATTTCCTCCGGCTCACGGCCCAGGCACCCGGCCAATCGGCAGCGTGGACCTGCCTGGCCTGGCTTCAGTTGCTCCTCGACCAGCCCAAGGAGGCCATGAAATCCGCCCGCACGGCCGTGCGCCTGAACCCGCAGGATCCCCAGGCCCGGGTGAATCTGAGTGTGGCGATGCTGGAAACCGGGGCCAAGGGGGTGCGCGAGCACATCGAAATGATCCAACGCATCACCCTGATGGCTCCGGAGCTGGGTGAGGAACTGAAGGCCTCCATGGCTGATGGCTTGAGCCGTCGCCCCGGCTGGTCGGCGATGGAGAAGGTGCAGGGTTGGCTGCAAGGGTGAGCCGGCTTTTGCTGATCAGCAATGGCCACGGTGAGGACCTGAGCGGCGCCCTCCTGGGGCAGGCGCTCCGGGACCGGGGGGCCAGCGTGGAAGCGCTGCCCTTGGTGGGCCACGGGCAGGCCTACCGGCGGATGGGCCTGCCCGTGGTGGGGCCCACCCGCGACTTCAGCACGGGAGGGTTGGGCTACACGAGCCTGCGGGGACGCCTCACCGAACTCAGGCAGGGGCAGCTGGCCTATCTGCTGGGACGGATGCGGGCCGCCTGGTGCCAGCGGCACTCCTGTGACTGGGTGGTGGTGGTGGGAGATGTGGTTCCCCTGCTGGCCGCCTGGCTGACGCGCCGCCCCCTGGCGGTGTATCTGGTGGCCTATTCCAGTCATTACGAGGGCCGCCTGCGGCTGCCCTGGCCCTGTGGATGGCTGCTGCGCCAATCCCGGGTGCGGCTGCTCTGGAGCCGCGACGCCCTCACGGCCGCGGATCTGACCCAGCAACTGGGGCGCCCCGTGCACTTTGTGGGCAACCCCTTCCAGGAGGGGGCAGGGGGGGGAGCCGGGTCCCTCATCCCGGCAGCCGGAGGGGGCTCCGTGCTGGGCCTGCTGCCGGGCAGTCGGCTGCCGGAGGCGCAGGCCAACCTGCTGCAGATGCTCGTGGTGCTGCGCCTGCTGCCCGAGCCCTGGCCCGCCCAGCTGCGCATCCTGGCCGCCCTGGTGCCCAGCCTGAGCGCCGAGGAGATCGGGCGGGAGGCGGCCGCCTCAGGATGGAGCCTGGAGCCCCCCGCCCCCGGTGGAGAGGCGGGCAGGTGGGTGCTGCGCCGTGGCTGCCTGCGGGTGGAGCTGGTGGCGGATCACTTCTGGGAGGTGCTGCACAGCAGCGATCTGCTGCTAGCCATGGCAGGCACGGCGGCGGAGCAGGCCGTGGGGCTTGGCAAACCCGTGCTCCAGCTGGCAGGTGCCGGCCCCCAGTTCACGGAAGGCTTTGCCGAAGCGCAACGCCGGTTGCTCGGACCGGCGGTGAGCTGCGCCCCAGGCCCCGTGGGAGCACCCGCCACCCTGCAGGCCACGGCCCAGATGGCCGCCGCCCAGCTGGGCCGTCTGGCCGATCCCGTTGCGGGGCCGCCCTGGCGCGCAGAGATGGTCCGAGTGGCCCTGGAACGCCTCGGCGAGCCCGGAGGCACGGCTCGCATGGCGGACGCTCTGATGGCCAAACTGGATGTCCTCAGCCACCCCTCCCATGGCACCCCGTCCCGCTGAGTCTCCCCGCCCCTGGTTGGAGCCCTGGCAGCAGGGGCTCGACCGCCTGCTCGTGCTGGATGTGTTTCTGGTGCTCGCGGGTGCCCTCTGGTTCGGGGTCGGGGTGGGACTGCATCTGCGGGGGAGCGAAACGGTGCTGTCCGCCTTTCAACGGCTCTGGCCTGTTGTGTTTCAACCGGCGATCGGGGTTCTGATGCTGGGGGCCCTGGTCAGCGGGGGGCTGGGCTGGTGGAGGCGGCGAGGGCCGTCCTGAGATCGGGAGAGTCGTACTGGAATCCCTGCTCCAGGAGCCGCTGGGGTTTCACCTGCTGACCTTCCAGAACCACGGCGGCCCCATCGCCCAGCATCACCTTGAGCACCGGCGCCGGCACGGGGAGCAGGGAGGGACGGCCCAGCACCTCCCCCAGACCTCGGGCGAAATCAGCCATGCGCACCGGTTCAGGAGCCACGGCGTTGTAAGTGCCCTGATAGCTCGGATCTTCCAGGGCGGTAGCCACCAGACGGCAGAGGTCGTGGCGCTGAATCCAGCTCATCCATTGCTGGCCCGATCCCACAGGGCCGCCAAAACCGGCCCGGAACACCGGGAGCATTTTCCCAAGGGCACCGCCATCGGAACCCAGCACGATGCCCAGGCGCAGCACCACCACCCGGCAGACGCTCGCAGCGGCCAGGGCCGCCGCCTCCCAGTCCTGGCAGAGCTGGCCGAGAAAATCACTGGCCGCCGGGCTGGATTCCACAAACGTGGCCGCTTCGCT
Organism: Cyanobacteriota bacterium; assembly: GCA_035285785.1. GTDB lineage: Bacteria > Cyanobacteriota > Cyanobacteriia > PCC-6307 > Cyanobiaceae > Cyanobium. The sequence goes on from JAYKJF010000025.1 coordinate 9,626, forward strand.
GGAGCCATACACCCCCACGGCCGAAGCACTCACAAGCACCCGGGGGGGGGTGGGGAGCTGGACGATCGCCTTCACCAGGGCCGCGGTGGTGAGCAAGCGGCTGTCCCGCAGCAGCTGGCGCTGGCTGTCGGTCCAGCGGCGCTCCGCGATCGGCTCCCCAACCAGGTTGACCACCCCTTCCGCGGCGGCGAGGGCCCCCTGGAGATCGGCCGAAGCCCAGCTCGCGGGATCGGCCGGGTCGAGCTGCAAACAGCGCAGGCGATCCCCCTCGAGGCCGGGAAACGGTTGGCTCTGCCGACTCACCAGGGTGAGGTGATGGCCGAGCTCTAAGAGGAACGGCACGAGTTCCCGGCCCACGAAACCCGAACACCCCAGCAGCAGCAAGCGCATGCCCGACTCCCGATCTGCGGCCCGAGGCTAGTAGCCCACGACCGCACAGGGGACCTAGGGTGCCTCCGATCCTGCCGCCTGGCCATGGCCGATCCCGCCCCCCAGCCCAGCACCCCATCCCCCACCGTGGCGCCCCCCGCGGCAGCAGACAAGCCAGCGGGCCTGAAGAAAGGAGCCCTGGTGCGCCTGAATCTGCAGGCCTACCAAGGCAGCCTGGAGGCCTCTGCCAGTGATCCCGTGCCTCCGGCCTATGTGGTGGAGGGGCCAGGGGAAATCCTGGCGGTGAAGGGCGATTTTGCCCAGATTCGCTGGCGGCGGCCCGTGCCCGATGTGTGGCTGCGCCTCGACCAGCTCGTGAGCTACGGGGGGTGAAAGGCGCCTAGATCTCGAGCCGACGCCGCTCCTGGTGCAGTTGATCCCGCTGCCGTTTGGCCTCCCGCAACATCTCCCGGCCGTCCCTGAGGTAGTCATCCACGTAACCGAGGGTGTAGCGCTCCAGTTCCATCAGGGCATCCTGCACTTGCCTGAGGCAGTGGTAAAGATTGAGGCTGAACCCCTTGGCCACGTCCGGGCAGGCCTTGGAGCGATAGAGCGACTCCGCTTTGTCCATGCGGGCCTGGCTGTCCTGGAGGTAGGTGCTGAAGGCCTCCATGAGGGCATCGTCGTAGGGGTCGGCCGCGAGGGCACGCAACTGGGCGGCAAAGGGATTGATCACCTGGCCCAGCCAGCGGTCGATGGGGGCGTATACCTGCTGCAACCAATCCAGGAGAAGCCCATCGCCCTGCCGGCTGGATCGGGCTGAAGATGCGGACCGACCCGCCCTTGTTGCGCCGCGGGCGCCCACCTGCTCCGCGTCATACCGCCGGCGGCGCTCCCGATCGCCAAGGATCTCCCAGGCGGCATTCAGGGCGAGGATGGTGTGGTCATCCCCTCCGGCATCCGGATGGTGACGCTTCACCAGGGCCCGATAGGCGGCCTTGATGTCCGCGGCCGATGCCCCTGGGGGCACACCCAGCACGGCATAGAAGTCCGCGGTCCGCTGGCCTGCCAAGGGAGGGTCTTGGGGAGTGGCCCCATCTTCCTGCGCCGCCAGGCCAAAAAAAAAGCCCCCTTGCGGGGGCGGGAGGAGCTGTGTGAGGAGGGATGGATCAGAAGCGGAAGGTGGTCTGGATCAGACCGCCGAACACGCCGAACGTGTTTGAGCGATCGGTCGTGCCATCTGCATTGAGGGTGTTGGTGAGGGCACCCAGGGGGCGGCTCAGCCAGAACAGGGCCGGAGTGACGCTGATGTTGTCCGTCACCTGGAACTTGTACCACCACTCCCAGGCATAGTTGCCGTCGTTCACGAAGGTGCTCAGATCCTTGTCGCTGCCTTTGCTGAGGGAGGTGGCAAAGGTGGGCTGACCCACGGCCATGCCAAGGGAATTGCCGCCCCAGATCACATCATTCCACTGCAGGCCGACATACCAGCTTTGGGATTCGGTGACGTAGGGAAGAGCGAAGTCGAGCCCATTGTTGCGAACTTCATTGTTGGACAGGGAGTTGAGACCCCAGCCAACACTGATGGAGGGAATGAAACCGGTGTTCGCTGGTTGCAGGAACGCGTTCAGAGCCACGCTGTTGGATTCCCCGTTGGCCAGGAACCAGCTGTTGGAGGCCACAAAGTTCGTGCCCCGGCGGAAGTTGGAACCGCGCTGGCCATAGCGATAGCCGGCGGACACGCCCCAGAGCTTGGACGTCCAACCCAGCTGGCCAAGGAAACTGGCCCGGGAGCAATCATTGCCAACGCCTCCCTCGAGGGCGTTACAGGCGAAATAGTTGTCGTCGCTATTGGTGAAACCCGAGTCTCCGTTGGGAGCCACATAGCTTGCTGTGGCACTGAATTTGCCACCCCAGAGCTTGTAGGGGGTTTTCCAGATCAGACCACCGCCTGCACCGGTGGCTTTGTTGTAAACGCCAGGAGCACCGTGGAGGGAGAAATAGTCCAGGATGCGATCGCCCTTGGAACTGCCGTACACCCCGGGAGAAGCCCCCAGGAATTCCGTGTTCCTGTACTTGGCACCCACAAGGGCTTCAAACTGGTTGCCGATGGGGAAGCGGTAGTACAGACGGTCGATGCCGACCACGTCGGAGCAGTTGCGGTTGTCGCCGCAACTGGTGCTGCCAAAACCATTCGAGGCCACATCGAGGGCCGTCAGGTTCACGCCATTGCCGTTGAAGGCATTGCTGAAGTTGCCGGTCCGCAGACGGGTGTAGAGCTGATCCTTGCCGGTGAAGCTGGTGATCAGGTTCAGGCGCAGGTCGTAGTTGAACGAGGTGGCGCCATAGAGGCTGTTGTATTTCTCAGCTGCATCGCGGCTGCCCAGGGTGGCGGGGGCCGTTGCGTTGAACACACCTGCGCCCGAGCGGTCGCCGCTGCCGTTCACCGCACCGAGCACAAAGGTGGCTTGGCCCTGAAGCTTGGTGGTGGTGGAGAACTGATTGGCCTCCAGCTCACCCACCTTGGCTTCCAGCCCATCCACCCGACCGCGGAGCACGGCGAGCTCCTTCTCGAATTCCTTCATGAGCTTCTTGAGCTCATCGGTGATTTCGGTGATGCGATCCAGACAGGCGTTGAGCAGGGCCGCCGCTTCGTAGCGGGTCATGGCCCGCTGGCCGCGGTAGGTGCCGTCGGGGTAACCCGCCACGCAGCCGTAGGTTTCGATCAGGTTGGAGAGGGCCTGATAAGCCCAGTCCGTGGGCTGCACGTCGCTGAACTGATTGATGCTGGTGACCTGATCCTTGCTGGCGTACGCCTTGACGCCCGACAGGTCGAGTTCGGCCGCATGGCCCGCAAAAGGAGCAAGCAAGCCCAGCGCGGCAGGAGCCACCAGCAATTGCTGGAAGAGTTTCATTTGGTCCTCACACCAAAAAAGAGGAATCTCCCATAGGGAGACGGCGGTAGTTTACGGAGTGCAGCCCATCCTTAAAGGCGCAGCGACTACCGGACGAGGTAGCACAGATCACATGGAGGAAGCTTGGATTTGATGCTTCGAATTCCAATCAGAAGCGAAAAGTGGTTTTGACGATTGCACCGAAGTTGCTGAGGGATCCCCCTTCGTTTTTCTGAAGCTGCCCTAGGGGGGCACTCAGGTAGTAAATCGCAGGGGTGACGGTGATGGAATCGCGCACCTGGATTTTGTACCACCATTCCCAGGCGTAATTGCCATCATTCGGGCGGCGGAGGTTGGGTTCGTCGGGAATCGCCGTTTCGAGGCTGGTGATGAAGGTGGGTTGCCCCACGGCCATGCCAAAGGCGTGACCCTTGGCCAGCACATCCACCCACTGCAATCCCACAGACCAGGACTGGCTGCGGGCCCCATCAATCCAACTGAACAACACGCCGCCATCCTCCAGGCTGTAGCCACTGAGGCCCCAACCGACACTGATGGAGGGGAGCAAGGTGCTGGTGAAGGGCGACCAGTAGCCACTGATGCCGATGGAGCTGGCGTGATTGGCAAACGACGAGGCGGCCACCGCAAGAGGCGTTCCGTTGCCGCCATAGAGGCCGGCTCCGCCCTGGGCATAGCTGTAGGCCAGGGCCAGGCCAAAGCCCTCACCCCCATAGGCGATCTGCCCGGTGAAGGTGGATTGGGAGCAGCTGGTGGCGATACCCCCACTGTTCTCATCACAGGATTCGCCAAACGCGGTGCCCAGGCCCGGTGAGCCCTGATTGCCGTTGAGGGACACATAACTCGCACTCAGGCTGAAGCCACCGCTCTTCCACCACAACCCTCCCCCCGCCCCCAGACTCTTGTTGTAAGCACCCGGTGCTCCTGCGTAGGTGAAAACATCCAGGGCGGTGTCTGCTGGATAGGCACTCGGCCACAGGGGGAGCATGTCGTCCTGACGGACCCGCCCCCCGATGGTGGCGGTGAATCCGGAACCGATCGGGAACTGATAAAACAGGCGATTGACGGCCATCATGTCTCCGCAATCCCCCTCCCCGCAAAGCTCCTCGTAGGCAACCTCGAGGGCATTGAGGCCGATGGGATTGTTGGTGCCAAACCAGGGGCTGTTGGCAAAGTTTCCCGCCCGCAGGCGTGCGCGCAGAAGATCTTTCCCAGTGAAACTTGTATCGAGATACAGGCTCAGGTCGTAGGCGAAGGCCATGGCGCCATCCAGAGACCTGGCCGTATTGGCATAGGACAGGGTGTTGGGCGTGAAGGGGAGGCCGCCGATGCCGAGGAGAAGCAGCGAGTCGAAGAGATCGGGCTGGGCATCGCCTGTGAAGCTGTTGGCCCCCACCACGAAGGTGGCCACCCCCCGGAGCCGGGTGGTGGTGGAAAACGGAAGAGCCTCCAGTTCACCCACCCGCGCTTCGAGGCCATCCACGCGGCCACGGAGCACGGCCAGCTCTTTCTCGAATTCCTTCAGGAGCTGCTTGAGCGCGTCGGTGGTTTCACTCACCCGATCCAGGCAGGCATTCAGAAGGGCGGCTGCTTCATAGCGGGTGATGGCCCGCTGCCCCCGAACGGTGCCATCGGGGTAGCCCGCCACGCAACCTTGGGTTTCGATCAAGTTCGCGAGAGCCTGATACGCCCAGTCGGTGGGCTTCACGTCGGTGAACTGCCCAATACGGCTCACCTGATCGGAGCTGGCGTATGTGCTGAGCTCGGAAAGACTGGGATCGGCCGCCAGGCTGGTGAAGGGAGCCAACAGGCCAATGGCGGGGAGCAGCGGCAGACAATGCTGAAGCAGACGGCGCTGAAACAGAGGGTGCTGAAAGCGTTTCATTCCATCCTCAGCAACAGATTCCGCTTCCGAGGAAATGTAGCGACCCTTTCAAACAAAAAAAAGCCGGCTGCAAAAGCAACCGGCTGAGATTTGAAGGCGTGATTCTATTGATCAGAAACGGAAGGTGGTCTTCACAAGGCCACCGAAGTTGCTGAGGGAATCACTGTCATCCTTCTGCAGCTGACCCAGAGGAGCACTCAGGTAGTACAGAGCAGGGGTCACGCTGATGTTGTCGGTGACCTGGAACTTGTACCACCATTCCCAGGCGTAGTTGCCGTCGTTGGGGGTGCTTGTGGAGGGGTTGTCGGGGATGTCGTTCTCGAGGCTGGTGATGAACGTGGGCTGACCCACGGCCATACCGAAGGCATTGCCCTTCCAGAACACATCAGCCCACTGCAGGCCAACGTACCAGGATTGGCTGCGGGAGCCATCGATCCAGGAGTCGTCGCCCACACCATCGAGGCTGTAGCCACTGATGCCCCAGCCAGCGCTGATGGAGGGGAACAGGCCACCCGAGAAAGGCGACCAGTAGCCGCTCACACCGACGGAGTTGGTGTTGTCAGCCACGGAAGAGGCGTAGACCGCCAGAGGGGTGCCGTTGCCGCCGTAGAGGCCAGCGCCGTTCTGGGAGTAGCTGTAAGCCACAGCCAGACCGAAGTTGCTGCCGCCATAAGCCACCTGACCGGTGAAGGTGGAGGAGGAGCAGGCGTTGCCGATGCCGCCGGAGTTGGGACCGCAGAACTGGTCATCCGTGAAGGGAACGTCGATTCCGGGGGAGGAACCGTCGCCGTTGGAGCTCACATAGCTGGCGCTCACACTGAAGCCGCCGGCCTTCCACCACAGACCACCACCTGCACCAAGGTTCAGGTTGTAGGTGCCAGGAGCACCGGCGTAGGTGAAGATGTCGAGAACGGTATCAGCGGGGTAAGCGCTGGGCCACATGGCGAGCATGTCGTCCTGACGGACCCGACCACCGATGGTGGCAGTGAAGCTGCTGCCGATGGGGAACTGGTAGAAGAGGCGGTTGACGGCGACAACATCACCGCAATCGCCGGTGCCGCAACCTTCCTCAAAGGCAATCTCCATGGCATTGAGGCCGATGGGATTGTTGGTGCCACTCCAGGGGGAGCTGCCGAAGTTGCCGGCCCGCAGGCGGGTGCGGAGCAGGTCCTTACCGGTGAAGCTGGTGTCGAGGTAGAGGCTCAGGTCGTAGGCGAAGGAGGTCGCCCCATCCAGAGTCTTGGCGGTGTCGGCGTACTTGGAGGGGAAGCCGGAGGTTCCCAGGGTGTTGAGGATGCGGCGGTCAAACAGGCCTGGGGCAGCATCGCCACTGAAGCTGTTGGCACCCAGAACGAAGGTGGCCACACCTTTCAGCTTGGTGGTGGTGGAGAACTGGCTGGCTTCCAGCTCACCCACGCGGGCTTCAAGACCATCCACCCGGCCGCGGAGAACGGCGAGCTCCTTCTCGAATTCCTTCATGAGCTTCTTGAGCTCATCGGTGATTTCGGTGATGCGATCGAGACAGGCGTTGAGGAGAGCAGCTGCCTCGTAGCGGGTCATGGCCCGCTGGCCGCGGTAGGTGCCGTCGGGATAGCCGGCGACGCAGCCGTAGCGCTCGATCAGGTTGGAGAGCGCCTGATAAGCCCAGTCGGTGGGCTTGACATCGCTGAATTGATTGATGCTGGTGACCTGCTCTTCACTGGCGTACTGGTTGACACCATTCAGATTCAGGTCGGCGGCGTTGGCCGCAAAAGGAGCCATCAGGCCAAGGGCCGCAGGCGCCACCAGCAGTTGCTGGAAGAGTTTCATGGGATTAAACCTCACACAACAGGCGCAAGGCGCCGCATGAATTGTGGCGACATGTTCCGAAAACAACCTCCCCAGGTGTGACAGAACACTGAACGCCCTCTCCTGAAGTGTTGCGGCAATGGTTTCAGCCCTTTTTCCCCGGGAACACCGGGAGCCACACTGCTGCAAGCTTCCCCAGCAGCGCTGCAGACCCTCCCTCCCCCTCGCCGGATCAGCCCCGCAACGCTGAATCTCCTCTGGTGGATCAGCCTGGCGGCGCTCTGGGCTCTCGCCACCGCAGGGGATCGCCTCTGGCTGAGCCTGGACCAGCGACTGCCGAGCTGGGACCAGGCCGATTACCTCAACAGCGCCCTCGACCATGGACGGGCCCTGGGTCTGCTCCCACCCGGCCAATGGAACGGTTGGCTGGCCCTGTTGGACCTCTCCCCCAAAATCCCCCCCCTGGCCTCCCTGGTGAACGGCACCGTGATGGCCATCGCCGGCGACACACCTGATCAGGCCAGCTGGGCGCTGGCCCTCTGGCAGGCCCTGCTGATGGGGGTGGTGGCCCTCTGGGGGCGGGAGCTGCAGGGGCGGGGCTTCGGCCTCCTCTGCGCGGCCTTGCTTCTGCTGGCCCCTGGGCTGGTGCATCCCCGGGTCGACTACACCCTGGATCTGCCCCTCACGGCCACCGGTACCCTGGCCCTCTGGCTGCTGGGGCGCTGGCAGAGCAACGGGGCGCAAGGGGGACGCTGGGGCCCCCTGCTGGCGGCCGCCCTGGCCATGGCAGGGGCCCTGCTGGTGAAACAGAGCGCCCTGTTGCTGTTGGCCGGGCCCGTGCTCTGGGCCGTGCTGACAGGCCTGGGCCACCGCCATCGGCGCTGGCAGATGGCGATGGGTGCCGCGGTGGTGCTGGCCCTGCTGCTGCCCTGGCTCCATCACAACTGGATCACCACCCTGGGGGGCACCAACCGGGCCGTTCTGGAATCCGCCGCCGCAGAGGGGGATCCACCCGTGTGGAGCTGGATGTCTCTCACCTGGTATTTGAAGCGGTTGCCAGCCCAGTTGGGGCTGGTGCTGGTGCCGGCCCTGCCCGTGGCGGCTGTTCGGGGATGGAAGGCCGTGGGGAGGATCAGGCGGCCAGAAGCCGGAGCACCCGCTGCAGAGGGATGGGGGTGGCTGACGGTCTGCCTGCTGGGGGGATGGCTCTTCACCACCCTCAGCCCCAACAAAGACGCCCGTTACTTCACCCCTGTGCTGCCACTCGTGGTGATGGTTCTGGCCCGGGCCTGGTGGGACGTGGGCTGGTGGCTCCGGCAACGCCACGGGCCGCCCCTGGCCTGGGCCCTGCTGCTGGCGGGTCTGGCTGGCACGGCCACCCAGTCGGTCCAGGTGGCGGCAGACCAGATCCAGCGGCGCTCCCCGGCACCGGTGGCCCAGGTCACGGGCCGCCTGCGCAGCCTGGTTGGAACCGCCCCCACCACCCTGCTGGTGGTGCCAGGACACCCCGAAATCAACGAGCAGACGGTGACCACCTTCGGGCGCCTGGGGGGGGGGCGCATCGAGGGACGACGGCTGGGCCGGGCCCGCCATGAGCATCCGCTCGTGCTGGAGCGAAGCCAATGGATCCTGCTGGCGACGGGGGATCAGGGCACCAATCGCCCCTTCTCCAGGGAGCTGAGCCATCGGGTGCGGGCCGATGGACGCTTCGAGAAGGTGGAGGCCTGGCCGTGGAGCGAGGGGCGAGAGGTGGAGCTCTGGCAGCGCAGGCCGGGTGACCCAGCCGAACGCTTTGATACCACCTTCATCGGATTGGCCCGCGGGATGGAGCGGGGGCCTGCCGGACTGGGGCCCCTGTTTGCCCGCATCGGCCCCGAACACCAACTCGACGCCCAGTTCCTGTATCAGGACAGGGTTCGGCAATGGGCCCAGCAGCGGTTGCGACGCCAGCCCCAGGACCCTGATGCCCTCTGGAGCCTGGCCCTGATCGCCACCCTGCGCAACCGGCCCGTGGAGGCGGCCCATTGGTACGGTGTTCTCCAGAAACAGGCTCCGTCCAACCCCTGGCCCCTGGCCTACCGCGCCGTGGTGTTGCTGGCCTCCTGGCAACCGGGCAGGGCCCACGGCCTGCTCACCACCGCTCCTGCCGATCTGCGCCTCCAGCCCGTGGTGGCGGCCCTGGAGGATCTCAGTGGTGTGGCGTCCGGCCGGCTGCATCGTCTGGGCGCCCTCCGCAGCAGCCTTCCCAGGGCCATCGCGGAGGTCAAGCAAGAACTCGAGGGCGAAACAACGCCGAAAAAACAAAAAAACCCAAGGTGAAAACACCCTGGGTCAATGATTGGGTCCGCACGGTGCGGAACCGAAAGATCTAGGAGAAGTGATCAGGCGATCAGAGCCAGATCAGGCGGCATTCTCCGCGAACTGCAGACCCGGTTGGTAAGAACATTCGGCCATGGACACCTCCTCCGTTGGGAAAATGACAGCCGGCGACGCTTTCGGAGCAGGCCCCGAGGAGCTTGCTTCCACGCCACTGCTGCCTGAACACGCCCATCTTAACGGCTCTACATCAAGAAAAAGGAACAAAACGCACAAAAAAAAGCGCCTTGCGGCGCTTTGGGATGGAACGGGAAACAACAACCTCAAAGGGCGTTTCCACGTGGCAGAACCTCTTCAGGGAAGACGAATTTTTCGTGGGGTTGGTCTGCGGGAGCCATCCAGGCGCGCAGCCCCTCGTTGAGCAGGATGTTTTTGGTGTAGAAGGTTTCGAAC
>JAYKJF010000026.1:0-23642 GCA_035285785.1 Cyanobacteriota bacterium
GCCGGAGGCCTTCCGCGACGTGCACCTCGCCATGGTGAAGCTGCTGCGGGAGGTGTTCGGCCATGCCGATCCCCTCTACGGCTGGGTGCCCATGTACCCCAGCGGCTGGTGGAGCTGGACCTTCGCCGCCCCCGATGGCCCCCGCTACCGCACGCCCCGGCCGGAGCGGGCCGCCGCCGTGGCCGAGGGCTGCGAGATCTGGAGCCCCCGCTGGCAGGCCGGGGCCTTCGAAACCGTTCCCGCCGGCATTGAGCGCGCCCTCAACGCCTGATCCCCTCCACCCTCACCTGGCCATGGCCGATCCCTCCCTCTTCGACACCGACGGCGCCCTCTACCTGGGCAGCCGGCGCGACCCGGCCGGTTGCCGGGTGGGCCTCTTCGGGGTGCCCTACGACGGCACCACCTCCTTCCGGCCGGGCACCCGCTTCGGCCCCGGCGCCATCCGGGAGGTGAGCGGCGGCCTGGAAACCTACTGCCCCCAGCTCGACCGCGATCTGGAGGAGCTGGCCTTCGCCGATCTGGGGGCGGTGGCCATCTCCTTCGGCGACCCGGAGCCCGTGGTGGCCGCCGTGCGGGAAGCCACCCAAGCCGTGCTCAACCTGGGCCTGGCTCCCCTGATGCTGGGGGGCGAGCATTCCATCAGCAGCGGGGCGGTGGCCGCTGTGGCCGCCCGCCATCCCGACCTGGTGCTGGTGCAGCTCGATGCCCACGCCGATCTGCGCGACACCTATCTGGGCAGTCGGCACAGCCATGCCTGCGCCATGCGCCGCTGCCTCGAGGTGCTGCCCAGCCAGACCCTGCTGCAGATCGCCATCCGCAGCGGCACCCGTCCGGAATTCACCGAGCTGCGCCAGAGCGGGCGGCTGGTGGCCATTGAGGGGATGGCGGAAGCCCTCCGGCCTCTGCGGGGCCGGCCCCTCTACCTCACCGTTGATCTCGACTGGTTCGACCCCGGCGTGCTGCCGGGCACCGGCACACCGGAGCCCGGGGGGTTTGTGTGGAGCCATTTCGCCGCCCTGGTGGAGGAGCTGCGCCACCACCGGCTCGTGGCCGCCGATGTGGTGGAGCTGGCTCCCCAGCTGGATCCCTCAGGGGTGAGCGCCGTGCTCGCCGCCAAGGTGGTGCGCAGCCTGCTGCTTCTGGTGGGCGCTCAGTAAACGCAGGAGCCGCTGGAGCGCTGCTCCCTGAGGCGGTTGTGCTGCTGCCCGATCAACAGCAGGGCCAGGGTGGGGTGGTGGTGCAGCAGGTTGAGGAAGCTGAGCCGCTCCAGCCGCAGCACTTCCACCGGCGTGCGGGCCAGGGCGTCGCTGTGGTGGGACGACTCTCTCCAGACAATGTCCTGGAAGCTGAACAGCTCCCCTGGGCGGTAGCAGATCTTCTCCCCGTTCTCGCCAACGAGCTCCACGATGCCCCGTTTCACGGCATAGATGGCCGTGGCGGCTGAACCCCGTTTGAACACGCGGGAGCCGGTGGGAAGGGTGATGTGTTCGCACTCCAGGTGCGACGCCAGCAGATCGATGGGATTGAGGGTGGAACGGATGCTTACCAACTCAGGGGACCTCCACTCAAAGGGATAAGGATCTCTTCATACACCCTTCTGGCCCGAATGGGGTGTGGGCCAGGCTTCAAAAGGGTGTCTTGAGGGGAAAGTTGCATCCTTTGCAACACATTTGCGCGCATAGTCCTGCCCAGGAGCCCCCGTCAGGGGGTGGGCAGATCCTGCGGCAGCCCGCTCAACGAGAGCTGCTGGCTGGCGAGGCGGGCCTGATCATCCAGGGCTTCCGTTCCCGGCGGCCCCAGCACGGGCAGACGGGGCGGGCTGGCCGTCCAGTGGTGGCACCAGAGCTCTCCCACCAGATCGGGGTGGATCGACAACTGGCGCAGCTGGCACCAGCCCATCTCTGCTCCCTTGGGGGGGGCACAGTGGCGGCAGCTGCGGCAGTTGGGGCGCTTGCCCATCCAGAACGGGAGGGATTGGCCGCTCAACTTAGTCACGTCCGCTGCCATTCAGAAGTGAAGAGAGCCGAATCACAGGCTTTCTTCCGAGTTGATCCCGGCCACCGATCCAGGCCGCCCTCTCCATAGGATCCCGGCCAGAGCACATCCCACCCCCCCATGGCCGACGCCACCGACCTGCGGCACACCCCCCTTCATGCCGCGGCCATCCGCAGCGGGGGCCGGATGGTGCCCTTCGCCGGCTGGGAGATGGCCGTGCAATTCGCCGGGCTGGTGCAGGAGCACACCGCCGTGCGGCAGCACTGCGGCGTGTTCGACATCTCCCACATGGGGGTGCTCACCCTGACGGGGGAGGGAGTGAAGGACGCCCTGCAGCAGCTGGTGCCCAGCGACCTGCACCGCATCGGCCCCGGGGAAGCCTGCTACACCGTGCTGCTCAATGAGGCCGGCGGCATCCTCGACGACCTGATCATCTACGACCGGCTCAGCACGGAGGTGGTGGTGGTGATCAACGCGGCCTGCGCCGACGCCGACACCGCCTGGCTGCGCCAGCACCTGGAGCCCCGGGGCATCACGATCACCGACCGCAAGGGCGATGGGGTGCTGCTGGCCCTGCAGGGGCCGGAAGCCGCGGCCCGTCTGGAGGCGCTGGCGGGCGAGAGCCTGGCCGCCCTGCCCCGCTTCGGCCACCGGGAGCTCACGCTCCAGGGGGAGGGGCTGGGGGGAGCCCCGGTGTTCGTGGGGCGCACCGGCTACACCGGGGAGGATGGCTTCGAGCTGCTGCTGGACAGGGAGCAGGGCCTGGCGCTGTGGGATCAGCTGCTGGCCACCGGCGTCACCCCCTGCGGCCTGGGAGCCCGCGACACCCTCCGGCTCGAGGCGGCCATGCACCTCTATGGCAACGATATGGATGGGGCCACCACCCCCCTGGAGGCGTCGCTCGGCTGGCTGGTGCACCTGGAGATGCCCGCCCCCTTCATCGGCCGCTCGGCCCTGGAAGCGCAGACCGCCCAGGGGGTGGAGCGGCGCCTGGTGGGGCTGAAGCTGGCGGGTCGGGCCATCGCCCGCCACGGCTATCCCGTGCTCCATGGGGGCACTGCGGTGGGGGAGGTGACGAGCGGCACCTGGTCGCCCACCCTCGCGGAGGCGATCGCCCTGGCCTACGTTCCGGCCGCCCTGGCCAAGCCCGGCACCGAGCTGGCCGTGGAGATCCGGGGCCAGGCCCAGCCCGCCACCGTGGTGAAGCGCCCCTTCTACCGGCGGGGCTGATCCCCTCCCCGATCGCCCGATCGGTACGATCCAGCCCATATGGACCCACGTCTCCCGCTCACCGACCTCCCCAGCGATCCTGGAGACACGATCCAGATCTTCGGCATCCGCGCCTACGGCTACACGGGCTACTTTCCCGAGGAGCAGACCCTCGGCCAGTGGTTTGAGGTGGATCTGGTGCTCTGGCTCGATCTCGCCCCCTCGGGGGCGAGCGACGATCTGCAGCAGACCCTGAACTACGCCGATGTGGTGGCCCGGGTGACCCACCTGCTGGAAACCTCCCGGGTGCTCACCATCGAGCGCCTCAACACCCTGATCCTGGACGGGGTGCTCGCCTTCCCCCAGGTGCGGCAGGTGCACTCCCGGCTCGTGAAGGTGGCGGCGCCGATTCCCGGCTTCGATGGGCGCATCGCCGTCGCCATGACCCGCTCCAAGCCCGCCAGCCCCTGAACCCCGCCATGGCAGCGCCCCAGGGCCCATCCCAGCAAGCGGCCATCGCCCTCGGCAGCAACCTGGGCGACAGTCTGGCCACCCTGGAGGGCGCCCTGGCTGCCCTCGACGCGGTGCCGGGGATCCGGGTGCTCAGCCGCTCCCGCTGGTATCGCTCCGCTCCCGTGGGCCCCGCCCAGCCCGACTACGTGAACGGCTGTGCCCTGCTGGAGGTGAGCCTCTCCCCCGAAGCGGTGCTGGAGCAGCTGCACGCCACCGAGCACCGCTACGGCCGGGTGCGCCTGGAGCGCTGGGGGGCCCGCACCCTGGATCTGGATCTGATCCTCTATGGCCTCCAGCAGCGGGAGAGCGACACCCTGCTGCTGCCCCACCCCCGCTTCCGGGAGCGGGCTTTCGTGCTGCTCCCCCTGGCGGAGATCGCCCCCCAGTGGATCGACCCGGTGAGCGGCGCAACCGTGGCCGAACTGGCCCGCGTGGTGGCCGATCGCCACACCGTGCAGCCCCTGGAGTCGGCCCCATGACCGCCGACTGGCTGGTGGTGAGTGATGTGGATCACACCCTGCTGGAACGGCCGGAGCAGACCGCTGCGCTGGGCCACTGCGTGCGGCAGCTCGATCAGCGGGGCATCCCCACCCTGCTGGCCTCCAGCAAAACCTTCGCCGAGATGGTGGATCTCCAGACCCGGGCCGCCCTGCCCCCCCAGCCCTTTCTGTTTGAAAACGGCTGTGGCATCGGCTGGCCCCTGGCGGCCTGGCCCGCCCCCGAGCCCCCCGCCCGGGTGCTCGCGGGCTACGGCGCCCGGGTGCGGGGGGAGCCCCCGGCGGCCCTGGGGGCCCTGCTGCGGCGCCTGCGGCAGGAGGCCAACCTGCGCTTCACCCTGCTGGAGGAGCTCTCCCTGGACGCGATCACGGAGCTCACCGGATTGGGGGAGCGGCTGGCGGCCCTGGCCCTGGCCCGACTGGCCTCCGTGCCCCTCCTCTGGCAGGACGGCCCGGAGCGGCTCGCCTGGTTGCAGGAGCAGCTGGAGGGGCGGGGGCTGCGGGCCGTGCAGGGGGGAAAGCTCCTCCATGTGGCCCCCCCGTTCGACAAGGGGGAGGCGCTTGCGCAGCTGGCGCCCTGGCCCGCCCTCCAGCCCTGGCCCGCCCGCCGCCTGGCCTGTGGCGACAGTGAGAACGACCGCAGCCTGCTGGAGGGGGCCGACATCGCCCTGGTGTTCCATCCCCCGGATCGGCCGCCCCTGCAGCTCCGCCCGGCGCCCCCTGGGGGCCAGCGGCTGGAGCGGGCCGTGGTGGCCGGTGGCCCCAGGGCCTGGTTGGCGGCGGTGGAAACGGCCCTGGAGCGACCCACCCCATGAGCGACTTCTTCCAGAACGGCATCGTCACCACCCTGCACGATCTGGGCCAGCGCAGCCAGGAGGATCTGGAGGCGGAGGTGGCCCGCCAGGTGCGCCGCTCGCCCGTGGCCCTGGTGCTGCCCTGCCTGGCAAGCGAGCTGGACGGGCCGGCCCTGGCCCCCTTCGTGCGCCACCTGGCCGCCATGCCCTGGCTGGCCAGCATCGTGGTGGGCCTCGACCAGGCCGATCAGGAGGCCTACCGGCGGGCGCGGCGCCTCTTTGCCACCCTCCCCCAGCCCCACCAGGTGATCTGGAACGACGGCCCCCGGGTGACGGCCCTCGTGCAGGAGTGGCACCAGGCCGGGCTGGCGCCGCGGGATCGGGGCAAGGGCCACAACATCTGGCTGGGTCTGGGCCTGGTGCAAGCCCTGGGGGAGGCCGAGGTGGTGGCCCTCCACGATTGCGACGTGGTGAATTTCGAGCCGCGCATGCTGGCCCGGCTGGTGTTCCCGGTGGTGCACGAAGAGAGCGGCTACGTGTTTGCCAAGGGCTTCTATCCCCGCATCAGCCGGCAGGTGATGTACGGGCGCGTCACCCGGTTGTTCGTCACCCCCCTGATCCGGGCCCTGCGCCGCTGTGTGCCCCCCTCCCGCTACCTGGAGTTTCTGGACAGTTTCCGCTACCCCCTGGCGGGGGAATGCGCGCTGCGGCTCAGTGCGGCCCGCCGCCTCCATCTCCCCTCCGACTGGGGGATGGAGATCGGCGTGCTCACGGAGGTGTTCCGCGACCACTCCACCCGCCAGCTCTGCCAGGTGGACATCGCCTCGGGGTACGACCACAAGCATCAGGTGTTCGATCTCCACCAGAGCCAGCCCGATCGGGGCCTGGCCCGCATGAGCCGCGACATCACCCTGAGCCTGTTCCGGGGGCTGGCCAGCCAGGGACAGGTGGTCGACCTGGGGCTGGTGCGCACCGTGGTGACGGCCTACCAGCGGATCGTGCTCGACCTGATGGACTCCTATGCCCACGATGCCGCCATCAATGGCCTGCGGATCGACCGGGGGCAGGAGCAGCAGGCCGTCGACTTCTTCGCCACCAACCTGTTCGACGCCGGGCGCCGCTTCGTGGAGGAGGATCGTCAGTCTCCCCTCACCCCCACCTGGGATGAGGTGAGCCGGGTCCGGCCCGATGCCCTCCCCCGCCTGGTGGAGGCCGTGGAGGCGGAGACGGCCGCCATGGGCCAGCCCTGAACGCCGGTCGCCCCCTTCTCACTCTTCCCTCCCCCCCCGCCATGCCCCTTCCCAGCGCCCCCTCCCTGCTCGGGGTGATCAACCTCTCCCCGGAATCGATGGTGCGGGATTCCGTGGTGGAGGGGGAGGGGGAGCTGCTGGAGCGGGCGGCCTGGCTCACGGCCCATGGCTGCAGCTGCCTGGATCTAGGGGCCCGCTCGATCACCCCCACCGCGCCCATGATCGACGACGGGGAGGAGCAGCGCCGGCTCCTGCCTCCCCTGCGCCGCCTGCGGCAGGAGGGCTACCGGGTGTCCGTGGACACCTGGAGCTCCCACACCGTGCAGGTGGCCCTGGCGGAGGGGGCCAGCACCATCAACTTCACCGGTGCTGCGATCAGCCCGGAGGCCCTGGCGGCCGTCGCCGCGGCCGAAGCCTCCCTGATCCTCACCTACATGCCCTACGGCGATGCCTACCGCATGCGGGAGGCATCGCCCATGCCCTACCGCCTGCAGGGCCTGCTCGACCACCTGGGCCCCCGGGTGGAGCAGGCCCGGGCCGCCGGTGTGCGGGAGGTGATCATCGATCCCAACCTGGGCATCATCCACCCGGCCACCGACGACTTCGGCAAGATCCAGCTGCAGAACAGCGTGCTCTGGAACCTCAACCAGCTCCGGGTGCTGGGCGCTCCGATCCTGCTCTACGCCGCCCGCAAACCGGAGCGGCTGGCCCGCATCCTGTTTGCCTCCAACGTGCTCTTCGCCGGCGCCGACATCATCCGCACCCACCATCCCGACATCCTCGAAGCCCTGATGGCGGCCGAAACCATCGAGGGACCATGACCAGCCTGCCCCTGGACGGAAAGGTGGCCCTGGTGACCGGAGCGGCCAAACGCACGGGCCGCACGATCGCCCTGGCCCTGGCCGATGCCGGCGCCGATCTCCTGATCCACTACAACGCCAGTGCCAACGAGGCCGGGGACGTGGTGGCGGAGGTGGAGCGCCGGGGGCGCCGGGCCCTGGCCCTGGCGGCGGATCTGGGCGATGCGGCCGCCACCGAAGCCGCCTTTGCCCAGGCCGCCCAGAGCCTGGGGGGCCTGCACATCCTGGTGAACAATGCCTGCGGCATCCTCTGGAAGCGTCTGGACGCCACCACCGCGGCCGAATGGCACTGGGCCGTGGAGCAGACCCTCCACATCACCTTCCACGCCTGCCAGGCGGCCCTGCCCGTCATGCGCCGGCAGGGGTTCGGACGCATCGTGAACCTGATCGATGTGGATGCGGATTCCCTGCGGGCCGTGCCCGGCCTCACGCCCTACAAAATCGGCAAGACCGGCGTGCTCATGCTCACCCGCACCCTGGCCGTCAACGAGGCCCCCCACGGCATCACGGTCAATGGGGTGTCCCCCGGCACCCTGGACAACTCCGAGCGCAAACCGCCCCTCGAGCGCATCCCCGCCGGTCGCTTCGGCACCGCCGAGGAGGTGGCCCGGGCGGTGCTGTTTCTGGCCGACCCGGCCAGCAGCTACATCACCGGCACCAACATCAAGGTGAGTGGCGGCTACCTGATCTGAACGGTTGCAGGGGCCGCTGGCCAACGCACACCCCATGCCCCCAGTGCCCGAGCCCGCTGTTCGGCAAGGGCATAGGCATCCCCGCGATGGGGGGAGCTGGGATCCATCACGGCCGAGGCCGTGAGCTGGGGCGACCACTTGCGATAGAGCAGGCCCGTAGCGCCAAGATGCCAACCCTCCGCCACAGCGTTGAGAGCCAGCAGCAGGCCGGTGTCTTCCGACGCGGGCAGGGCCATCCATCCCCCCAGCGCCCGCAGGAGGTCGCTCCGCACACAGAGGCTGGCGGGATGGATCGGCAGCCTTCGGCCATGGTCGCGCCACCAATCCACCAGGGAACCGATCGGGATGGCCCCCTCCGGTTGTTGCCACGCCGGGGCGGCCCAGGTCCCGTTGGGCAGAAGATCGAGCGCGGCACTGGTCAGCCAGCCCACCTCCGGATGGCTCTGAAACACCGCCAGCTCCCGGCCCAGTTGCCCGGGGGTCAGGAGATCATCGGCGTCCAGCACTTTGACGAACGACCCACGGGCCCGTGCCAGGGCCAGGGTACGGGCCAGAGCTGGGCCAAAGGACACCGGGTTGATCTGCTGGTGAATCCGGCTGTCGTCCGGAACAGCGGCGTGGAGGTCGTCCGGGCCATCCCTCTGCACCAACCACTCCCATGGATTCTCCAGCCCGCAGGCCTGCGACTCCAGGCTGTGCCAGGTGTCGGCCAACCACATGGAATGGGCAGGAGACACCGGTGTAATCACTGAGATGAGCGGGCTATCTCTCATGCACGCTTGCCGATGGCATTCAGCACCAGGGTGCGCGTGAAGGTGTTGAGGGGATAGGTGAGGGCCTCTTCCGGCGGCAGCCAGGCCCACTCCACGATCTCGTGGTTGGGAGTGATGGCGGTGGTTTGGCTGTGGGCGAAATAGTTCATCAACAGGAAGTGGGCCGGGCAGTGAAACTGGGGATCGTCCACCGCTTCCTGATACAGGGCGAACGCCACCTGGCTGAGTTCCAGGCCCACCTCCTCCAGGAATTCCCGCCGCAGGGCATCCTCGAGGGTTTCGCCCCACTCCACCTTGCCCCCGGGCACGCCCCAGGTGCCGCGCCACTTGGTGGTGCGCACAATCAACACCTGGTCGGCGGGATTGCTGACCAGGGCACCCACCGTGACCAGAGGGAAAGGCCGGGTCATGCATCCATCGGATTCGCCACAACCTAGGTCAGGTTGAAAGGGCCCCGGGGAGCGCCATGGGAAACTCAGCGGTTTGCTCCCCCCCACACCCCCATGGGCAGCCCCGGGTTCCTTGAGCACAGTGCAACGGTGGCCCGCCAATGGTGCGGCGACCTGCGCCAGGAGGATGGGGGACGCAGCGTCACCCTCCACGGCTGGGTCGACCGCCGCCGCGACCACGGAGGGGTGATCTTCATCGATCTGCGCGACCGCAGCGGCACCGTGCAGATCACCGTGGATCCGGAAGTGGCGGGGGAGGCCTTCGCCACCGCCAGCCACCTGCGCAACGAAAGCGTGCTGCAGGTGAGCGGCACCGTGCGCGACCGGCCGGCCGACTCCGTGAACCCCCGCCTGGCCACCGGCACCGTGGAGGTGCTGGCGGCCACCATCACCGTGCTCAACCCCCTGCGGGCCAACCTGCCCTTCCCGGTGTCGGTGCACGACGAGGAGCCGGTGCGGGAGGAGCTGCGCCTCAAGCACCGCTATCTGGATCTGCGCCGCGAGCGCATGGCCCGCAACCTGCGCCTGCGGCACAGCACCGTGCGGGCGATCCGGGGCTTTCTCGAGGGCGAGGGCTTCATCGAGGTGGAAACCCCCGTGCTCACCCGCTCCACGCCCGAGGGTGCCCGCGACTATCTGGTGCCGAGCCGGGTGTGCGGTGGGGAATGGTTTGCCCTGCCCCAGTCGCCCCAGCTGTTCAAGCAGCTGCTGATGGTGGGCGGGCTGGAGCGCTACTACCAGATCGCCCGCTGCTTCCGCGACGAAGATCTGCGGGCCGATCGCCAGCCGGAATTCACCCAGCTGGACATGGAGATGAGCTTCCTGAGCCAGGAGCAGATCCTCGCCCTCAATGAACGGCTGATCGCCACCATCTGGAAAGCGGTGAAGGGAACCGACCTGCCCCTGCCCTTCCCCCGGCTCACCTGGGCCGACGCCATGGAGCGCTATGGCACCGACCGGCCCGACACCCGCTACGGGCTGGAGCTGGTGAACGTGTCCGACCTGGTGGCCGACATGGGCTTCAAGGTGTTCAGCGGGGCGGTGGCGGCAGGCGGTGCCGTGAAGGTGCTGCCCGTGCCGGGGGGCAATGAGGCCATCAGCAACGTGCGCATCAAGCCCGGTGGGGATGTGTTCAGCGAGGCCCAGGCCGCCGGGGCGGGCGGACTGGCCTTCATCCGGGTGCGGGAGGGGGGCGAGATCGACACCATCGGCGCCATCAAGGACAACCTGAGCGAGGAGAAGAAGGCGGAGCTGCTGGCGCGCACCGGCGCCCAGCCCGGCACCCTGCTGCTCTTCGGTGCCGGCGACACCGCCACGGTGAACAAGGCCCTGGATCGGGTGCGCCAGTTTCTGGCTAAGGAGCTGGGCCTGGTGCCCCCCGACCGGGAGAACGCCATCTGGAATTTCCTCTGGGTGGTGGATTTCCCGATGTTTGAATTCAACGCCGACGAAAACCGCCTCGAAGCCCTGCACCATCCCTTCTGCGCCCCCAATGGCGAGGATCTGGGAAGCGATCCGGCTGCCTGGGCGGAACGGTTGCCCACGGCCCGGGCCCAGGCCTACGACCTGGTGCTCAACGGTCTGGAGCTGGGGGGCGGCTCCCTGCGCATCCACGATTCCGCCCTCCAGCGCCAGGTGCTCCAGACCATCGGCCTGCCCCTGGAGGAGGCCGAGGCCCAGTTCAGCTTCCTGATGGAAGCCCTGGATCTGGGAGCTCCGCCCCATGGGGGCATCGCCTTCGGCCTCGACCGGATGGTGATGCTGCTGGCGGGGGAGGAATCGATCCGCGACACCATCGCCTTCCCCAAAACCCAGCAGGCCCGCTGCCTGCTCACCCGGGCACCGGCCGGCGTGGCCCCCGGCCAGCTCAAGGAGCTGCACGTGGCCAGCACCTGGGTGGAGGAGGACAGCTGAGGAAACCCACACGGGAGCGGGGGGCAATCCCAAAGCAAATCGCCTGAATCCCACAGCAAGGCCATTCTGCAGCCATGGTGGGGCCTGTTGCCCGTGGCTGCCTTTGCCCAGGTCCTCCTCCACGGATCTTGTGCGTCAATACCTCAAGGACATCGGCCGGGTGGCCATGCTCTCGGAGGAGGAGGAGCTCACCCTGGCCCGCCTCGTGCAGCGGCGGGAGCGGATCCTGGAGCAGCACCCCGATGCGGAAAAACCGGGAACGGATCTGGCCTCCCTCGCCCGCGCCAGCGGCTCGAGCGAAGCCGCCCTGCGCCAGAACCTGCACCAGGGGCGCCGGGCCAAGGAACGGATGATCCAGGCCAACCTGCGGCTGGTGGTGGCCGTGGCCAAGAAATATCAGCAGCCGGGGCTGGAGCTGCTCGATCTGGTGCAGGAGGGCACCCTGGGCCTGGAGCGGGGGGTGGAGCGCTTCGATCCCACCCGCGGCTTTCGCTTCTCCACCTTCGCCTACTGGTGGATCCGCCAGGGCATCACCCGGGGCATCGCCAGCCAGGGCCGCATGATCCGCATTCCATCCCATGTGACGGAAAAGCTGGCCCGGATCCGCAAGGCCCAGCGGGAGCTGGCCCAGCAGCTGGGTCGCACGGCCCGCCTCTCCGAGCTGGCCGCCGCCGTGGATCTGAGCGAGGCGGTGCTGCGCCAGACCCTCGCGCAGCAGAGCCAGACCGTGTCGCTCGAGCGACGCCTGGGCAACGATCTGGACACGGAGCTGGGCGACCTGCTGGAGGACGTGCACCACTCACCGGAGCGCTGCCTGATGCGCCAGCACCTCCATGAGGCGATGGAACACCTGCTGGGGGAGCTGACGGAGCGGGAAGCCCAGGTGCTCCGGGAACGGTTTGGCCTCAACGATGACCAGCCCCGCACCCTCACCGAGATCGGCACCCACCTGCAGATCTCCCGGGAGCGGGTGCGCCAGATCGAGGCCCAGGCCCTGGTGAAACTGCGGCAACCCTGCCAGCACCAGCGCATGCGCGAGTTTCTCGGCAGCCTCGACTGAACCCGGTTGGGCGGCTCCCCGCACATCCCGGTAGATTGAACAGTCAGCCCTGGTTGCCATGACCGCCCCCGCCCGCAGCCTGTGCACGAAGTTCGTCTTCGTCACCGGCGGGGTGGTCTCCAGCATCGGCAAGGGAATCGTGGCCGCCAGCTTGGGGCGCCTGCTCAAGAGCCGGGGCTACAACGTCTCGATCCTGAAGCTCGATCCCTACCTGAACGTGGATCCGGGCACCATGAGCCCCTACCAGCACGGGGAGGTGTTCGTCACCCAGGATGGCGCCGAAACCGACCTGGACCTGGGGCACTACGAGCGCTTCACCGACACGGCCATGTCGCGCCTCAACAGCGTCACCACCGGGTCGATCTACCAGGCGGTGATCAACAAGGAGCGGCGGGGGGATTACGAAGGGGGCACCGTGCAGGTGATCCCCCACATCACCGGGGAGATCCGGGAGCGCATCCATCGGGTGGCGGCCAACAGCGGCGCCGATGTGGTGATCACGGAGATCGGCGGCACCGTGGGCGACATCGAGTCGCTGCCCTTCCTGGAAGCCATCCGGGAGTTCCGGCTGGATGTGGGCCGCCATGACGTGGCCTATGTGCACGTCACCCTGCTGCCCTACATCGGCACCTCGGGCGAGCTGAAAACCAAGCCCACCCAGCACTCGGTGAAGGAACTGCGCTCCATCGGCATCCAGCCCGATGTGCTCGTGTGCCGCAGCGACCGGCCCTTCAGCGACGACCTCAAGGCCAAGATCGGCGGCTTCTGCGGCGTGCCCACCCGGGCCGTGATCCCCGCCCTCGATGCCGACAGCATCTATGCGGTGCCCCTGGCCCTGGAGCAGGAGGGCCTCTGCCGCCAGGTGCTCGATGTGCTCGGCCTGCCCCACCACGAGAGCGATATGGCCCGCTGGGAAGAACTGGTGCGCAAGCTGCGCCACCCCGGCCCGGCGGTGAAGGTGGCCCTGGTGGGCAAATATGTGCAGCTCAACGACGCCTACCTCTCGGTGGTGGAGGCCCTCCGCCACGCCTGCCTGGAGCAGGATGCTTCCCTGGATCTCCGCTGGATCTGCGCCGAGCAGATCGAGGGGCAGGGCGCGGCGACCCTGCTGGAGGGCATGGATGCGGTGGTGGTGCCAGGGGGGTTCGGCCACCGGGGAGTGGACGGAAAGGTGGCCGCGATCCGGTGGGCGCGGGAGCAGCGGGTGCCGTTCCTGGGCCTGTGCCTGGGGATGCAGTGTGCGGTGATCGAGTGGGCGCGCAACCAGGCGGGCCTGGCCGGTGCCACCAGCGCCGAGCTTGATCCCGAGTCTCCCCACCCCGTGATCGCCTTGCTGCCCGAACAGCAGGATGTGGTGGATCTGGGGGGCACCATGCGCCTGGGGGTCTACCCCTGCCGCCTGGCCCCGGGCACCCTGGCCCAGAAGCTCTACGCCGAAGAGGTGGTGTACGAACGCCACCGCCATCGCTACGAATTCAACAACGCCTACCGGGGATTGTTCGTGGAATCGGGCTATGCCATCGGCGGCACCTCACCCGACGGCCGCCTGGTGGAACTGATCGAGCTTCCCCACCATCCCTTCTTTGCCGCCTGCCAATTCCACCCGGAGTTTCTCTCCCGGCCCGGCAAACCCCACCCCCTCTTCCGTGGCCTGATCGAAGCGGCCCAGCAGCGCCTGGCTCCAAGCCAAGCCAACGGAGCCGCCAACCCTGAGGCCCCAGGCGTGGCCGTCGCCATCTGAACCTGATCACAATCCAGACAGATTTCAGGCTATTTCCTGTAAATTGTGCGCGTTTTTGAACCCTCTGGCGTGCATCGGGACCGTTTCAGCAAGCTGGCGACAAAGCGAGCCGCCCTGGGGTTGGGCCTGCTTCTGCTGGGCGCCGGGCTCACCCCCCGCGCGCTGGCCCAGAGCCCAACCTGGGAGAAAGCCCCAGCGTTGCCCACGGACATGCGCAACCTGCTCTCCACGATCCGCAAAGATTCGCACCTTTATCTCCTTTATGAGCAATACCGCGAAAACCGCGATGGCCTGCAGAAGGCTGCCGAGCGCATCAACCTGGCGGACGCCCTGACCCGGGGCCTGGCCACCAGCCCTGAACTGGCCGCCACGGTGGCCGACATCCAATCCTCCGAATGGAATGGGGTGGCGATCCAGCGCGAATGGGTGCCCACCCTGAGCTTCAAAACCTCCAGCCCGGGGGTGATGGGCTACAGCACGAGCACCAGCAGCCTGAAAACCAAAACCCCCGGCAGCGACGAAACGGAGGTGCTGAAGTTTGAAAATGGGTTCAAATCCAATCCCTATGCGGATCTGTCCTGGTCGTTCTTTGATCCCAGCCGCTTCAGCAGGCAGTCGGCCCAGGGATCACGGATCCAGGCGCTGCGCAATCGGCTCACCTACACCACACGGGAATTGATCCTGGCCATTCAAACGGCCTACACCACCCTGCAGGAGGATCTGGAGCGGGAAAAAGATCTGATCGAACTGTTCAATCAATCCATCAGCATTTACATCAACGCCCATCAACGTGGGCGTCCGGCGGGAGAAATCAGCCGGCTCGAAGCCCAGGCCGTATCCCTGCTGATCGCCCGAATCAACGCCCACAAGGACAGCATTCAGGCCATGGACACCCTCGCCAGGCTGCTCAACCTCGAGCCCGGCCAGCTGGCCCTGCCGTCCGAGAAACCGGGTGTGATTCCCAGCTGGCCCCTCAGCCGGGCGGAATCGATTCAGCTGGCCCTGGAGCGGCGAGAGGAATTGCGCGCCAATGCCCTGGAGGTGAAAGCCCTGATGAGCGACTCCCGGGCCATCCGGCTGAAGGTGTTGCCCGATCTGTCGCTCTCCGGCCAGGTGCAGCGCAACAACCTGACCCTGCAGGGCGGATCCTTCACCGACAACCTGCCCGGCAGCCTGACGCGCACCACGGGCTACACCACGTTTGTGGGCCTCACCTTCGACTGGAAGGTGCTGGACGGTGGCATTCGCCAGGCCAAGGCCAACGCCTCCGATGCCAAAGCCCGCCAGACCGAGTCGCAGGGGGCCTTGCTGGGCCTCACCATCACCAAGGAGGTGGCCGATGCCTACGCCGGCTTTGTGGCCTCCAAGATTCTGGTGGATGCGGCCCGGGCCGATGTGGAAGCCTCCCGCCGTTCCCTGCAGGCCGCCATCACCAACTACGAAGCGGGTTTGCACAACGATGAGGGCACCACGGTGGTGCAAGCGATGCTCAAACTGCAGAGCGCCCTGAACACCTATCGCAACCTGGTGGCGGGCCAGAACATCTCGATCCATCAGCTCCATCGCTCCACCGCCACCTGGCCCAGCACGACGGAAACCCTGGTGAGAGCCCAGTATCAGCAGTGGCTGGCCCCTGCAGCGGCGGCCCCGCCCCGCCCCACGGCCAAGCCCTAGGTGGGGGCCATAGGGTGGGGGGAGGATGGCTTCCCCTCAAACCCCCACCCTCCAAGCTCCCCCCACCCTGCCGGTGGTGGAAACGTTTCATTCGCTCCAGGGAGAGGGGCTGCACAGCGGCCGCAGTGCCTTCTTCCTGCGCCTGGCGGGCTGTGATGTGGGTTGCCCCTGGTGCGACACCAAACACTCCTGGCCGGAAGCGCCCCATCCCCGCCTGAGCGTGCAGGATCTGGCCAGGGAGGCCCGCAGGGCCACCGATCAGGGGGCCGCCTTCGTGGTGGTCACCGGCGGCGAACCCCTGCAGCACGATCTCGGCCCCCTGTGCAACGCCCTCAGAGAGGTGGCTCCCCTGCATCTGGAAACCAGCGGCGTGCCTCCCCTCAGTGGCCGCTTCGACTGGATCACCCTCTCCCCCAAACCCCACCGTCCGCCCCGGCCGGAACTGCTGGCCCACTGCGATGAGCTGAAGGTGGTGGTGGGCGCGGAAGAGGATCTGGCCTTCGCCGAAACCATGGCAGCCGCCTGCGGGGGCCAGGGCCGCCCGGGCGGTGCCCCCCACCTGCTGCTGCAGCCGGCCTGGGACAACCCCCGGGGCCTGGCGCTGGCCATCGCCCACGTGCAGCGGCATCCCGCCTGGCGCCTCAGCCTGCAGAACCACAAATGGCTAGGCCTGCGCTGACGTCACGTAGGGGGGCCGGGGAATCTCGATCCCCTCCTCCTTGAAGCGCAGCAGGATGGCCCGGCGGAGTTCGCCGGAGATCTTGCCGTTCTTCATCGGATCGGCCATCCAGAAATCCAGGCCGTATTCGATGGCGTACTCCCCCAGATTGGCGATGCTCGACGATGGGGCCGGATCAGCCAGCACCAGGGGGTTGGAACGGGCGATGTCCACCAGCAGAGCCATCACCCGGTCGGGATCGTGCCTGTAGTCGGCCCGCACCTTGAGGAAGCCGCAGCGCAGATCATCCGAGCCGGTGTAGGTGGTGGTGGTGGCGGTGAAGAACGTCTGGTTGGGCACCACCAGCTCGGCGTTGTCGGATTTGCGCTGCAGGGTGGCCGCCCGCAGCCCCAGCTTGCGCACCTTGCACACATCGCCGTCGTACAGCACCACCTCACCGGGCTGGAGGGAACCCTCAAAGAGCAGCCAGAGGCCGCTCACGAAATTGGAGAACACCTCCTTGATGCCGAAGCCCAGGCCCACGGAGAGGCCGCCGGCAATGGCGGCGATCGCCGTGCCGTTGAGGCCGATCTGATCCGCCAGCCACACCACCCCCAGGCCGATGAGGAGATAGCGGAGGATCAGTTCGAAGGCCTTGCGGTTGCCCTCCCCCAGCCCCGCTAGCCGCCCCGCCAGGCCGCCGATCAGGGCCACCGGAAGATCGGAGAGCACCACCAGGAAATAGGGCAGGCCCATCAGCAGGAGCAGGTTGCCGAAGGAGATGGGCTCGTTGAAGAGGTGGAGCACGGGCACCTCGCTGAGGATGGTGAGGCCATCAAGGCGATGCACCAGGCCCGCCAGGGCCAGCACCACAAACAACGGCGCCACCGCCTTGAGCCAGTAGCCCTCCACCTCCTCCGCCGGCAGAACGCGGCGCAGCCCCAGGCGCAGGGCGGAGAGGGCCGTCCAGATCACCACCAGCTGGCCGAAGAGCTCCACCAGGCCACCGGGCAGGCCCAGGGCGGGAAACAGCACGCTGAGCAGCCACAGCAGGGCCGCCAGCACGAGCTTGGCGAACACCGGGGCCCAGCTGGTGGCGGGGGCCGGGTGACGCAGACGCCAGCCCCGGTAGACCAGCAGCAGGGCGATGGCCGCCAGCAGCTGCCAGAGCACAGAAGCGCGGGCGATCAACCCGAACCAGCCCACCAGCACATAAAGGAGCTGATTCACAGGTCACCCTCCTGGAGCGAAACCGTCTTGCGCTGGCCCTTGGCGAGATCCTGCAGGAAGGCTTGCTTGGCCAGCGTTTCGATCTCCGTCGTCACCGTGTCGGCCGACTCTTCGCCATACACCGCCTGCTTGATCAGCTGCACCAGGGGATCCTGGGAGCCGCCCCGCAACCCGATCGCCCGGCGGAAGCCCACCCCCTCGCGGAAGGTGGGCACGGTGGAGTGATCCAGGCTGGCCTGCATCACGGCCAGGGCCGGGGAATCCTTCACGGGCACCACCACGTTCTGGTTCACGGGCATATTGCCGAAGGCCTTGCTGATCAGGTTGGTCTGGCTGAAGTCGTTGAGCACGAAGAGGGCAAAGCTGGTGGCCACCTGCCGCTGGGCGGGGGTGGAATCCCGGCCGAAGCTCAGCAGCTGCATGCGGGCCATGGGGCGGGCGGGCTTGCCGTCGCTCCCTGTGGGAAGCACGGACACCCCCAGATGCGGCCCCAGCTTGCGCTTGAGGCGCTCGATGGCGGTGCTGCTGCAGCTGATCCAGTCGAGCTGGCCCCGCTCCATCCGCTCCACCATTTCATCGGCCGTTTCCACGAAGATCACATTGGGTTCGATATTGGCCCGGGCCAGCCAGCCCAACCACGCCTCCACCCGCTCGCGCTCCATCGGGGAGAGGCCCTGCCAGAGGGATTTGGTCTCCACCCGGGTGCGGAAGAGCTTGAGGAGCGGTTGGTCGGCGTCGAAATCGCTGGCGGTCCAGAGCAGCTCGAACATCTGCAGGGGCAATCCCACCCGCACCCCCTCAGCGGCACGAGCGGGCAGCTCCTCGAGTCGGGTGGGCGCCTGGGGCAGGCGGCGCCGGTCGTAGCAGGCCACCGTGGGCTGCAACAGGAACGGCAGCGCGTCGTAGGCGTTGCCATCGCGAAACTTGGAAAGAAACTTGAGCTGTAGGGGATCCAGCTGCTGGGGGCTGATGTCGATCGGCTTGAGGTAGCCCTCACGGTCGAGGATCTCCACCGGCGCCACCCGGCTGATCAGCAGATCGGGTCCGGCGCCCAGCCGGGCCCGCTCCCGCACGCTCTCCACCAGATCACCCTCCGGCAAAAACCGCAGATGCAGCAAAACCCGCGGGTGATTGCGCATGTATTCGTTGGCGATCTGGGTGGCCAGGCGCTTGAGGTTGGCCCGGGCCACCCCATCGCTTCCCTGGCCGGTGGAGATGGCCAGCTGCAGGCTCACCGGAGGATCATCCCCCCGCTGGCAGCCGGTGGAGAGCACCACCAGGGCCAGGCCCAGGGCGATCCCCACCCAGGGGCGGGTCAGACGCTGCGGTCGCAGGCGAGGCAAGGGCACAGAAGCGGCGGGCCGATCTGGCGGCAGCGTAAGCAGGGAGGCCGTTGGCAGCAGCCCGCAACGCGGGCTTCACAACAAAAGCTTGTCAAACCCTTCCAACCCTGGAACAGAGGAGGGAGCCGCTAAAACCGCCGCGCCGGCCTCTGGCGGGGCTCGGCCCGCCAGAGGCGCCAGCGCACCTCCAGATCCTCCGGCGCCACCACCACGATCGGCAGCCGCCCATTCACGGGCACCAGGGGAGGCGATCCCGCCAGAGGCACGAACGCCTGGCGCGGCGCCTGGTCCGGGCAGGCCATGCGGGTGGACACCATGGGAGCGCCCCCCTTCACCCGGTAGAGGGGGTAGCCCCAGCCCGGCACGCTCTCCTCCTCCACCGTGCCCTGGAGCAGATGGCGGTTGCAGTCGACCGGCAGGGTGCGGCCCACCACCAGCTCCACCCGCAGATCCGCCGCCGCCGCCGGGGTGGTGGGCACGGCGATCACCCAGCGCCGCTCCCCCGCCCCCGCCGCCGGATAGGGGCTCAGATCGGGGGGCTGGGCCGCGGGGGCCTGCTGGGCGCCGGGGCCCAGCAGGCCCAGGCCCGCCAGGGCCAGGGGCACCCATCGCGCCAGCCCGCCACCAGGCCGGTTGGGCGGAGGCGTCGTCGGGGAAACGGGAGCCATCGACGGAGAGTCCTGGGAGTGGCGGCATTCAGTCTGTAGGGTGAAGGCAGCGATCTGCCATGGGGTGCGCTCCAGCCCCAGTTCCAGCCCGGCCCCCCCCCGCCAGCCCACGGCTGTCGCCCTGCTTTCCGGTGGATTGGATTCGGCCACCGCCACGGCCCTGGCCATCGAAGCCGGCTATCGGGTGATCGGTCTGTCGTGCAACTACGGCCAGCGCCATCGCCGGGAGCTGGAAGCCGCGGAACGGCTGGCCCGCCATTTCGGGCTGAGCGAACACCTCCAAGTGGCCGTGAATCTGGCGGCCTGGGGGGGGTCGTCGCTCACCGATGCCTCCGCACCCCTCCCCGATGAAGGGGTGATCCCGGGGGTGATCCCCTCCACCTACGTGCCCGGGCGCAACACGGTGTTCATCGCCCTGGCCCTCAGCCTGGCGGAAGCCCGGGGCGCGGAACGGGTGGTGCTGGGGGTGAACGCGGTCGACTACTCCGGCTACCCCGATTGCCGCCCCGACTACCTCGCCGCCTATCAGGAGCTGGTCAACCTGGCCACCCGCGCAGGCCGGGAGGGCCACAGCCCCCAGCTGTGGGCCCCCCTGGTGCTGTGGGACAAACTGACCATCGTGCGCCAGGCCGTGCGCCTGGGGGTGCCGATCGCCGACACCTGGAGCTGCTACGCCGGCGGGCCTGAGCCCTGCGGCGTCTGCGACAGCTGCCGCATTCGCCACCGGGCCCTGCGGGACGCTGGACTGACCCCTTGAGCGCCCCGGACCCCTGCAAACGGTCGCTGCCCTGGCGGGAGCCCTGGGCCCTGACGCTCCAGCTGGCCGAGCAACTGGGATCCCAGGGGCTGGTGTTGCTCGAAGGCGACGAGAGCCCGCTGGGTCGCCATGCCGTTCTCGGGATCGCCCCCCTGGACACCATCACCTGCCGGGGGCTGCCCGGAGGCGTGGGGGCGACCGATCCCTTTGCCACCCTGGCCGCCATGGCCAGCGGCGGGGGGTCGTGGCTGGGCTGGCTCTCCTATGAGGCGGGCGCCTGGGTGGAACCAGGGGCCCACTGGCCCGCACCGCCGATGGCCGTGCTCTGGGCCGCCCGCCACGATCCCCTGGTGCACTTCGACCGTGCCGAACAGCTCTGCTGGCTGGAGGGGCGCGACCCCCAGCGTCTGGCCGCCCTGGAAACGCGCATCCTGGGCCTGGCCGACGGCCCTCCGCCGGCTCCGCCCTGGCCCGGGCTGGCCCCGAACCACTGGCACTGGCACACCACCCCCACCGCCTATGAGGACGGGGTGCGGCGGCTCCAGGAGTGGATCGCCAGCGGGGATCTGTTTCAGGCCAATCTCACCCTCTGCTGCAGCCATGAACTCCCGGCACCGCCCGACCCCCTGGCCCTGCACGCCCGCCTGCGGCACCACTGCCCCGCCCCCTTCTCCGGCCTGGCGGTGGCGGGGGAGGAAGCGGTGATCTCCGCCTCCCCGGAGCGGTTTCTGCGGGTGGATCGGGGGGGGAAGGTGCAAAGCCGGCCGATCAAGGGCACCCGACCGCGGGGAGCCACCCCGGAGGCGGATGCGGCCGCTGCCGCCGAGCTGGTAAGCGATCCCAAGGATCGGGCGGAAAACGTGATGATCGTGGATCTGTTGCGCAACGACCTGGGGCGGGTGTGCAGCCCGGGCTCCATCCGGGTGCCCCAGCTGGTGGCCCTGGAGAGCTATGCCCAGGTGCACCACCTCACCTCGGTTGTCGAGGGCCAGCTCCGCCCGGAGGCCGGGATTGTGGATCTGCTGCGGGCCTGCTGGCCGGGGGGCTCCATCAGTGGTGCCCCGAAGGTGCGGGCCTGCCAGCGGCTGCACCAGCTGGAACCGGTGCCCCGGGGGCCCTACTGCGGATCCCTGTTCCACCTGGGAGCCGATGGGGCCTTCGACAGCAACATCCTCATTCGCAGCGTGATGGTGCGGGGCCGTCACCTGCAGGTGCATGCGGGCGGCGGCATCGTGGCCGATTCCAACCCCGCCGCGGAAGCGGCGGAGATGAGCTGGAAGCTCCTCCCCCTCCTGGAGGCCCTGGCGTGAGCGCTGGGGCGATCGCCTGGATCGACGATCCCCGGGGGGAGGGGCGCTGGGCAGCGCCGGCGGAGCTGACGATCCCCCTCGACGACCGGGGTCTGCTGCTCGGCGAAGGCGTCTTTGAAACGGTGCTGGTGGAAGGGGGCCGGCCCCACCTGCTGGGAGAGCACCTGGAGCGCTGGCGCGAGGGAGCGGAGCTCCTCGGGCTGGCCCCACCGCCAGGGCGCGAGCGGGTGGAGCGCTTGCTCGCGGAAGCGGTGGGCCGCAGCGGGATCGTGGCAGGGGCGTTGCGATTGAACTGGAGTGGGGGCAGCGGCGGGCCAGGGGAGCGGGGGCTGGAGGTGCGCCGGCCGCCGGATGGAAGCCCACGGGAGCGCTTCTGGCTCCAGCTCACCGCAGGGGAACCCTGCTTTGATCCGGTTCGGGCTGTGGTGAGCCGCTGGGAACGGCGCCATGGGGGCAGCCGCCTGAGCCGCTGTAAAACCTTTGCCTATGCCCCCCAGATTCAGGCCCGCCGGGAAGCGCGGCTGGCCGGGGTGGAAGAAGCCCTGCTCCTGGGCAGCGACGGCAACCTCAGCTGCGGCGCAGCCGCCAATCTGCTGGTGCGCCTGGAGGGCGCCTGGCTCACCCCACCCCTGGCCAGCGGCTGCCTGCCTGGGATCATGCGGGCCCGGGCCCTGGCCCAGGGCTGGCTGCAGGAGAGGCAATTGCCGCCCGGACGATGGGAGCACTGGGAGGGGGCTCTCCTGATCAACAGCCTCGGCTGCCGGGCATTGATGGCCTGTGAGGGGCAGCGCTTGGGTGGGGCGGAATCCCTTGGGGCAGAAGCGATCTGGAGGGGCCTGTTCTGAAGGGCAGGGAGACACGACTCGCCGCCCAGGTTTTTACAAAAGCAACGTCCTTCCCACCTGGAAGGCCCATCTCGCACAGATGACAGACAGCCCTGAAAGCGGCCGAAGAGATTGATAAAAAATTGTAATTTTCTCGCGCAGGCAACAAAATTTACATACTGTTGGAGGGTAGCTGACCGAATTCAGGCCGAAACCAACCCCCCATAAGCAACGCACTGCTGCGCCTTGAAACATCGCGTGAGGATTATTCCTCTGTGAACTGCTGACCCCTCTCTCCGTGTTTCAACGGATGAGCCGGTCGATCGCGCCGTCAATTGATGAATCGACCCTTTTGATCGATCCCTGAGGCAACCCTCGGATCACCCCGTTCCCTTTCCTCCGGCACTAAAGCGCCACCCATGAAACTCGTCAAGCACGACCTGGAGTTCATCCTGCAGCAGATCCTGCTGGCAGAAGCCCATACCGCAGGGGCCAATCCGCTCACCCAGCTGGATAACAATCCCCTGCTCCCCTATGGCCTGCGCACGGTGGAGGGCAGGTTCAACAACGTGGTGCCGGGTCAGGAATCCTTCGGCGCGGCCGACCGACCCATGGTTAACAGCCCGCCCCAGCGCTGGCGCACGGCCCAGGGAGCCACCTTCGATCCGGACGGGCCCGGCCCCCTCGGCATCGGCAGCCCCTCGAGCTACACCCAAACCTCAGGGGTGGTGTTCGACGGTCAGGTGCGGTCCGCCAGCAACCTGGTGTCCGACCAGACGGTGCGCAACCCCGTGGCCGTGACGGCCGGGGGTGCCGCTCCCACCGTGTCCACGGACGGCAGCATCTTTATTGCCAACGTGTCCCCAGACGTTGGTCTGTCGGCCCCCTACAACTCCTTCTTCACGATCTTCGGCCAGTTTTTCGATCACGGCCTCAGCCTGATCACCAAGGGCGGTCAGGGCAGCGTGATCATTCCCCTGGCCCCAGACGACCCCCTCTTCGTGCCGGGGAGCGCCACCAACTTCATGGCCCTCACCCGGGCCACCGTGGCCAACCTCGATCCGGGGCCCGATGGGGTGGTGGGCACCGGAGACGACATCCGGTCGTACCCGAACACCACCACCCCCTGGGTCGACCAGAACCAGACCTACACCTCCCATCCCTCCCACCAGGTGTTCCTCCGGGCCTATGCGCTGCAGGGCGGGCGGATGCGCAGCACCGGCAAGCTGCTTGATGGGGCCATCGCCGGATCCATCGCCAACTGGGGTGAGGTGAAGGCCCAGGCCCGCACCCTGCTGGGCATCAACCTCACCGATGCCGATGTGGGCAACGTGCCGATGATCCTCACGGATCTCTATGGCAACTTCATCCCCGGCCCCAACGGTCTGCCCCAGTTGATGCTGCTCAACGGCACGTTCCTGGAGGGCAACC
>JAYKJF010000027.1:0-19467 GCA_035285785.1 Cyanobacteriota bacterium
CCATTTTCAGGCGAAACCGGGGGGGGAGCTTGAGACCGTTGAGCACGGCGGCAACGATACGGGTTCTCTGATCCACCATCGGCTTGGATTCGGGTGCTTTCCCCCTGAGCCTATTCATGCATGCACCGAAAACCGTCGTCAGACGCTGACTAGTCGATGGGCCGAACCGGTTCGCCGCTGTCATCGGAGAAGCGGACCGTCAGCAGATCTTCCTGGGTGATCTGCCCGTTGGCATCGAGAAGCTCGGGATGGATGGTGAGCTTGCCGAGGCGATTCTCCTGCTGGCGGGAGGATGGGGCGGGGCGAGCCGAGGAATCATCGGCGCGCTGCATGGCACGGAATCCCCTGCCCATGACCCGGAACGCCTGCCAGAGCAGAAAGAGAAAGCACACCCCATAGATCACGGGGAAGAGCTCAGCCAGAACGATTGGCATGGGAGGGGAGGGAAGACCGGTGCGGTCGGGTGAGGGATGGACGGGATGGGGCGCCTGTGACGCCCAACCATCATCGCTCGGCTGGAGAATTTGCGGTGGCCAGCATCCAGGCCCAGAGGGTGGTGCAAGCTGCGCCAAAGGCCAGGAAGGCCAGGAGGAGTCGGCTGGTGTCCACAGAGCGCAAGAAAACTTTACATATCTTAGGGGGTCCGGCCGGCGGCCCTGGGCGGTTTGCCTCCCTGCTCGGCCCCCTGAAAAGACCGTACGTTTCAACCATTGTTTCGGCGATCCTGGCCGCCCCCTTCATGCGCCTGCTTCCTCCTCCCCTTCAAGGCGTTCCAGGCTTGAGCACCGCCGCCGCTCTGGCGGTCGCCGGCCTTCCCCTGGGCCTGCTGGCCCTCCAACCCGCCCCCTCTCCGGCCGCCGGAGCCGCGGGGGCCGTGCTGAGCCGGCAGTCTTTTGTGGCCACGGCCGTTCAGCGCACCGCGCCCGC
Source organism: Cyanobacteriota bacterium (assembly GCA_035285785.1). GTDB lineage: Bacteria > Cyanobacteriota > Cyanobacteriia > PCC-6307 > Cyanobiaceae > Cyanobium. Next base: position 928 of record JAYKJF010000027.1, read on the forward strand.
GGTCGTCACCATCGACACCGAGCGGACCGTGATGTCGCGCTCCGGCGGGGGCCTTCCCAATGCCCTCCTGAACGATCCCCTCTTCCGCCAGTTCTTCGGCATGCCGAGGGGGCAGATGCCCGCCCCCTCCCAACGCACCGAACGGAGCCAGGGCAGCGGGGTGATCTTCCAGAGCGATGGATCGATCCTCACCAATGCCCATGTGGTGGAAGGGACGGAACGGGTGACCGTGGGACTCCAGAACGGCAGACGGGTGGAGGGACGGGTGGTGGGTCGCGACCGGCTCACCGATCTGGCCGTGGTGCGGCTGCAGGGGCAGGGCCCCTGGCCCGTGGCTCCCCTGGGCAATTCCGATGCCCTTCAGGTGGGCGACTGGGCGATCGCCGTGGGCAACCCCTACGGGCTCGACAACACGGTGACCCTGGGGATCGTGAGCAGCCTCAACCGCAATGCCCGCAAACTCGGCATCCTCGACAAGCGGCTGGATCTGATCCAGACCGACGCCGCCATCAACCCAGGGAATTCCGGCGGCCCCCTGCTGAACGCCGATGGGGAAGTGGTGGGGATCAACACCCTGGTGCGCTCCGGTCCGGGGGCCGGGCTCGGTTTTGCGATCCCCATCAACCGGGCTCGCCAGATTTCCGGCCAGCTGATGAACGCCGGCCGGGCCAGCCACCCCATGATCGGCGTGGGGCTGGATGTGGTGCGAAGCGAGGACGGCAATGACCAGAGAAACGGTGCCCGGGTGGTGGCCGTTCAACCGGGCGGACCGGCCGCCGCGGCCGGATTGCGGCCGGGCGACGTGATCACAGCGGTGGATGGCACCCGGATCACGGGACCCAGCGATGTGATCAGCGCCGTGGAACGGGCCGGGGTGGGGCGCGCCCTGCGGCTGACCATCGTCCGGGGCGGGCAACCGTTCCAGGTGCCCGTCACCCCTGGGGAGATGGCCAGCTGAGCCGGCCTCCAGGCCGGCTCAGAGAATATCCAGACTGCTCGGCCTGGTGATGGGCTGGGGCTCCTCCGCCTTGGGACCAAAGGTGGGCGGAGCCCCCAGTTGCTGGCGCATCACCCACTGGGTGGCGGCCTTCTGGCTGTGCCAGGCCTGCAGCAGCTGTTTGGCCAAACCGCGGAGAGCCTGGGGATCGGCAGTGGCATCAATGGCCCGACTCATGCGCTCCAGCTCGAACTTTTGCCCAAGGGTGAGGGCGAGTGGCTCGGACATGGCAGCACCTCCAGAAGGTGACCACAAGCTACGAACTGTTTCAGCGGGTCAAGTAGCCGATGCGACAGGTGTTAGGGGCGGGTCAGGAAATCAACGTTCCGTCCCTCCTCAGGGAGCGACGGGCTGGCTTTTGGAGCGGCGCTCCTGATCCCGCTGCTTCTGGCGCTGGCGGTTGGCCTCCCGCTTGGCCAGCCGCGCCTGCTCCTGTTCCTGCCGCTCCTTCTGCTCGGCCTCTTCCTGCTTCTTGGCCTGGTAGTAGGCGAAGTCGCCCCGATAGAGCACCAGCTCCCCATCCCGCACTTCCACGATGCGATTGGCCACCTTGGACACAAACGCCCGATCGTGGGACACGAGCACCGCCGCACCCTCGTATCCCCCCAGGGCCTCCTCGAGCATGCGCTTGGCGGGGATGTCGAGATGGTTGGTGGGCTCATCGAGCAGCAGCAGATTGGTGGGCCGCAGAAGCAACAGGGCCAGGGCCAACCGGGCTTTCTCCCCCCCACTGAGCATGCCGGCCTCCTTGAACACCGCTTCGTTGCTGAAGCCGAAGCGGCCGAGAAAGGAGCGCACCTGGCTCTGGGTCCAATCCGGCACGGCCTCAAACACCGTGGCCAGCACCTCTTTCTCCAGATTCAGGGCTTCGGCCTGGTTTTGCTCGAAATAGGCGGGAATCACGTTGTGCTCCCCCAGGCTGGCTTCGCCCTCCAGAGGGGTTTCCAATCCCATCAGCAGGCGCAACAGGGTGGATTTACCGGCCCCATTGGGCCCCACCAGGGCGATGTGATCTCCCCGCTCGATCTCCAGCTCCGCCCCGAGAAACAGGATGCGATCCCCATAGGCGTGGGTGAGATTGACCAGGTGGGCCACCCGGCGCCCCGAGCGGGGGGCGGGGGGAAAGCGGAAGCGGGGCCCGGCCACCTCCTCGGTGGGAGCCTCGATCCGCTCCACTTTCTGGAGCAGCTTTTCCCGGCTCTTGGCCTGGGTGCTGCGGGTGGCGCTGGCCCGGAAACGGTCGACGTAAGCCTGCTGGCTGGCCAGCTCCTTCTGCTGGCGCTCAAAGGCCGCCTGCTGGGCCGAGCTCTCCAGGGCCTTCAGCTCCAGGTGCTGGCTGTAGTTGCCCAGATAGTGGCGCGACACTCCCCGCTCCGTCTCCACGATCTGGTTGCACACCCGATCGAGGAAGGTGCGGTCGTGGCTGATCACCACCAGGGGGAGCTCCTGGCTCAGCAGGATCCCTTCCAGCCATTCGATGGTGTGCACATCGAGATGGTTGGTGGGCTCATCAAGGAGGAGCACATCCGGCTCCTGGAGAAGGATCTTGCCCAGGGCCACCCGCATCTGCCAGCCCCCGGAAAAGTCGCCCACCAGTTTTTCGGCGTCGTCCAGGGAAAAACCGATGGAGGGGAGCAGACGGTCGATCCGGGCCTGCAGCTCGTAGCCATGGAGGGCTTCGAAACGGATCTGCAGGCGACCCAGCTCCTCAATCAGCTCCTGCAGGTGCTCCGGATCCTGGGCGGCCCGCTCCGAACCCATGGCGGTTTCCACCTGGGCCTGGGCATTGAGCACGGCAGCGGCCTCGCTGAAGGCCTGAAACAGCTCCTGCCGCACCGTGCGCTGGAGATTCACATCGAATTCCTGCTGCAGAAAGGCGATGCGCGGCTCCCCCTGGCGCACCACCTGGCCCGTGGTGGGTTGCTCCAGGCCCGCCAGGATGCGCATCTGGGTGGATTTCCCCGCCCCGTTCACCCCCACCAGGCCGATGCGGTCGCCCTGCTTCACCTCCCAGCTCACATCCTTCAGGACTTCGCCGGTGGGATAGATCTTGCTGATGCGTTCGAGGCGCAGCACGGAGGAGGGGAGAAGAGTGCCCATCCTCGCAAGTGGGGTCAGGCAAACTGGGGCCGGAGGATGCAGCATCATGAAGCGCCTGGAACAACTGGCCGCCCTGGTGGTGGCCGCCGGCCTGGCGCTCGTGAGCTATTGGCTGTTTTTCAGCTGGGCCGGCGGCGGTGGGGTCGACCGACGCCAACGGCCCCTTCCGGCCCCCGCCTCCCAGCAGGGCCGGCACACCAGCCTGGCTCCCTCAGAGCCCTCCCCGGGCCTTGAGGAGCCACTGCTTGGTGGCGCTGTCGTCCAGGCTGGAGATGTGGTCCTTCACCTCATCGGGAGTCACCGTCAGGCCCTGCTCCGCGCCGATCTCCACGATGCGGCGAAGGGCTCCGCTGGGGTCCTGTAGGGCCTGACGGAAGAGGGATTGGGTGAGGTCCGGATCTTCACTGATCCGGGCGTAGAGCGCAGCGGCGTTGGCAGCAGTCATCGGGCGCATCCATGAACCTCGACGCTATCGCGCCTGGGTGGCCCGTTGTCCTGGGCCTGGCTCAGGCGGCCAGGGGCTCCCCGTCCTCCGCGAGCCCACTGGCGGAGGCGTCCTCCATGCTGCGGGCATCCAGACAAAGCACCTTGCGCAACTGGGCGTAGTTGGCCGCCAGCCCCTCGTGGCCCTCCTGCTTGGCGCCGTATTCCGCCCGTTGCAGCACGTGATGGAGGTGGGTGAGGAGATAGGTGCTGATCACCGCCGAGACGAGCACGTCGCTGCGCTCCGCCGTGCGGCGGGGACGAACGGCCCGGGTGCGGGGCTTGGCAGGAGTGGAGGGGGTGGCAGCGGAAGCGGAACGGGCCATGGGATCAGCGAGGGGTGAGGGGAGCGGGAAGAGGCAAGGGGCGGATCAGTTCCACAATCATACTTCTGGATACTACCCTTGACACACTCTGTACACTTCTTCTTATCCGTTCCGATCCCGCGGTCGTGGCGACCCGTCAGACCTCTTCCAGCGGGCGCCCCAAATCGCCCCGCATTCAGGTGGTGCTGCCGGAAGACCTTTGTGAGCGCCTGGCGGCTCTGGCGGAAGAAGACTCCCGCACCATCAGCAACATGGCCAAGGTGCTGATCCAGCAGGGCGTGGAGGCGCGGGAGCGGCAGCGCAGCCGCGAACGCTCCAGCGCACGGCCCAGCGAACCCCAGCGCCAGCCGGAACGCCACACCGAACGGTTTCGCGAAGAGCTGGAACGGCAGGAGCAGGCCAAACCCTCCCGCCTCCGGGGGGCTCCCAGGCGCCTGCGCCTGCAGCGCCCCCGCGACACCTGATCCGCAGCGCCCGCAAGCGCTGGTTTAACCCCCAGGCAGGGGTGGGCTGGCACACACCCCCAGCACGGCGGCAGCTCGAGCACCGGTGACGGAGGGAAGGGAGCCGGGGTGGCCCAGCGCATGCCACCAGGCCAGCAGGGCAAAGGCCAGAGCTTCCCGCTCCAGATCGCCGATGCCCAGGTCGGAGAGGGGGCGCACCACCACCCCGCGGCAGCGCCGCCGCAGTTGCTCCAGGAGATAGGTGTTGCGCGTGCCCCCCCCGGCCACCAACAGTTCCAGCGGAAGGGGGCCATGGCGCAGATCCTGGGCCACGGCCGCCGCCGAAAAAGCCGTGAGGGTGGCCAGGGCATCCGCTGGGGAGGCCGGGCTGTCCTGCTCCCGCAGGGAGGCCAGCCGACGCTCCAGATCCGCAGCACCGAACAGCTCCCGGCCGGTGGATTTCGGCGGAGGCTGGCGCAGATAGGGCTCCTGGAGCCAGGTGGCCAACACCGCTTCGTTGATGCGGCCCTGCCGCGCCCAGCGCCCCTCCTGATCAAACCGCAGCTGCCCCCCACTGAAGTGATGCACCGCCAGGTCCAGCAGGGTGTTGGCCGGCCCGCAGTCCCACCCCCGCACAGGCCGCCGACGATCGGGCCCCTGGGCTGGCGGAATCAGGGTGAGGTTCGCAATTCCCCCCAGGTTGAGCACGGCGCGCCACCCCCCGATGCCCCCGAGCAGGGCCGCATCGGTGGGGGGCACCAGGGGAGCGCCCTGGCCCCCCAGGGCCAGATCGGCCGCGCGGAAATCAAACACCACGGGTCGGCCGAGCCGTTCAGCCAGCAAGGGCCCCATCAGGGCCTGCCAACTGGCCCCGGCCCGGCCCTCCTCCGGGGGACGGTGCCAGAGGGTCTGCCCATGGCAGCCCACCCGTTCGGCCCGCCCCTGGGGATCGCAGGCCCGCGCCGCCTCCGCCTGCACCTCCGTCAGGCGTTCCACCAGATCCAGCACGGCGGCGGCTGGAAGGGCCTCCCCCTGGCCATAGCGGATGAGCTGGTCGCGAAGTGCAGCCGGATAGGGGATGGAGCTGGACTGGGCCACCCGCCAGCGGGGTCGGCTGGGGGATCCCTGGAAATTCACCAGAACCCCATCCACACCGTCGGCGCTGGTGCCGCTCATCAGCCCCACAACCCACATGGTGTCAGCGGCTGGGGAGGGCCTCAAGCGCTTCCGCGCTGCCCATCACCACCAGCACCTCGCCCTCCCGAAGCACGTGGGAGGCCGGCGGATTCACCATCAGCTGGTTGGCCGCTCCAGCGGCGAGCACGTTCACCCGGTAGGTCTTGCGGAGATTGAGATCCCGCAGGGAGCGCCCGATGAACTCCTGGGGCACCTTGATCTCTTCAATGCTGTTGGAGTCGTCCAGGCGGAGCCGTTCCAGGAGATTGGGGCGCACCAGCTCCTGACCCAGGCGCGCCCCCTGCATCTTGGAGGGAAACACCACCCGGTCGGCCCCCACCCGCCGCAGCATCTTTTCGTGCAGATCGCTTGTCGCCCGGGCGATCACCTGCTGCACCCGGGTTTCGGGTGCGTCCTTCACGATGAGCGTGGCCGTGATGCTGGCTTCGATCGGTTCGCTGATGCCCACCACCACGGTGCCCACGTCGAGGGCACCAGCAGCCCGCAGGGCATCCTCATCGGTGCAATCCACGATGCGGGCTTCAATGCCCGTTTCATCCTGAAGCAACTCGTCGATCGCCCTGGCGTTGAGATCGATCGCCAGCACCTCCGCCCCGGCCCGGGTGAGCTCCCGGCAGACCGCGCTGCCAAAGCGGCCCACACCGATCACCGCAAAGCTGTTGGAGACATCCTGGGCCGAGTTGGCCTGCCATTGCCACCACTGGGTCATGCCGGCCACCCCTTAATTGGGTTGGGGTGTCATCCGCAGATAGGGGCGGATCTCGGTGACACCTTTGGGGAATTTGGCCCGGGCCTCGTCGGTGGGGATGGAGGGCACCACCACGCAATCCTCACCCTGCTTCCAGTTCACAGGGGTGGCCACTTGGTGATGATCCGTGAGCTGGAGCGAATCGATCACCCGCAGAATCTCATCAAAATTTCTGCCGGTGCTGGCGGGGTAGGTGATCTGCAGGCGGAGCTTCTTGTTGGGATCGATGATGAACACCGAGCGAACGGTGAGATTGTTGAGCGATTGGGGATGGATCATTCCATAGAGATCACTCACCCGGCGATCGGAATCCGCCAGGATCGGATAGTCGACCAGGGTGCATTGGGTGTCGTTGATATCGGCAATCCACCCCTGGTGGCTCTCCGCCGTATCCACACTCAGGGCCAGGGTTTTGACATGGCGCTTCTCCCATTCCGGACGCAGGCGGGCCACTTCCCCCAGCTCGGTGGTGCACACCGGGGTGTAATCAGCCGGGTGGGAAAACAGCACCACCCAATGATCGCCGGCAAAGTCGTAAAGATTGATCGGACCCAGCTGGGACTCCTGGGTGAAATCAGGAACGGTATCGCCGAGCTGAAGGGGCATGGCGGGGAGGCAAAGGCAGTCACTTCGATCCTGTCACAGCGGTGAGGTCGGCCGCCCACGCCACCAGAAGCTGGCGCAGATGGCGCAGGCCCAGATCCGCCGTGGCTGACACAAAGAGCATGTCGGGCTCCAGGGCCCTGGCCCGATCCAATTCACCGGCAGGGCAACGGTCGATCTGGTTGCCGATCACCCGCTGGGGCCGGTCGGCCTGGAGATCCTTCAACACACCGCGCACCGTGGCCAGCTGCTCGGGCCAGGCGGGATCGGCCAGGTCGACCACCAGCAGCAGCCCATCCGCATCCAGGGCCTCCTCGAAGGTGGAGCGGAAGGCCTCCACCAGGGCCGGGGGCAGGTGGCGGATGAAGCCCACCGTGTCGGTGAGCAGGATCGGCTCCTCCCCGCTTCGGCCCGGGGCGGCCAGGTTGAGCCGACGGGTGGTGGGATCGAGGGTGGCGAAAAGCTGATTCGCAGCCAGCACCCCCTCCTCGGGAGCCGCCCCGCTGAGGGCATTGAGAAGGGAACTCTTGCCGGCATTGGTGTAGCCCACCAGCGCCAGGCGGCACACCCCACGCCGGGCCTGGCGCAGGCGGGCGCGATGGGCCTCCAGCCGTTTCACCTCCCGCTGCAGGCGATCAATGCGGCGGGCGATCGCCCGGCGATCCTTCTCCAGCTGGGTTTCCCCGGGCCCCCGGGTGCCGATGCCCCCCCCCTGGCGGGAGAGGGCCACGCCGCGGCCGGTGAGGCGGGGGAGGCGATAGCGCAACTGGGCCAGTTCCACCTGCAGGCGGCCGGCGGCGCTGGCGGCGCGCTGGGCAAAGATGTCGAGAATCAGCTCGCTGCGATCGCTCAGGGGCACGGCCAGGCCCTTCTCCAGCTGGCGGATCTGGCCTGGCGTCAGCTCCCGATCCGTCACCACCAGGGTGGCGTGAAGCCGCCGCGCCTCCAGGGCCGCCTCCCGCACCTTGCCCTCGCCCCAAAGGCTCGCGCCTCCCCCGGAGCGGCGCTGCACCACCACACCCACGGGCACCGCACCGGCACTGCGCACCAACCCCTCCAGTTCCGCCACGCGCTGCTCCAGCTGCAGCGGCAGCTCCTCCTGGCTGAGCACCAGCAGCAACACCCGCTCCAGGGGGGCTCCCCGGCCATCCAGGCTGGCCGGCGAGGGACCTGCCGGGGCGGAGCCGGCCCCGTCGGGAGCCCACGCCGCCAGGGGGAGCTCCCGCCGGCAGAGGTCGGCCAGATCCCCGTCCTCCAGGGTGCTCCAGGACGCCTCGGCCTCGGGGGAGGGCAGACACAGCCGGGCCCGCTGGGCCCCACCGGCGGCGGGCGTGGGCCCGAACCGCAACCAGCAGCGGGCCGCCAGATCCAGGCCCACCAACCCTTCCCGATGGCCGGGCTGCAGGGAGGGCTGGCGGGCGGAGCCCGCGCAGGTGAGCAGCCGACCCACCCGCACCTGGCGGCGGGACACCCCGGCCAGGCGCTCCAGAATCTGGCGGGCCGACTCCAGCTCTCCCACCCAGAGGGCCCGGGGCAGGCCGCGCTCATCCAGCACCAGGGTGAGGGGCACCTCCAGGGCTGCCCCTTCCTTGCCCAGCCGCTGCAGGGTGAGGAGATCGGCGAGGGTGTCTGCGGGATGGCGCCGATGGAGCAACTCCTCAAGCCGGTGGCGGGCCGATGGACGCAACCCATCGGTGCGTCCCAGCAGCACCCCCTGCCTCATCGCCGCTTCAACCGGAGGCAGGGCACACCCGCCCGGGCGGCCCCTTCCCCATCCTCCGGCTGATCGCCCACATGCCACACCTGATGGGGCTGGAGATCCAGGGCTTCGAGGGCCCGTTGGAACGGCAGGGGGGAGGGTTTGGCCGCCCCCACCTCACTGGAGACGATCACCACGTCCAGCCAGGCCATCAACCCGAGGGAGTCGAGCAGACCATGGAGGCGGCGATCGAAATTGCTCACCACGGCCAGCCGCAGGCCCTGCTGGCGCCAGGCGGCCAGGTGGTCGGGCACCTCCGGATACACCCGCCAGAGCTGGGGCTCGGCAAAACGATCAAAGAGATCGGCCACCAACCCGGGGGGGAGCGCTTCTGCCGCGCCCGTGGCCGCGAACACCTCCCGGATCCGCTCTCCCCACCAGCTGCGCTCCGCCTCCAGCAAGGCCTGGGGATCAGCCAGGGAGAACGCCAGGGGCGGAGCCCCGCGGTAGATCGGGGGAAACAGGGCATCGATGGCCCCGGGATCGGCAGCCAGGCCGTGCTCCCGCGCCACGGCCGCATAGGTGGTGCCCACCGACTCCCGCAGGGTGATCAGGGTGCCCATGGCATCCAGGAGCAACCCCTGGGGCCTGGGCCAGGCCGGGGGGCGGGCGGCCATCAGCGCTCAGCCAGCCAACCGGCCGCCACCCGCAACTGCTGGGGCAGGCCCGGCAGCCTGGTGAGGTAGGCGAGGCGGCGGATGGCGAAGGCCGGAGCGCCGGCGAGGGTGAGCCCCCCGCCCGTGAGGGAGGCCTCCCCCTTGCCAAGGCTGAGCATTTCGCCGAGATCGTTCCAGACAAAGGGCTCCAGGGGCTCGCCGGCCAGGGCGTGCAACACGTTGCGGGCCGCCACGGGAGCCTGTTGAAAGGCCACCTGGGCCGTGGGGGGCGGCTGGCTGCCCGGATCGGTGGGGGGGCCGGGCACCGCGGCCAGATCACCCACCACGAACACATCGGAATGGCCCTCCAACCGCAGATCGGGGTGGCAGCGCAACCGTCCCGTGGGATCGAGGGTGGGGGCGGGGGTGAGGGCCGGGGGCTGGAAGCGCAGCCCCGCCGTCCAGACGACCGCCCGCACCGGGAGCTCCTCCCGCGTTGGCGGGAGGCCTTCGGCGGAGGGGGGGTGGTTCAGGGTGAGGTGATCGGCCGCCACCGCCTCCACCCGGGTGCGGAGGCGCACCCGCACATCCCGGCGCCGGAGGGCCGAGAGGGCCTGCTCCCGATTGAAGGCCCGGCCTTCAGGCAACACCTGATGGCCCTGGTCGATGAGCTCCACGATGCAGGCGCCCTGGAGCAGGTCGGCCACCTTGCAGGCCAGCTCCACACCGGTGGGCCCCGCCCCGACGATCGCCAGGCGCTGCAGGGGGCTCGGGCGACGGCCCAGATCGTGGATCACCTGCTGGAGACGGGCCACATCCGCCAGGGATCGGAAGGTGAGGCCGTGCTGGGCCGCCCCCGGAACCACCGTGTTGTTCTCACGCGAACCGGTGGCCAGCACCAGGGCTCCGTAGCAGAGCCGGCTGCCGCCAGCGGTGCGAATCGCGTGGTCGTCGGTGTCCAGGCCCACCACCCGGTCCTGCAGCCAGCCCACCCCGGCTCCGGCCAGGAGGGTGTCGTAGCGGGGAGCGATCTCCCAGGCCCGCAGCTCGCCGCTCAGCAGTTCATAAAGAAGAGGAAGGAAGAGAAAGCGATCGTTCGGCTCGATCAGCAGCAGGGGAGGATGGTGAGACCAGGAGGCCAGGGCCAGGGCGGTGTAGAGGCCCCCGAACCCCCCACCAACGATCACCACGGGCTTTTCAGGCATGGGCTCACCATAACCAGCCCATGGCTGGCGTTCGCTTCCGGGGCATGATGGAGTCATGAGCCGGTTTCCTTCCCCCCAAGCTCCCCCAGCCGCCATGGGTGTCGCAGGAGACAGCCCCTCCCCCACGGCCGGCTACCCAATGGCGGCGGATGGGACCCCCATCAACCTGGAAGGGGCCCGGGCCCACCTGGAGCCCCTGACGGCGGAAGAGCGCCTGGCCTGGGCCCTGGACACCTTCGGTGAAGGGTTCTGCCTGACCACCAGCTTCGGCATCCAGGCGGCTGTTCTGCTCCACATGATCACCGAACTGGGGCAATCCCGGGGCGGGCTGGCGGTGCCCGTGATCTGGGTGGATACGGGCTATCTCCCGGAGGAAACCTACCGCTATGCGGAGGAGCTGCGCCAACGGCTCCCCATCCATCTGAAGGTGGTGCAGGCGGAGATGTCACCCGCCCGGATGGAGGCCCTGCACGGCAAGCTCTGGGAGAGCGGGAGGGTGGAAGACCTCTCCCTGTACAACCAACTGCGCAAGGTGGAACCCCTGGATCGGGCCCTGCGGGAGGGCCGGGTGAGCTGCTGGGGAAGCGGCGTGCGGGGAGGCCAGACCGACCACCGCCGCACCATGACGCCCCTGGATCCGATGCGGGGCCTGTGGTCCCTGCGGCCCCTCCTGTCGTGGACCACCAAGGACATCTACTACTACATGGAGCGCCATCAGCTGCCCCAGCACCCCCTTTTCGCCCAGGGCTATTCCACCGTGGGCGACTGGCACAGCAGCGCCGCCGATGACGGCGACCGTGCCGGTCGGGCCACCCGCTTCGGGGGGCTCAAGCAGGAGTGCGGCATCCACCTGCCCGGCCTGATGGGCGAAGGCATTTGAGCCTCGGCTCCAAAGCGCGTTGGCTGCTGGTGGGCAACAGCCGCTGGCACTGGGCGGAGCAACGGGGCGATGGCGTGCTCCACGGCTGGGATGGGGCGGCCTCCGCGGTGGGCGACGCCAGGGGCGGCGACGGGCCCCCGCCCCTGGCCTGGGCGGCGGTGGGGCCCCGGCCCGATGCCCGCTTCTGCCCTCCGGAGCGGCAGGTGGTGCTGGCGGATGTGCCACTCCGGGGCTGCCCGCCCTGGCTGGGGGTGGACCGGGCGCTGGCGGGGTGGGGAGCCTGGCAGGAGCTCGGAACCTCTGTGCTGGTGGTGGATGGGGGCACGGTGCTGAGCCTCACCCGGGTGGATGGTGACGGCACCTTCCGGGGCGGGCGGTTGCTGGCGGGACTCCGGCTGCAACTGGAAGCCATGGGCCAGGGCACGGCCCTGATTCCCCAGATCCTGCGCCAGCACGGGGGAGAGGCCTGGAGCGGGCAGAGCGGCCAGCCCCCCCCGGAGGATCCCGCCTGGCCCCAGGCCACGGCAGCCGCCATGCAGGTTGGTGTGGAACGGGGGCTGGTGGCGGCCATCACCCAGGCGGCCCGGGAGGCCGCCTGTCCGTGGGTGGTGTTCACCGGGGGGGATGGGGGCCTGTTCCACCAGCGGGGTGTTGGGGAGCTCGAGCGCCACGGGCTCCGCGTGGCCCACCGCCCCCTGCTGTGCCTGGAAAGCCTGGCCCGGCTCCGCCCTCCCCCCTGAGCCCATCGAAAGGGGCGGGACACCGAGGCGCTAGGCGAGACCCAGGTCGGCCAGGATGTCGTCCGCCATGGTTTCGGCCTTCACCTTGGTGTAGATGCGCTCAAGCTTGCCCTCGGGATCAATCACGAAGGTGTGGCGCATCATGCCCATGTATTCCCGGCCCATGAATTTCTTGAGCCCGTAGCTGTCATAGGCGGTGGCCACCGGGCAGGGCTCGCCGTCGGTGAGGAGGGTGAAGGGCAGGTCGTACTTGCTGATGAATTTGCCGTGGCTGGAGGCTCCGTCCTTGCTGATGCCCAGCACCACGATCCCGTGGTCCTGGAGGGTGCTCCACCGGTCTCGGAAGTTGCAGGCCTCTTTCGTGCAGCCGGGGGTGTCGTCCTTGGGGTAGAAGTAAATCACCACTCTTTTCCCTTGGAAGGAGGCCAGGTCGACGGGGTTGCCATCCTGATCGGGCAGGGTGAAAGTGGGGGCCGGATCACCGATCGCGAGGGCCATGGCACTGAACGGAAGGGCGCAAAGAGCCTAGAGGCCAAGCAGCGACCGGGAGCAGTTGGGCCCTGAATGCTTCAGGTGTGCGGCCGATGAATTGCCGTTCCAACACAGACAAATCGGAAACATGTGGCTAGGTTCAAAGAGAAGTCGACTTCCAACCACCCGTGTTCAAGCGTCTGCTCGCTGGTCTCACAGTGGGAACGGCACTGACTGTTGCCGTTGCCCCCCTGTCTGCCCAAGCTGCCACCAATCCCGTCCGCTGGAATACCGGCGGCGCTGTGTGGTCCACCAATCAAAAAGCTTTCGACACCTTCCTGAAAACCGGTGAGGTCACCGACCGTGGCCTGGCCGGTGGCCTGGCCCGCTCCGGCTGGTCTGCCAAGGAAGTGCGTGATGGGTTCAAAAAAACCTACGATGTTGATCTCGTGGGCGTGTCGGACTTTCTCTACTCCGACGCCGGGGTGAAGTTCCTCAAGAAGGCCACCACCAGCTACTTCCCCTACTACAGCATGAACACCTACGCAGTGCAGGCACTGCGTTCCGCGATCATTGCTGACGCTGTTGACGGCACCATTTCGGCCGCCGGCATCATGAAAGCCCTCCCCACCGACTTCCGCCTGGCGGATTTCTGCAACACCTACACCGGCGCCCAGACCCTCTGCACCGACAACAGCGGTTGCAAAGCTGGCACGGGTCAGTGCACCTCCCTGCTCTCCTGGTACGTGTTCCTGCCCGCCTGCATCCAGGCCAACCAGCTGGTGGATCCCGTGGAAGAAGTGAGGCTGCCCGCCCCCGCTCCCGCTCCTGCACCCGAGCCCATCCGCGGCCTCTGGTGAGCCCTGGCTTCACGCCGTCCTGCCCCGGCCCCGGCCGGGGCTTTTTTGTTGGGCACTGACCTCCGGCCAAAGGCCCTCCAGCACCCCGTGCCGCAGGAGCTGGGGCAGGCGAACACCGCGATGGGCTGCGAACAGGCTTCTCAGCGCCTCGATGTCCTGGGGGGGCCAGCCATGGGCCTCCAGGGACGCGCGATAGGGAACGCGGGGGCCGAACCAACGCTCCAGAAGACGGTCGACCAGATGAAGCTCCAGGGGTTCCTCCCACGCCTGCTCCTGGAGCTGCCAGCCCTGGCGCTCCAGCGCCGCCACCCAAGCGGGAGGAACGAGCGCCTGCTGCGCCAGCCCTTCCGCTTCAACCATCCCGGCGCGCTCCAGCAGTGGCGGAGCGCCACCGGGGGAGCGCAGGTGGGACAGGAGAGCCGTGGCCGGACCGATGCGGGGGTGGCTGAAGAGCAGCCGCAGGCGCGCGCCCGGGGCCGCCAGGGCCGAGAGGGCTACCGCCCACGCCTCGGTGTCGGTCCCCCCAGCGGTGGGAAGGGCGGGCTGGCGTCCCACGATCCACTCGAAGCGCCCCCCCGGCTGGAGCAGGTCGGCCAGCGCTTGGGGCCGGTCGGGGGGCACCACCCGCAACTGGGGGCGCACCAGGGGATCGAGGATCTGCACCTGGGCCTCCAGGCGCTCCAGCTCCCCGGTGTGCTCCACGGTGATGCACACCGCACCCTCCGTGGCGTCCCGGATGGGATCCAGGGCCCAGAGCAGGGATCGGGCCTGGAGCACCAGCACCCGATCCAGGCGCCCCGGATGGCGCTCCCCCCAGAAGCGCTGGCGGAGCAGATCGAGGCGCTCCCCCTCGGCGGCGGCCTGGCGGGCCAGCCAACGCTGCAGCAGGGGATCCTCGGGGCTGGAGCTGAGGAACGCATCCAGCTCCTCCTGCTGCTCAGCCACGGCCGCCAGCTGGGCGGCCCGGCGCTGGCGCAGGAGGCCTTGGCGCTCACCTTCCCAGCCGAGGGCACCGGGCTGCCAGAACACCTGCCCCTGAAGCGCTGCGGGGAGATAGGTCTGGGCCACCCAGTGCTCGGCGTAGGCATGGGGGTAGCGATAGCCCTGGCCATCGCCGAAGGCCTGCCCATCGCGATGGGCATCCCGGAGGTGGGCGGGCACCTGTTGCTTCTGGGCCTGGCGCACCACCTTGAGGGCATCAAAGAGCCCGAGGGTGCTGTTGCTCTTCTCCGTGTTCGCCAGATAGAGGGCCGCCTGGGCGAGGGGATAGAGGCCTTCAGGAAGGCCGATCCGCTCAAAGCTGGCCGCGCAGGCTTCCACCACCACCACGGCCTGGGGATCGGCCAGGCCGACGTCTTCCCCTGCAGCGATCAGCATGCGGCGGAAGAGGAAACGGGGATCCTCACCGGCCTCCAGCATGCGGGCCAGCCAGAAGAGGGCCGCATCGGGATCCGAGCCCCGCAGGGATTTGATGAAGGCGCTGATGGTGTCGAAGTGGGCATCCCCCTGCTTGTCGTAGAGCACAGCCCGCTGCTGAATCGACTCCTCGGCAATGGTCAGATCAATGGCGATGCAGCCATCGGCATCGGGCTCGGTGGTTTCCACGGCGAGCTCCAGGGCATTGAGCAGGCTGCGGGCATCGCCATTGGCCACATCCAGCCAGTGGGCTTCCGCCTCCGGCGTCAGCGCGATGGGGCGTCCGCCATAGCCCTGGGTCGGATCGCTGAGGGCGCGCTGCAGCAGACGGCGCAGGGCGGTGGGCTCCAGAGGTTCAAGGCGAAACAGGCGCGAACGGCTCACCAGCGCCTTGTTCACTTCGAAATAGGGATTTTCCGTGGTGGCGCCGATGAGGGTGAGGGTGCCGTTTTCCACCCAGGGCAGCAGGGCATCCTGCTGGGCGCTGTTGAACCGGTGCACCTCATCGATGAAGAGGATCGTGCGCAGGCCATGGTGGGCAAGCCGTTCCTTGGCGGCCTCCACCTCGAGGCGCAGATCCTTCACCCCAGCCAGCACCGCGTTGAGGCTGCTGAAGTGGGCGCGGGTGCAGCCGGCGATGATGCGGGCCAGGGTGGTTTTCCCCGTGCCCGGGGGGCCGTGCAGGATCAGGTTGCCCACCCGGTCGGCGCTGATGGCCCGGCGCAGGAGCCGCCCGGGTCCGAGGATGGCCTCCTGACCCACGAAGTCGTCGAGGGTGCGGGGACGCAACCGCTCCGCCAGGGGGGCCAGCCGGGCCAGGGTCTGGTCGCGGTGGTGGCTGAAGAGATCAGCCACCCGGGCCATCGCTGGCTGGAACCATCACCTGGGGAGGCCTAGACGAGAGACGATTCGGACGAGGGAGATCCGGGCGGAATGGCGGTGGGGTTATGAAGACGGGCACTGAAACCAAGGAGATCAAAACCACTGAACAGGAAGCTGATGCCCACCAGCAAACCCAGCACCGAAAGCAGGCCCGCAGGGCTCATGGTGAGGATCATCAGGCCCAGCACCAGGGTGACCACTCCATTGAGCAGGCCCCAGCCCCAGCCCTTGACCCGCTGATGGCCGAGGGCGAGGATCGCCATCACCACACCCTCGAAGAGGAACACCAGACCCACGGCGGTGGCCAGGGCCTTGATCTGGGTGGCGGCGGGCACCACGCCGGCCTTGAACTGAAGCAGCATCCAGAGGCCTGCATAGAGAAAGAGGCTGGCCACGATGAGGCGCAGCAGGCCATGCCAGCGGGTGAGGCGACGGCCCCGGCTGAAGGTGTCGATCCAACCCATCAGGCCCGCCACCAGGAAGGCCACCGCCACCATCACCGTGACGCCAGCGGAAGCGATCACAGGGAAGAGCAGGGCGAGCAGACCCAGCACGATCATCACGATCCCCTCGGCCTGGGTGAGGCCCTTCAGCCGGGAAGCCTGGAGGGCCTGGCGGGTGAGGGCGCTTTCGGCAGGAAGGATCTCCTGATCTTCAGGGGTATTGAAGGTGGCTCCGGAAGGCATGGGAGGGCAGGGTTCTTCTCTTGAAGCTAGGCAGGGCGAGCCGTTTCGACATCCATGAAGGCCGGATCCGTCATCCTGCGGCTGGATGCCCACTGGGAGCAGGCTGGTTAAGTTGCCAGAGAAGCTCGTTCGCTATGTCGATGCCCCTGAACGAATACAAATCCGGAGCCGCCTTTCCAGGGGTGATCGGCCGCACGGTGGAGGTGTCAACCCCAGCCTGGCCCGAGCCCCGGCGGGCGAAGGAGGGGGCACCGAATGTGCTCTTCATCGTGCTGGACGACACGGGCTTTGGCCAGCTCGGCTGCTACGGCAGCCCGATCCGCACACCCCACATCGATGCACTGGCGGCGGATGGTCTGCGGTTCAACAACATGCACACCACGGCGCTCTGCTCGCCATCGCGCGCCTGCATGCTCACCGGCCGCAACCATCACTCCAATGGCCTGGCCTGCATCACCGAGGGGTCAACGGGCTTTCCTGGCTCCAACGGCATCATCCCGTTTGAGAACGGTTTTCTCTCCGAAATCCTCTTGCAGCAGGGCTACAACACCTACGCCATCGGCAAATGGCACCTCACCCCAGCGGAACAAACCTCTGCCGCCGGCCCCTACGACCGCTGGCCCCTGGGGAGAGGGTTTGAGCGCTTCTACGGCTTTTTAGGGGGCGACACCCACCAGTACTACCCCGAGCTGGTGCGCGACAACTCCCAGATCGAACCGCCAGCCACCCCAGAGGAGGGCTACCACCTCACGCCCGACCTGGTGGAGAAGGCCAAGGCGATGATCGCCGATGCGAAGCAGGTGGCGCCCAACAAGCCGTTTTTCATGTATTTCTGCACGGGCGCCATGCATGCGCCCCACCACGTGCCGAAGGAATGGGCCGATCGTTACAAGGGCCAGTTCGACGATGGCTGGGAGGCGTACCGGGAGAAGGTGTTGGCCCGGCAGAAGGCGCTTGGGATTGTGCCCGCGGAAACGGCGCTCTCCCGGCACGATCCGGATGTGCCGGATTGGGATGGCCTCTCTGCGGAGGAGAAGCAGTTGTACGCGCGCATGATGGAGGTGTTCGCCGGCTTCCTGGAGCACACCGACCACTACATCGGCGCGTTGATCGCCTTCCTCAAGGAGATCGGGGAATACGACAACACCATGATCATGGTGATCTCCGACAACGGTGCCAGCGCCGAAGGAGGGCCGACGGGCTCGGTGAATGAGGGGAAGTTTTTCAACAACGTGCCGGAAAACCTGGAGCAGAATCTGGCCGCCATCGATGACATCGGCGGTCCGAAATACTTCAATCACTACCCCTGGGGCTGGACCCATGCTGGCAACACCCCATTCCGGCGCTGGAAGCGGGAAACCTACCGGGGCGGCACCAGCGACCCCTTCATCCTGAGCTGGCCCATGGGGATCGCCGCCCGCGGCGAGATTCGCTCCCAGTATTGCCATGCGATCGACATGGTGCCCACCGTGCTTGATGCCCTCGGCATCGAGGCGCCCACCACGATCAAGGGGGCCACGCAGCGACCGATTGAGGGCGTCTCCCTGGCCTCCTGCTTCGCCGATCCCGCCGCCCCGAGCCTGCACATCACCCAATATTTCGAGATGCTGGGTCACCGTTCGCTGTATCACGATGGCTGGCGGGCCGTGTGCCCCTGGCCGGGACCAGCCTTCAGCGAAAGCGAGCACCGCTTCGGGGATCCCATCACCTACGAGCAGCTGATCCAGCTGGATGCCCACGGCTGGGAGCTCTACAACCTCCAGGAGGATTTCGCCGAAACCAACAACCTGGCCGCCGTCGAGCGCGATCGTCTGATCGCCATGATCGGCATGTGGTACGTGGAGGCCGGCAAGTACAACGTGCTGCCGATCGACAGCCGCGGCACCCAGCGCTTCGCCGAGCCACGGCCCCAGATCGCGGCGGATCGCCAGCGCTACGTCTACTACCCCGGCACCCAGATGGTGCCCACCAACGCCGCGCCGCGGGTGCTGAACCGCCCCCACTCGATCTCGGTGGAACTGGAGGTGCCCGACGGCGGCGCCGAGGGCGTGCTGTTCAGCATGGGCGGCAACGACGGCGGCTTCGCCTTCTTCGTGCAGAACGGCCTGCTCACCTACGGCTACAACTACGTGGCCGAGCAGTTCTTCC
>JAYKJF010000028.1:0-2642 GCA_035285785.1 Cyanobacteriota bacterium
CCTCCAGGCGCAGCTGCTGCTCCGCCAGCAGGCCCGCCAGCTCCCGCAGCTGCAGGCGCACGATCCGCTGCAGATCCTGCCGATCGAGGGGGCGGAAGCGGATCACCTCATCGATGCGGTTGAGGAATTCCGGGCGGAACTGGCGCGCCAGGGCCTGATCCACCTCCGCCTGCAGGGCCTCCTCCGCCTGCAGGGCCGCCGCCGGGTTGCCCTCCACCGCCCGGGCCCGCTCCAGGATCGCCCGCCCCGCCAGGTTGCTGGTCATGATCACCACGGTGTGGCGGAAATCCACCGTGCGGCCCTGGGAATCGGTGAGCCGGCCGTCGTCCAGCACCTGCAGCAGCAGGTTGAACACCTCCGGGTGGGCCTTCTCCACCTCATCCAGCAGCAGCACCGCATAGGGCCGGCGCCGCACGGCCTCCGTGAGCTGGCCCCCCTCCTCGTAGCCCACATAGCCCGGCGGGGCCCCCACCAGGCGGGCCACGGCGTTGCGCTCCATGTATTCGCTCATGTCGAGCCGCACCAGGGCCTCCTCCTCATCGAACAGGGAGGCGGCCAGGGCCTTGGCCAGTTCCGTTTTGCCCACACCGGTGGGGCCCAGAAACAGGAAGGAGCCCACGGGCCGGCTCGGGGCCTTCATGCCCGCCCGGGCCCGGCGGATGGCGGCGGCCACCGCGGCCACCGCCTCCGGCTGGCCGATCACCCGTTCCCCCAGCCGCGCCTCCAGCTCCAGCAGCTTCTGCCGCTCCCCCGCCAGCAGCTGCTGCACGGGAATGCCCGTGGAGCGGGCCACCACATCGGCGATGTCGCCCTCCTCCACCTGCTCCCGCAGCAGGGGATCCCGCCGCAGTTCCGCCTCCAGGGCCGCGCGCTGCTGCTGCAGCCGCTGCAGCTGGTCGTACTGCAGGCGGGCGGCCGTTTCCAGATCCCCCTCCCGCTCCGCCTCGGCGATGGCCTGCCGCAGCCGCTCGTCCTCCTCCAGCAGCTCCCGCAGCTCCGCCAGCCGCTCCCGCTCCTGGGTCCAGCGCTGCTGCAGCACCTCCAGGGCCGCGGTGGTGCGCTGGCGCTGCTCCTGCAGCTGCACCCGCTCCTCCCGCGGCGCCGCCTCCGCCGCCAGCAGGGCCAGCTCCACCCGCCGCAGGTCGGCCTCCGCCTCCTCCACCACCCGGGGCTTGGAGGTGACCTCCATGCGCAGCTGGGCGGCGGCCTCATCCACCAGATCGATGGCCGAATCCGGCAGGCAGCGGTCGCTGATGTAGCGATCCGCCAGGCGGCAGGCCGCCACCAGGGCCGGGTCGGTGATGGTGACGCCGTGGTGCAGCTCGTAGCGCTCCTTCAGCCCCCGCAGGATCTCCAGGCAGGTGTCCCGGTCGGGCTCCCGGATCACCACCTGCTGGAAGCGCCGCTCCAGGGCCTGGTCCTTGCCGATGGTGCGGCGGTAGTCCTCCGGGGTGGTGGCGCCGATGCAGCGCAGATCGCCCCGGGCCAGGGCGGGCTTGAGCAGGCTCCCCGCATCGGCCGAACTCCGCTCCCCCCCCACCACGGTGTGCAGCTCATCGATGAAGAGCACCACCCCGCCGTTGCGTCCCTCCGCCTCCCGCACCTCCTCCAGCACCCCACGCAACCGTTCCTCGAATTGCCCGCGAAACTTCGCCCCGGCGATCAGGGCGCCCAGGTCGAGGGCCACCAGCCGCACCCCCCGCAGGGCCTCCGGCACCTCGCCGGCCACGATCCGCTGGGCCAGCAGCTCGGCCACCGCGGTTTTGCCCACCCCCGGTTCGCCGATCAGCACCGGGTTGTTCTTCCCCCGGCGGGAGAGCACCTGGATCAGGCGGCGGATCTCCGTGTCGCGGCCGATCACCGGATCCAGCTCCCCCTGGCGGGCCGCTGCCGTCAGGTCGCGCCCGTAGAGGCCCAGGGCCTCACCGCGGCCCTCCTGCCCCTCGCCGTCGCCCACCCGCTCCAGCCGCAGGTCGGCGCCGCCCGCTGGCGTTCTGCGCCCAGGGGGTGGGCTGGGGGCCACCGGAGGGCTGGGGTCCGCCGCCGCCACCGCCACCGGCGGGGGTGGGGGCGGGGGCACGGCGGCGGTGCCATCGGGCCGCCACTGGCGGGTGAGCAGATCCTCGCTGAGGCCCTCGTCGGTGAGCAGGTTGCCCCCCACCCGCGGCTCGTTCAGCAGGGCCAGCAGCAGGTGGGGAATCTCGATCAGGCCGTCGCCCCAGCCCGCCCGCTTCCGGTCGGCCTCCTCCAGCAGGTCTTCCAGGGCATCGCCGATGTAGAGGGTGCTGCCGCTGCTGGAGGGCTGGTCGGCGCAGAAGGCCTCCAGCCGATCCAGCAGCCGGTCTTCGTCCACCGGCAGCCGCTCCACCCAGGGGGCGAACCGCGACTCCAGCAGCAGGGCCAGCAGCAGGTGCTCCACATCCATCGCCCCGTGCCGCCAGCGCCTGGCCTGCTCCTGGCTGGTGAGCAGCAGATCCCAGGCGGTGTCGCTGAAGCGCTCCGGGGTGCCCGTGAGGCTGGTGGTGGGGTTCGACAGGCTGTCGGCAGGCATGGGGGATCAGGCCGCGGAGGCGGGGGGGGCGGCGAGCTGGATCAGCTCCACCTTGTAGCCATCCGGATCCTCCACGAAGGCGATCACGGTG
>JAYKJF010000029.1:0-11905 GCA_035285785.1 Cyanobacteriota bacterium
TGGAAACGGTGGTGCTGGATGAGTGCCACTACATGAACGATTCCCAGCGGGGCACCGTGTGGGAGGAATCGATCATCCATTGCCCCCCCCCGATCCAGCTGGTGGCCCTCTCGGCCACGGTGGCCAACGCGGGCCAACTCACCGACTGGATTGAGCGGGTGCATGGCCCCACCCGGCTGGTGCTGAGCGACCACCGGCCCGTGCCCCTGGCCTTCAGCTTCTGCAGCGCCAAGGGCCTCCACCCCCTCCTCAACGAGGAGGGCACCGGCCTCCACCCCAACTGCAAGGTGTGGCGCCCTCCCAAAACCACCCGTCGCAAGGGCGACCGCTCCCCCAAGCCCCCCCAGCCGGAGGCTCCCCCCCTGGGCTTTGTGGTGGCCCAGATGGCCGAGCGCGACATGCTGCCCGCCATTTACTTCATCTTCAGCCGCCGCGGCTGCGACCGGGGCGTGCGGGATCTGGGCAATGCCTGCCTGGTGAGCAAGGACGAGCAGGCGCGGATCGCCGCCCGCTTCGAGGCGTTTCGTGCCACCACGCCCGAGGCCGTGCGAGAGGGCCATGCCGATGCCCTGCTGCGGGGCATCGCCTCCCACCACGCCGGCGTGCTCCCCGCCTGGAAGGAACTCATCGAGGAGCTCTTTCAGCAGGGCCTGATCAAGGTGGTGTTCGCCACCGAAACCCTCGCTGCGGGCATCAACATGCCGGCCCGCACCACGGTGATCTCCGCCCTCTCCAAGCGCACCGAGAGGGGCCATCGGCCCCTGATGGGCAGCGAATTCCTGCAGATGGCGGGCCGGGCCGGGCGGCGGGGCCTGGATTCCCAGGGCTATGTCGTCACCGTGCAGAGCCGCTTCGAGGGGGTGCGGGAGGCCGGCCAGCTGGCCACCGCTCCCGCCGATCCCCTGGTGAGCCAGTTCACCCCCAGCTACGGCATGGTGCTCAACCTGCTGCAGCGCTACGACCTCACAAAGGCAAAAGAGCTGGTGGAGCGCAGCTTTGGCCGCTACCTGGCCACCCTGGATCTGGTCGACGACCAGGCCGCCATCGACGACCTGCGCGCCCAGCTGGTTCAGCTGCAGAGCGGCAGCGTCGATGTGCCCTGGGAGGATTTCGAGGCCTATGAAAAGGAACGGGGACGGTTGCGGGAGGAGCGGCGTCTGCTGCGGATCCTGCAGCAGCAGGCGGAGGAAACCCTCGCCCATGAGCTCACCCTGGCTCTGCAGTTCAGCAGCGAGGGCACCCTGGTGAGCCTCAAGGCGCCCCAATTGCGGGGGCGGGTGTCGCCGGCGGTGATCGTGGAGAAGGTGAAGGGGCCCGGCCAGTTCCCCCTGCTGCTCTGCCTCACCGATGAAAACCTCTGGATCCTGGTGCCCTGCACCGCCGTGGTGAGCCTCCATGCCGAGCTCAGCTGCCTGCAGGTGAGCCAGCTGGAGGCGCCCGAGCTGCATCACGCCGGTGAGCTGCGCCATGGGGATCAGGCCAGCGGCGGTCTGGCCCTGGCCGTGGCCTCCATGGCCCGTCGCCACGACATGCACACCCCCCAGTACGACCTGGCCGGGGAGGTGCGCCACCAGGCCGAGGTGGTGCGGGAGCTGGAGGCGGAACTGGAGCACCACCCCGCCCACCGCTGGGGTGATCGCAAGCACCTCAAGAAACACCGGCGTCGCATGGAGGAGCTGGAGCTGGAGCTGGAGGAGCGGCAGAAGCTGCTCCACTTCCGCTCCAACCGCCACTGGGACACCTTCCTGGCTCTGATCGACATCCTGCGTTTCTTCGGCGCCCTCGGTGGCGCCGAGGGTCTGGAGCCCACGGAGGTGGGCCGCACCGTGGCTGCCCTGCGGGGCGACAACGAGCTCTGGCTGGGGCTGGCCCTGATGAGCGGCCACCTCGATGCCCTCGAGCCCCCCGATCTGGCGGCCGTGCTCGAAGCCATCTCCACGGAAGTGAACCGACCCGACCTCTGGTGCGGTTTCCCGCCGCCCCCCGCCGCCGAGGAGGCCCTCCACGACATCCGGGCCCTGCGGCGCCAGCTGGAGCGCCAGCAGGAGCAGGGGCGGGTGGTGGTGCCCGTGTGGTGGGAGCTTGAGCTCACGGGCCTGGTGGCCCGCTGGGCCCGGGGCGCCTCCTGGAATGAGGTGATCGGCAACACCTCCCTCGATGAGGGCGACGTGGTGCGGGTGCTGCGGCGCACGGTGGATCTGCTGGCCCAGATCCCCTACTGCGAAGCCATCAGCGACCAGCTGCGCCGCAACGCCCGTCGGGCCCTGGGCGCCATCAACCGTTTCCCGGTGTGCGAGGTGGAAGACCTGCTGGGCGCCTCAGCTGCGCCTCAGGACCAGCCAGACGACCAGCAGCAGCAGGCTGATGCTGGTGATGGCGTAGAGGATGTCGGCGTAGGGGGTCCAGATCATGGGGGCATTCCCTCTGGCGATGGGGCCGAGGCGTCTCCTGGCTCCTGAGCGGGGAGCAGGCCTTCCAGGGCATCGGCGATCGCCCCGGCGATCGCGGCCTTGCCCGCCACCCGCCGTTGCCCCTCCCGGCTCACGATCCAGGCCACCTGTAGGGCCTCGCTGATCTCCTCCCCCCGGTTGGCCACCACCAGCGCGTAGCGGTTGAGGCGGTGCACCGCTTCGGCGATCAACTGGGCGTGGCTCACCCCTTCCATGTATTTGAAGCTCACGATCGGCATCCCCGGTGCCGCCGCTGCCGCCAGGTCGATCACCTTTTCGGTGGGCACCAGCTCCAGTTGCAGCCCCCTCCGGCCGCTGCCGATCTTGCCGGGATGCACCTCCCTGGGGCGGTAGTCGGCCACGGCGGCGGAGAACACAGCTGCCTCGGATCCGGCCCCCACCTCCGCGAGCACCTGCTCCCGGTAGGCGTCGTAGGTGGGGGCGATGGCCACCGCCGGCAGCCAGGCCGCTGGCCGCCAGCCCCCATCCCCCAGGATCAGCCGGCTGTCGGCCCCCCGCCGCAGCAGCTCTTCGTGGATGGCGGCCCCCAGCTGGCCCCGAAACCGGCCCGTGATCCGCCGCACCCCATCGATCGGCACGGGAGTCGGCCCTCCCGTCACCAGAATTCGCCGCTGCCGCAGGGGCGAGGTGCTCAGGGCCCGGCAGACGGCCGCCACGATCAGCTCCTCCTCCGGCAGGTTGTGTTTGCCGTAGGCATCCCGCGGCGGCACGAACTGCACCCCCAGCTGTGCCAGCCGGCGGCCATTGGCCTCCAGCAGGCTGTGGTGCATGGAGCCATGCATGGTGGGGGCCATCAGCACCGCCGTGGTGCCCCGGGCCAGCCGGCCCAGGGCGGAGGCCAGGGTGGCGGTGAGCAGGGAATCGGCGATGCCGTTGGCCGCCTTGCCGATGGTGTTGTAGGTGGCGGGGGCCACCAGGTAGGCATCGAAATCAGCATCGTCGCTGAGGTGTTCGGCCCGCCAGCTCAGCTCCCGCACCAAGGGCCGGCAGGTGCTCCACTCCAGGGCATCGGCGCCCACGTAGCGCAGCGCTTCCGGGGAGCAGAAGGCCGTCACCTGGGCACCCCGGCGCCGCAGGGCCCGGGCCAGCAGGGGAGCCTTCATCGCGGCGATGCCCGCCCCCACCAGCAGGGCGATCGCTCGTCCCTCCAGGTGGGGCGAAAGCAGGGGCACGTCGTGGTCGCCGATGGCCGTGCTCGCCGGGGGGGTGAAGCTCCAGTCGAAGGGGCCGGCCACGGCCTAGATCCCCAGCCGTTGCCAGATCACATCCAGCTGGGCCCGGTGCAGATCGGTGGCGAAGCAGTCCTCCAGCGCCTCCGGGCTGAGGCGGTCCGTCACCGCCGGATCGGCCGCCAGGGCTGCGCGGAAGTCGCCCCCGTCCGTGTTCCAGGCCCCATGGGCATGGAGCTGCACCAGGCGGTAGGCCTCCTCCCGGCTCATCCCTGCAGCCACCAGCGCCAGCAGCACCCGCTGGCTGAACACCACGCCGCCGTAGACGTTCATGTTGCGGGCCATGTTCTCGGGATACACCCCCAGGCCCTTCACCACCGCGGTCATCTCCCGCAGCATGAAGTGCAGGGTGACGGAGCAGTCGGGCAGCATCATGCGCTCCACCGAGCTGTGGCTGATGTCGCGCTCGTGCCAGAGGGCCATGTTTTCCAGGGCCGCCACCGTGTAGCTGCGCAGCACCCGGGCCAGGCCGCTGATGCGCTCGCTGCGGATGGGATTGCGCTTGTGGGGCATGGCGGAGCTCCCCTTTTGCCCCTTGGCGAAGTTTTCCTCCACCTCCAGCACATCGCTGCGCTGCAGGTTGCGGATCTCCGTGGAAAAGCGCTCCAGGGAGGCGCCGATCAAGGCCAGGGTCTGCACGTAGTCGGCATGGCGATCCCGGCTGATCACCTGGGTGCTGGCCGTGTCCGGCTCCAGCCCCAGGATCCGGCACGTGATGGCCTCCACCTCGGGGTCGGTGTTGGCGTAGGTGCCCATGGCGCCGCTCACCTGGCCCACGGCCACGGTGGTTTTGAGGCGGGCCAGCCGCTCCTGGTTGCGCAGGGTTTCCGCCAGCCAGCCCGCCACCTTGAAGCCAAAGGTGATCGGCTCGCCATGGATCGCATGGGAGCGGCCGATCATCACCGTGTCCTTGTGGGCCCGGGCCAGCTCCCGCAGGGCTTCGATCAACCGGGCCAGCTCCTTCTCCAGCTCCCCCACCGACGCCTTCAGCTGCAGGGCCAGACCCGTGTCCAGCACATCGGAGCTGGTCATGCCCACATGGATGTAGCGGCCCGCATCGCCCACGTGTTCATTCACGTTGGTGAGGAAGGCGATCACGTCGTGCCGCACCTCCGCCTCGATCTCCAGGATCCGGGGCACGGAGAAGGCTGCCCGCTCGCGAATCTGCGCCATGGCTTCGGCGGGCACCCGCCCCAGATCCGCATTGGCCTGGCAGGCGGCGATCTCCACCTCCAGCCAGCTGCGAAACTTGGCCTCCTCACTCCAGAGAGACCCCATTTCCGGGAGGGTATAGCGCTCGATCAAGGGCGGACGATGGAGGGCCGTCCCAACTTATCGGGACGGGAGGCAGGAGCTCCGGCTCAGGCCGCGGACGTGAGCTTGCGGTGGGCCACTTCCAGGTGGAGAAGGTTGCCCCAGGATTGCTGACGGATCCAACAACGGCCCCCGCGACAATGGATCAACTGAAACGGGGGCAGGTCGTCGGGATGGTCGTGCAGGCGGACAAAGCTACCCGGGCGGAGCAGCTCGAACACATTGGCGAGCTGGATGGAGTTTTCCCCTGCCATGGTCGCCCTTCTTGGTGGCGATATCCTCTCTTCCCTGTCAGGAGAAGGGCCCTCTCCTCGGTTTTTGTTTCGTTTTCTGCTTGGAAATCATGACCAAACGGCAGCGGTTGGATCTGCTGCTGTTGCAGCGTGGGCTCGCCAGCAGCCGGGAGCAGGCGCAACAGTTGATCCGGGCGGGCTGGGTGCGCCAGGCCGGTCGGGTGCTCGACAAGCCGGGAACCGCCCTGCCCGCCGATGCCCCCCTGGAGGTGGAAGCCCGCCCCCGCTTCGTGTCCCGCGGCGGCGACAAGCTGGAGGCGGCGCTGCAGGCGTTTGCCATCCCCCTCCAGGGCCGGGTGTGCCTGGATGCGGGCCTCTCCACCGGCGGCTTCAGCGATTGCCTGCTCCAGCGGGGAGCCCGCCGCATCTATGGCATCGATGTGGGTTACGGCCAGGTGGCCTGGAGCCTGCGCACCGATCCCCGGATGGTGCTGCGGGAACGCACCAACGTGCGGCACCTCCTCCCCGACGCGCTTTATGGGCCTGAGGATCCCTGGCCCGATCTGGCGGTGGCCGATCTCTCCTTCATCTCCCTCACGTGCGTGCTGCCGGCCCTGGGTGCCTTGCTCCGCGCCCCTTCCCCCGATGATCCGGTGGAGATGGTGCTGTTGGTGAAGCCCCAGTTTGAAGTGGGGCGGGAGGGGGTGGGCAAGGGCGGTGTGGTGCGGGATCCGGCGGCCCACGGCCGGGCGATCGCCCGGGTGCTGGAGGCCGCTGAAGCCCTCGGCTGGCAGGGCCGGGGGCTCACCGGCTCGCCGATCACCGGCCCGGCCGGCAACCATGAATATCTGCTCTGGCTGGCCTCCAGTGCCGGTGGTGTGCGGCAGGCGGAGGGAAGCCGGGGCCCCCTGCATCCAGAAGCGATCCAGGCGGTGGTGGCCGCCACCCTTCGCCCGGCACCCCTCCCCTAGATCGCGGTGCTGTCCCGGTCGCCTGTGCGGATGCGAATCACCGACTCCACCGGGGAAATGAAGATCTTGCCGTCGCCGATCTCTCCGGTGCGGGCGGCTTCCTGGATGGCCTCCACCACGGTGGCCACCCGCTCGTCGTCCACAACGATTTCCAGTTTCAGTTTCTGCAGGAATTCCACGGTGAATTCCGAACCCCGATAGCGCTCCACCTGGCCTTTCTGGCGGCCAAAGCCCCGCACTTCACTCACGGTCATGCCCACAATCCCCGCATTCACCAGTGCAATCTTCACGTCTTCGAGCTTGAAGGGGCGGATGATGGCCTCAATCTTTTTCATGGTTCAGGGTGTGAGGGGGATGCGGTGGTGGTGTGGGGGCAGTCTCTCAGACGCGGGGCCGGATCGCTGGGTGTGACTGCGATCAGCAAAACTATCTTTAGGCCGCACAGGGGAGGGTTCGGGGGTGGCCGTTGCTACCAACCCACCGCTCCCCTGGTTCTTTCCCCTGGCCTTGCCCTGTCTGTTCCCCTTCCATGACCGTCACCCCCCCGACAGCCACCACCACCCCCCTGTATGGCCAGCGGGCGATTGAGGAGGGGGAGCTGGTCTGTTTCGCCAACCCCCGAATCGGCCGCCCCTACGAGGTGTCGATCGAGCTGCCGGAATTCACCTGCAACTGCCCCTACTCGGGCTACCCCGACTTTGCGGTGCTACGGCTGCTTTACCAGCCCGGCCCCCAGGTGCTGGAGCTCAAGGCCCTGAAGCTCTACGTCAACAGCTACCGCAACCGCACCATCTCCCACGAGGAGGTGGCCAACCGGATCCTGGACGACCTGGTGGCGGCCTGTGATCCCCAGTGGATGGAGCTGGTGGCGGATTTCAACCCCCGGGGCAATGTCCACACGGTGGTGCGGGTCAGCCACGGCCAGCGTCAGGCCTGTTGAGGGGGCGGATCAGGGGTTTCGATCCCCGCCAGGAGGGTGGGTAGCTCCCGGGCGAACGCCGTGAGGTTGCGGTTGCACAGGCCCGCCGCATGGAGGCGCAGCCCGCCCTCCCGTTGCTCCTCCACCACCCAGAGCTGGCGGGTGGCCACCAGGCTCAGCCCCCCACCGAGCAGGGCGATCGCAAAGCCGCTGTACACCAGGGGAACCCCTGGATCCCGTTTGAGCAGGATGCCGCTGGCGGGCAGCACCCCGGCCACCCGGATGGGTAACCCCTGTACCTCCTGGGGCTCTCCGCCCGGTTGGAGCCGGGCCAGGGAGCTGCCATCGGCCCCAAACACCTCCACAGGTCCCTCCTCGCTGCTGAGGGTGAGCAACACCGGCTGGCTGCCATCGGGTCGGGTGGGTAGCAGCAAGCCCCACACCTGTTCCCCCAGCTGGGGGAAGGGCTGGAGGGGGAGCTCCAGCACGGGGGAGCGGCCCAGTTGGATCTGGATGGCGGCCAGGGTCCAGTCCGCCTGGTAGAGGGTCATGCCCCTGTAGCGGAGCGGGTGGTTGACACTGATCTCCGCCTGCTGGGGGGATGGGGTGGCAGATGGCTCCCCGGCAGGAGGGGGGATCAGCCGCAGCTGGGACGTGAACTGTTCCGGCCGCCCCGCCGGATCCCGGCTGATGGCAAAGGCGTCAAGGGCGAGGGTGACCTGGGGCCGCCCCTGCCGATCCAGCAGCTCCAGCTCCCGGCCCGGGGCGAGGAACTGTTCAAGCCGCTGGCCCGCCAGGGCCCCCCAGGCCGAACCCACCATCAACACCACCAGTCCCGCGTGCACCAGCAGGGGACCCACCCGCCCCACCAGCCCTTTTCGGGCCGCCAGGCGCCCCTCCTGGCTTCGCACGCTCCAGCCCTGGTTCCGCAGGCGCTCGCCCAGCACGGCCAGCCCGTCGGCCCTGGGATGGGTGAGGGTTTCGCCCAGGGCCAGCTTGCTCAGCTGGCGGGGTGTGGTGTAGTCGATCCAGCGCAGGGAGGCCTGCAGGGCGGGCCATTGCCGCCGCCAGCTGCAGAGGATCAGGGCCAGGCCCAACAGGGCCAGCAGGGCCAGAAACCAGCCGCTGGAATACACATGGTCGAGCTGCAACCGCAGGATCCCCTCCCCCTTCAGCCAGCCCAGCCAAGGTGCGTCGTCATAGCGCTGGTGATAAAACGCCAGGCTCTCCTTCTGGGGGATGGCGGTGCCGATGCCGCTGGCCAGGGCGATCAGCAGGAGCAGCACGATGGCCACCCGCAGATCGGCGATCCAGGCCACCAGGCGCAGGAGCCTTCGCCAGGAGTCCGTGGCCGGGAAGAGGGTGGTCATACCAGGTGGGCCGCCAGGGTGAGGGCTCCGGTGGTGAGCAGCACCACGCCGCTGATGGGCGGGATCCAGCGGCCCACGACACGGAGCTGCAACAGGTTGGGCAGGCTGGCGGCCAGGGTGCCCGCCAGCAGCAGGGGCAGCACCTGGCCAGCACCGAAGCAGGTGAGCAGGAGCATCCCCACGAGAGGCTTGCCGTTCTGGGCCATCCAGGCCAGCAGCACGGCCAGCACGGGAGTGGTGCAGGGCGTGGCGGCCAGGCCGAAGGCCAGCCCCGCCGCCAGGGGGGCCAGGGGGGCCGGCACCTTCTGGCGCCAGCGTTCCGGATCGGGGCCCGCCGGTAGCTGGAGGGGCACCAGCCCCAGCAGATGGAGGCCCATCACCACAGCCACCACGGCCACCACCAGCGACACCCCTTCGGGAATCTGGCCATAGAGCCGACCCAGCAGGCTCGTGCCGAAGCCCAGCAGCACCAGGGATGCCACGATGCCCGCACTGAAGCTCAGGCTCCGTTGCCAGGGCAACGCCCGGGGAGATGCCCCACCTGGGGCGATGGTGCTGTTCGGGCCTCCGAACCCCGCCAGGTAGGCCAGGGTGACAGGAAGCAGGGAGAGGGAGCAGGGCCCCAGGCTGGTGAGCAGCCCCCCGGTAAACACAAGGGCGAGGGTCAGGGGGGTGGGGTGGCCCAGGGAGGCTCTCAGCAGGGCTTCGCTGGAGCGGGTCCAGTCAGCGAGCTGAAGCCCGAGGCTGGTCATCGGCGGTGAAGCGGGCGCGGAGCGATCAGCCTATCGGGGCTGCAGGCGGCCGCCTGCGGCGGGGACGGGCGGTTTCCATCCCCGTCGTTTCCAGGGAGCAGCGCACCAGCAGGCCCGCCACCAGCAAGCTGCTCAGCAGGGAATTGCCCCCGTAGCTCACCATCGGCAGGGGGAGGCCGGTGGTGGGCATGGCCCCACTGGCCACGGCGATGTTGAGGATCGACTGACCCACCAGCAGGATGGTGCAGCCCATGGCCACCAACCGGTGCTGGTTGCTCATGGTGGAGAGGGCGATCCGTAGACCGACAAAGCCGAACAACACCAGGAACAGCAGGAACATCAGGCAACCGATGAACCCGAATTCCTCGGCAAACACGGCAAAGATGAAGTCGGTGGTCTGGATCGGCAGGTATTGCAGCTTCTGGGTGGAGAGCCCAAAGCCCTGGCCAAGCAACCCCCCGGAACCGATGGCCAGCAGGCTCTGAACGAGCTGATAGCCCGATCCCTGGTCGTCCTTCCAGGGGTTGAGGAAGGAGGTCACCCGATCCCTTTGGTATTCGTTGATGAGGATGCTGCTGGCCCCCACCAGGAATCCCCCGCCGGCGGCGCCAAGGAGCTGAAGCAGAGGCAGGCCACCGGCCAGGGCCATCAGCCAGAGCAACAATCCCGTCAGGGCGGCGGTGCTGAGGTTGGGCTGCTTCAGGATCAGCAGGATCAGCACCCCAAACACGCCCAGCCACAGGAGCTTCTGATCGGCTCCGATCCGTTTCCAGTGGGAGAACAGCACGGCCCCCTGGAGCACCACAAAGGGTTTCACAAGCTCCGTGGGCTGAATCTGGATGGGCCCCACCACCAACCACCGGCTGGCGCCGTTCACCGTGCTGCCCACCACCAGGGTGGCGGCCACGAGCAATCCGCCGATCAACAGGGCGGTTGGGGCCAGGTGGAGCCAGCGCCGCAGGTTGGTGCGGATCGCCAGCCAGAAGAGGGCCCAGCTGGCCACCAGCCACAGGCCCTGGCGCTTGATGTAATACGCCGCATCACCCATTTCCCGATCTGCCACCCACCAGCTGGCCGAAGAGAGCACCAGCAGGCCCAGCAGACTCCAGAGGGCCACCAGGCCAAGCATCAAGCGGGCCTCAGCGGGCCACTGGTCCCAGGGAATGGGGAGCAGACCCTGGGAGGAGGAGGACTGGCGGGTCTGGGGGAAGGAATCCATGGAGCGGCGGTATGGAGCGGCAGCGGATGGGCTGAAATTCTGGGCGTTAGCTCCCCATTCAGCCGGCGAACGCAGCTTTTGTCGAGTCCTGGAGGCGCCGACAAAAAAAAGCCCAGCTGCTGCTGGGCTTCGGAGATGAACAAAAGGGTCAGTTGCCGCAGTTCTGTTGGCGGCGGCCGGTGGCCAGCTCAACCTTCAGGATTTTCCCGCCCTGTTTCATGATTCGCTGCTGTTCGGCAAACCAGCTGTCGTAGGGAACCCACTTGGTGAAGTAGGTGTTTTGAATTTCCCTCTGGGTGCGGGCTTTCTCTGGACTGGGTATGCAGGCTGTGACTTTGAACAGGCGCATGGTGTTCCTGGGGGGCGAAGGGTGGATTAGTTGCCCAGCCCAGAGCTGATGTAGTCGAAGTAGACGCCCATCTCCCGACCCGCATCAGGACCAACGAGGGCAGCGGTGGCTTCCTTCATGGCCTGAATCGACTGAACTGTGGCGCCGATGGGCACGCCCAGGGAGTTGTAGGTTTCCTTCAGCCCGTTGAGCACCCGCTCATCGAGAATGGAGGTGTCACCAGCCAGCATGGCGTAGGTGGCGTAGCGGAGGTAGTAGTCCAGGTCGCGGATGCAGGCTGCATACCGGCGGCAGGTGTACATGTTGCCGCCCGGACGGGTGATGTCCGAATAGAGCAACGATTTGGCAACCGCTTCCTTGATGATCGCGGAAGCGTTGGCACTGATCGTGGCCGCAGCCCGGACGCGCAGTTCACCGCTGGTGAAATACTTCTCGAGGCGACCCATGGCAGAGCCGTCGAGGTAAAGCCCCTGGACGTCTGCCTGGTTGATGACGTTGGTGATGGCGTCTTGCATGGAATCCCGTTGAGGTGGCGGTGGGGGGAATGGATGGGCCTCAGGAGAGGGCGCCGACCACGTAGTCGAAGTAGAAGCCTGCTTCCTCGGCATCACTGCCGGTGAGGATGCTGGTGGCCACCGCCTTCATTTCCCGCACGGCTTCTGCCATGGCTTCAAGAGGGGTGCCCAGGGAGCGATACATTTCGCGGGCACCGATGATGCCGATCTCCTCAATGGGAGTGACATCTCCGGCGACCACGCCGTAGGTGACGAGCCGCAGGTAGTAGTCCATGTCCCGCAGGCAAGAGGCTGTCATCTCTTCGCCATAGGCGTTTCCGCCGGGGGAGATGACGTCGGGCCGCTTCTGGAAAAGCTGGCCAGCGGCCTGCTTCACGATGCGTTCGCGGCTCTCGCTGAGGGCTTGGGCAACGCGCAGTCGGCGTTGGCCTCCTGCAACGAAGGATTTGACCTGGTCGAGTTCGCCAGGGCTGAGGTAGCGGGCTTCGGCGTCCGCGTTGATGATCGAGTTGGAGACGATGCTCATGCAGTTCTGCCTCGAAACAAGCGGTCACCGTTAAGGA
>JAYKJF010000030.1:0-13126 GCA_035285785.1 Cyanobacteriota bacterium
CGTCCCGTAGGCGCTGCTGCCCCTGCAGCTGGGCATCCAGCTGGCGGGCACGGGCGATGACGTCCTGGTTCTGGCTGGTCTGTTGGGTGGCGGAGCGGGTGGCCCGCCAGGTTTCAAAGCTCGCCCGTTCCGTTTCATAGGCCTGCCGCGCCACCTCCTGCCGTTGCTGCAGCTGGGTGAGCCGCTGGTCCAGTGCCTCCCGTTCGGCCTCCAGCGGTTGAATCCGGGCCTCCAGGGCCCGGATCGGTGGGGTCTGCAGAAAGGTGGCCTGCTGGGGTGGCTGGGTGAGCACGGGCAGGTCGGCCAGGATGGCTCCGCCCACCCGGATCAGGAAAAAGGCGAACACCAGGGCGATCAGCCACTGGGCGATCCGCACCAGGCGCTCCGGGCCACGGGTGGGGCTGTACATGCGGGGTGGGGCGATGCCAGGGCAACCGATCCATCCTCTAGGGTCGGTGGCCGCAGGTCACCTGCGCCAGCTTGGATCAGCCTTCACCGTGCAGAGCAGCGTTCTCACCAGTGTGTTGTTGCCGCTGGCCCTGGCGAGCGTGATGCTGGGCATGGGCCTGGGTCTGCGGCCCGACGACTTCCGCCGCATCGGCCGGGATCCCAGGGCGGCCGCCGCCGGCACCCTCGCCCAGGTGGTGCTCCTGCCCCTGATCGGCGCCCTGATCGTGTGGCTCCTGCCGATGCCGGCTCCCATCGCCGTGGGGCTGATGGTGCTGGCCATCTGCCCCGGTGGGCCCTCCTCGAATCTGATCACCTATCTGGCCAAGGGGGATGTGGCCCTCTCGGTGAGCCTCACCGCCATCAGCAGCCTGATCACTGTGATGACCATCCCGGTGCTGGCGAACCAGGCCCTGCGCCTGCTCATGGGCACGGAGGCCCAGATCAGCCTGCCGATCGGCACCACCATGGTGCAGATCCTGCTGATCACCCTGGTTCCCACGGCCCTCGGCATGGCGGTGAGGCAACGGTTTCCGGCGTTGGCCCTGCGGCTGGAAGCCCAGGTGAGCCGCCTGGCAGCCGCCCTTCTGGGCCTGATCATTCTTCTGGTGCTCATCAAGGAGGGAGGCAGGCTGCCCGAATTCATCCTCAAGGTGGGCCTGGCCGTGGTGCTGCTCAACGGGTTCGCCACCCTGGCGGGTTACCTCACCGGGCGGCTGCTGGGACTGCCGGTGGCCCAGCAGATCTGCCTGGCGATCGAGGTGGGCATTCAGAACTGCACCCTGGCAATTGCCATCACGGCCGGTCTGCTGGGGAATCCGGAGATGGCGGTGCCCGCAGCCGTCTATGGCCTGTGGATGTACGTCACCGGCCTGGGGGTGGTGCGCCTTGGCCGGGCGGCCATGGCCAGCTCCGGGCCTGCCTGATGGGCTTCCGTTTTCGCCATTCCACCCGCCTGGGCCCCCTGCGCTTCAACTTCAGCAAAGCGGGCCTGAGCTCCATTTCTCTGGGGGGGCCTGGGGCAAGCCTCAACGTTCCGGTGGCCCGATCCGGAGGTCCGCGGGCCACGGTGGGGCTGCCAGGCACGGGCCTGAGCTGGAGTGTGGAGCAAACTCCCGCCGAAGGGCTTCCCAACAGCCGTCGCCTGAAGGCGGAGCAGCTGGCCGCCCTCAAGCAGCAGCTGCGGGCCAGCCTGGAGGAGCACCTGTTCGGCCCTGGGCGGCCTGGTGAGGGCCTCTGGAGGGAGGGCACGCTGAGCCGTCTGCTGGCGGATCCCGCTCTCAGTTCCCGGCAGGCCGCCCAGCTGGCGCCCATCGCCTCGCCCCAGGCCCTGAGCGCGTATCTGATGGGGGCCCGCAGCCAGGACGACGCCAAACGGCGGGCCCAGCGCTGCATCGATGCCGTGGCCGAGGCCCTGCGGATGGCCTCCCTGGCTTAGGAGCGGGGGACGGGGTGCGCCAGGATCAGCAGCCAAAGCCATGCCGAAGCCGTTCTCGCGCCTGATTTGACCCAAACCGATTCCGTCCGTCCCCCCACCGGCTCGCTCCCGACGGGGGCAGGGGCCATCCTTCGGCGCCAGCGGGCCTGGGTGTGGGGGCTCACCCTGGCCCTGGGGGTGATCCTCTTCGTGTGGAACCTGGGCAGCACCGGGCTGGTGGATGAAACCCCGCCCCTCTTTGCCGCCGCCGCCCGGGCCATGGCGGAAACGGGCGACTGGCTGATTCCCCGCGTGAACGGCCTGCCCCGCTACGACAAGCCCCCCCTGGTGTACTGGCTCATGGGAGCGCTCTACGCCCTCCCCGGACAGGCCCTCTGGAATCCCCTCGGCTCCTGGGCCGCTGCCCTCCCCTCCGCCCTGGCCTCCGTGGCTGTGATGCTGGGCCTGGCGGACACGCTCCTGCGCTGGCCCCAGAGGGCTGGGGAGGGCGTCACCCAGCCCCCGGGCGCCTTCCCCGTGCTTCCCATCGAGACTGCCCTGGCCTTTGCGCTTTCTCCCCTGATCTTGCTCTGGGGACGCACGCCGGTGAGTGATGCCCTCTTCAGCGCCCTCATGGCCCTGGCCCTGCTGAGCTTCTGGCGTCGTTACGCCGCCGCCGGCGGGCCCTGGTGGCAGGCCTGGCTGCTGCTGGGGCTGGCCGTGCTCACCAAGGGGCCGGTGGCGCTGGTGCTGGCGGCCCTCACCCTGGGGCTTTTCGCTGCGCTGCAGGGCGATCGCCAGACCCTGATCCGCTCCCTCCAGCCCCTGCGGGGCCTGCTGGTCAGCGCCCTGGTGGCCGGGCCCTGGTATGGCCTCGCTCTGGCCAAGGAGGGCCGGCCCTTCTGGGACAGCTTTTTTGGTTATCACAATCTGCAGCGCTTCACCTCGGTGGTGAACCACCACCTCCAGCCCTGGTGGTTCTTCGGTCCTGTGCTGCTGATCGCCAGCCTCCCCTTCACCCCCCTGCTGCTGCTGGGGCTGGCCAGGGCGATCGGCCCCCTGGGATGGGGGCGTCCACCGCGCCCGGTGCCCGCTCCCCTGTCCCTGGGGCGGTTCTGCGCCTGCTGGCTCCTGGCCGTGCTGGGCTTCTTCACCGCCGCCTCCACCAAACTTCCCAGCTACTGGTTGCCGGCTGTGCCGGCGGCAGCCGTGCTCATTGCGCTGGCGGCCCGGGCACCTGCGGGCCGGGGAGAGAGGGGCGGGCCGGAGCGGGCCACACGCTGGGCCTGGTGGGCCACCCTGCTGCTCACCGGCCTGATCGCGGCGGTGTTCTTTGCCGGCCCCTGGCTGGTGGCGCTGATCCGGGATCCTGAACTCCCCACCCTGCCGGCGGAGCTGATCCGCGCCGGCCGCCTCCCGGTGGCCGGCCTGTGCTGGCTGGCGGCGGCCCTGCTCGGTTGGCGGCTGTCCCGCTCCCGGGGGCGGTTGCTGGCGCTGCAGCTGCCCCTGGTGCTGTTTGTGCCCCTCGCCCTCCTGCCCAGCTGGGCCCTGGGGGATCGGCTGCGGGGCGAGCCCGTACGCACCCTGGCCGCCACCATCCAACGCCAGGCCCGACCGGGGGAACCCCTGGCCATGGTGGGCATCCTCAAGCCTTCCCTGCACTACTACAGCCGTCGGGTGGTGATCTATGAGGGGGTTCAGCCCGCGGCCCTGCGCGATCTCAGTGATCGGCTCAACCACGAGCGGCGCCAGGGCCTGGAACCCAGCACCGCCCAGAGCCAGCCCACCGTGTTGGTGGTGATCGATGAACGGACGGCCCAGGCGCCCCACTGGCGGGATCTGGGCCCCATCGAGCTCCAGAAGGCTGGGCTCTACCGCCTCTGGCGGCTGGATCGCCGCCGGCTGGAGGCCCGGGCGCAGGAGCTGGCCGCGGCGGGGGTGCCCCTGGAGTGGCGCCTCCCCGTGCCCGAGCGCTATTGACGCTCGGGCCAACCGGTGGGGGCAGGGGCCGATCTAAGCCGCCGCCGCCGGATGGTGGGTCAGGTCGCCATAGAGTTTTTCGATGGCGTCGATGTTGCTGCTGAGGGTATAGCGCTCCAACACCCGCGCCCGGGCCCGGCGTCCCAGTTCGGCGGTGAGCACGGGCTGATCCCGCAGCACCGGCAACAGGGTGCGCAGCTGGGTGGTGACCCCCTGGGTGCTGATCACGATGCCCGCTCCCCCCTCCAGGGCTTCCCCATCGGCTCCCGCATCGGTGGCTACGCAGGCCTTGCCGCAGGCCATGGCCTCCAGCAGGGCCAGGGACAGACCCTCCACCAGGGAGGGCAGCAGAAACACCTCCGCGATCTGGAGCAGGGCCACCCGGCGTCGCAGATCGGCTTCGTAGCCCCACCAGATCACATCCTCATCGTTGTTCTGGAGGGCGCTGCGCAGGGGCCCATCTCCCACGATCAGCAACACGCAGCCCTTCGGTTGCACGAGGCGCCAGGCCTTGAGCAGGGCTTCCACGTTTTTTTCCGTGGAGAGGCGCCCCATGTAGAGGAACACCCGGCGCTGCCCAAACCGTTGCGCCAGGGCGTTGAGATCGCTCTGCACGGCAGCACTGGCCGGCGCCCAGGTGTCGATATCCACCCCATTGGGGATCACGGCCAGCCGCTCCTGGGGCACGCCGAGCCGCTCCAGCAGGTCGGCCTGCAGCTCGGAAAACACGATCACCCGGTCGTAGCGGGCCAGGGATGGGGCATACACCTGATAGGTGAGCTGCTGGGTGCCTGCGGTGATGTTGCGCAGGTTGGCATCGAAGGGGGGATGAAAGGTGGCCACCAGGGGCACCCCCAGTTGCTGGCAGAGCTCGGGGAGCCGGAAATCCAGGGGGGAGAGGGTGAGGCTGGCATGCACGACATCGGGCCGCAGCCGCTCGAGGGATTCCCGGAGCTCCCGCAGGGCACCTGGCGAGGGAATCGTGTAAACCTGTGATTTCACCAGGTAGGGGAGGGCCACCTCCGGGTTCTCGGGGGCCTGCTCGCCTGCGCCACTGCCGCCACCGGCGCTCACCGGGCTGGGAAGACTCTCCTGGCGGCCGAGGGCGGCGGTGGCGGGCGTATCGAAATGGATGAAGCTCACCTGATGCCCTCGTTGCCGCAGGGCGTCCGTGGTGGCCAGGCTGTAGGTGACGTTGCCGCAGAAGGGAGATTTCTTACCCAGCCAGGCGATGTGCGTCACCGCATGAACTCAATCTGCCTGAAGTTAGCAGTCGGAGCTTTCAGGAGGGCCTCCAGGGTTGCTCGCTCAGGGCGGCGATCAGGGCGATCGCCGCCAACCCCCACAACACGGGCAGCAGCCCGTAGCGGCTCACCACCGTGCCCGCCAGGGCGAGGGGGAGGCTGAGGGCGATATTGATCAGGTTGTTCTGCAGGCCGAACACCTTGCCCCGCTGGTCCTCCGGGGTGTCCACCTGAATGGTGGTCTGGGCGGGAATCGCCAGCAGGGCGGCCCCCAGTCCCAGGAGAACGCACAGGAGCAGGGTGAGCACCAGGTTGCCCCGCAGCTGGCCGAGGAGCACCAGGCTGAACGCAATGAAGCCCAGCCCTGTGGTGGCCAGGAGTTTGCGGCTGAAGCGCTCCCCGAGCTGGGCCATGGTGAGCGCCCCGAGGGCCAGGCCGATCCCACTCATGGCCAGCAGGGTGCCAAAGCCCGTGGGGCCGAGGGATTGGATGGCGGCCGCCAGGCTGATGGCCAGCACGTAGAGCGCCGCCAGAAGGCTGTAGAGCAACACCAGCTGCAACATGGCCGTGCGCACCGTGGACCGCTCCCGCAGCACCGTGAGGCCTTCGCCGATTTCCTGCCAGAGCGATACCCGGCGCACCTGCCGCGGGGGTTCGTCCAACCGGATGCCCAGGATCGCCACGGCGGCCAGGGTGTAGCAGAGGGGGAGGAGCCAGAACTCGCCGTTCTCCACCCCGAGGGCTCCGAGGCCGGTTCGCAGCAACCGCAGGATCGGATCGCCGAGGGCGAAGCCCACGATCGTGGCCGCCATGCTCGTGGCCTGATACACCGAATTGGCAGCCAGCAGCTGGTGGGGGGGAACCAGCAGGGGGATGGAGGCCTGTTCGGCGGGGGCGAAGAACTGGGTGAGGGCCGACTCGGCCAGGGTCATCAACACCAGGGCCCAGTAGCCCCAGCTCAGCCCCAGCCACTGGGGCCCGGGCGTCAGGGCCAGGGGGGCCAGCAGCACCAGGCCGGCCCGGAGGGCATTGGAGCCCACCATCACCGACCGCTTGGGCCAGCGATCGGCCCAGACCCCCGCCACCGTGCCCAGTAACACCGCCGGAATGGTGTTGGCCACATAGATGCCCGTGGCCAGGAGGGTGATCACCTGGGCCCGGCTCTCCAGATTGATGCGGATCGCGGCTGCGGCTTCCGCCAGTGGGGTGTTCCCGCCCAGGTTGTCCGGCACCCAGTACTGGGCGATCAGGAACACCATC
Organism: Cyanobacteriota bacterium; assembly: GCA_035285785.1. Classification (GTDB taxonomy): domain Bacteria; phylum Cyanobacteriota; class Cyanobacteriia; order PCC-6307; family Cyanobiaceae; genus Cyanobium. Next base: position 6,349 of record JAYKJF010000030.1, read on the forward strand.
AACACGATGTAGAACTTGTCCGCCAGCTGGGAGAAGATCTGCCCGATCCACAGCCGGCGGAAGTTGGGTCGCGCCAGCACGGCGCCAAGCCCCGTCTCCCCCGGCGGCAGGGGAGGGATGTTGGCGGGGGGCTCGGCTAGCTGGGGCACGCCCGGATCCTTCATGGGGCTGGGGAAGGCATCTCTTCCACACTGGCTCGGAGCAGTCTGAACGCTCGTGGGGAGCGCTCCAGGTTTTCCTCGCACCACAGGCTGATCAGTTCCAGCAGGCGCAGCCACACCGGTTCAGGCCCCATCAGGCGCCCATCCTTGGATCGGGGCAGCCCGGGCCGCATGAGGCGCTGCAACAGGGCCAGCTCGGAGGCGTTCAGCAGCATGGCGGCGCCCGGAAGGGCCCCCGTGGCCAGCCCCTCCCCCGGAAGCAGACTGCAGCGCCAGCTCCAGTTGCCCAGGGGGGGCTCCAGGGCCGTGCCCTCCCGGGCGCATTGCTGCAGGGGGAGGGCATAGCCCCCGAGGGCCAGCAGGTGGAGGCTGCCCTGCACGGCCACGGCCAGGGCTTCCACCCGTTCCTGCATGTCCAGCACGATGGTTTCCAGCCGGCCCAGATGCACCAGCAGCATGGCGGGCCATCCGGCCGAGGGGGCGCCGGTGGGCACCATCGCCAGACAGAGCTCCGCCAGGGACTGGGCGGCCGAGAGGGTTTCCAGCCGTTCCCCCAGGCCGCTGAAGCTGCGCACCAGGGTGAGCTGGCGCACCCGCAGCAGGTTCGACCCGCCCACCTGCATCCGAAGCTGAGCCAGGGGCAGGGCGGCCGCCAGCTTGCTGCGGGGTTTGCGGGCTCCGGGCACGGCCAGGCGGATGAGCCCTTCCTCCTCGGTGAGCAGGGTCAGGAGCCGATCGCTCTCCCCCAGGGCGGAGCAGCGCAGGGCCACCCCCTCCAGCAACCGGTCCTGTCCCATGGGTCAGCGGGTGCTGGCGGTGAGCGCCTGCATCAGGGTCACGCCCCGGCTGGTGCCCAGCCGCTCCGCACCGGCCTCCACCAGCGCCTGCACCTGCTCCAGGGTGCAGATGCCTCCAGCGGCTTTCACGGCCGCCCGGCCCCGGGCCAGCTCCCGCAGGCGCCCCACCTGGGCGGGGCTCACCGGGGGACCGAAGCCGCTGCCGGTCTTGAGGAAGCGGGCCCCCGCATCGATGCTCACCTCCACGAGCAGGGCCAGGGCTCCGTCGTCCAGACGGCCCTGTTCGAGGATCACCTTCACCGGGAGCCCCAGTTCCACGATCGGGGCCAGGTCGGCCAGGAGGGTGCGGCTGTCGCCATCGGCGAGGGCGCCGAAATCCGGCACCACGTCGAGTTCATCGGCGCCGCTCTCCAGGGCTGCTTCCGCCTCCGCCCGCTTGACGGCGGGCGGCACGGCGCCGAAGGGAAACCCGATCACCGTCACAACCTTCACCGTGTTGCGGGGGCCCAGCCGCTCCCGGGCGGCGCCCACCCAGCGGGAGGCCACACACACCCCGGCAAAGCCGTAGTGGGTGGCCTCGTCGCAGCAGCTCCGCAGGGCCTCCAGGCCATGGTGGGGGTCCAGCAGGGCGTGGTCGATGAGGGGTGGAAGATCGGGAAAGGCCTCCTTCATGCGTCCTTGGACTGGATCACACCGAAACCGCCGTGATTGCGCCGATACACCACCTGAATCTGCTGGGTGTCCGAATCCCGGAACACGTAGAAATCATGGTCGATGATCTCCAGCTGGTGCAGGGCTTCCTCCAGGGTCATCGGGGCCATGCTGTAGTACTTGCGCCGCACGCCACGATGGGGGAGGTTGGGCTCCAGACCCTCTGTGAGCGGATGGCCCGGTTCGGGAAGGCGGGCGGCTCCGGCCTCTTCCGCGGCGGCCGAGCGGTGCACCGGACCCTGCAGCCGTTCCTGGAGGCGATCCTTATGGCGATTGAGCTGGCGGGCCAGTTTGCTGGCCACCATGTCGATGCTGGCGTAGAGATTTTCACTGCGCTCCTGAGCCCGGATCACCACCCCATTGGCAAACATCGTCACTTCCGCCGTCTGCTGGGGAACCCGCGGATTGCGGGCCACTGAAAGATGCACATCGGCCTCCTTCACCAGATCTTCAAAGTGGTTGATGGCTCGCGAGAGCTTTGTTTCGGTGTACTCGCGAATGGCGGGCGTGATGTCCAGGTTGCGACCGTGAATCAGAAGTTTCATAGCGGTGGCGTGCGTCCGTTTTGGATCGGCCCACGGGGTGGGTTGTTGTCACAGTAGTGAGACTGAGCCATGGCACCCAAGGGCAGCGCAATTCTTTTTGAACCCGTCGGGCCGGTGGCCTTTCCCCGCGCCTGGGCCTGGCAGCAGGAGCTGCAGCGGCGCCTGCTGCGGGATCCGGCGGGCCCCGACGCCGTGCTGCTGCTGGAGCACCACCCCTGCTACACCCTGGGCCGCGGCGCCAGTGAAGCCCACCTGCGCTTCGATCCTTCCGCGCCGCCCCTGCCCCTGTTTCGCATTGACCGGGGCGGGGAGGTGACCCACCACCTCCCGGGCCAGCTGGTGCTCTATCCCGTGCTCCAGCTCCAGCGGCATGGCGCTGATCTGCATGGGTTTCTGCGGGCCCTCGAAGGGGTGGTGCTGCGCACCCTGGCGGCGCTCGACCTGCGGGGCGAGCGCCTGGAGGGGCTCACCGGCGTGTGGCTGGAGGGCGCCAAGGTGGCGGCGATCGGGGTGGGAGCCAAGCGCTGGATCAGCCAGCACGGCCTGGCCCTGAATGTGTGCTGCACCCTGGACACCTTTGCGGCGATCGTTCCCTGCGGGCTGGCGGATCGCCCCGTGGGCCGTCTCAGCCAGTGGCGGGCCGGCCTGACGGCCGATGCGGTGCGGCCCCTGCTGTTGGAGGCCTTCTGCCGGGAGTTCGGCCTGGAGCTGCGTCCACCCCACCCCACCGAAGCCCTCGATGGACTGTAACCATGGGCGGGCCGAGCCGTGCTCCCATGTCTGTTGCCCCTGCTGAGATCCACTGGACGGGCTCCGAGGGGGATCGGGCCGCCCTGGCCCGACGGGATGCCTGGGAGGGGGTGGAGGGTTTGGAGCAGCTCTGGCCCGAACTGGCCCGCCGCCATGGGGACGCCGTGGCCCTGGAAGACAGCCATGCCTCCCCCCCCGTGGTTCTCACCTACCGGCAGCTGGGGGAGGCCATTGAGCGGGCGGCCGCAGCCCTGGCCGCCCTGGGTGTGCGTCCGGGTGATGTGGTGGCGCTTTTTGCGGAGAACAGCCCCCGCTGGATGGTCACCGATCAGGGGCTGATGCGGGCGGGGGCCGCCGATGCGGTGCGGGGCAGCAGCGCACCTCCGGAAGAGCTGCGTTACATCCTTCAGGATTGCGGCGCCGTGGCCCTTGTGGTGGAGTCGGCCGCCCTCTTCCGCAAGCTGGATCTGGCCCCGGAGCAGCTGCAGCGGCTCCGCTTCGTGCTGGTGCTGGAGGGCCCACCCGCCGCCCTGGAGGGAGGGCCCTCCAGCCTGGATTGGGATGGCCTGGTGGAGCTCGGTGCCACCGCGCCCGCCCCGCCCCTGCCCGTTGGGGGGGAGTCCCGGCTGGCTACCCTGCTCTACACCTCCGGCACCACGGGCCAGCCCAAGGGCGTGCCCCTCAGCCAGGGCAACCTGCTCCACCAGCTCCGCACCCTTGGCGTGGCCGTGGCGCCCTCCCCCGGCGATCGGGTGCTGAGCGTGCTGCCCATCTGGCACGCCTATGAGCGCACCGCCGAATACTTCCTGCTCTCCTGCGGTTGCCGCCAGACCTATACGAGCCTGCGCCACCTCAAGGCCGATCTGCAGACGGTGAGGCCCCAATACCTGATCAGCGTGCCCCGGCTCTGGGAAGCCCTGCTCTCGGGCTTCGAGGATGCGGTGGCCGCCATGCCGGCCTCCCGCCAGCGCCTGCTGGGCCGCGCCCTGGCCAACAGCCGGGCCTTCCATCGGGCCCGCCGCACGGCCCTCAACCTCACCCTGGCCCCCGAACCCGCCAGCCGTCGCCTGAAGGCGGCCGGGGAAGCCCTGCTGCGGGCCCCCCTCCACGGCCTGGCCGCCCGGGCCCTGTGGCCCAAGGTGCGCCAGCAGCTGGTGGGGGGGGAGCTGAGCACCGCCATCAGCGGGGGTGGGGCCCTGGCGATCCATGTGGATGGCTTCTTCGAAGCCATCGGGATCGAGTTGCTGGTGGGCTATGGCCTCACGGAAACGAGCCCCGTGCTCAGCTGCCGCCGCCCCTGGTGCAACCGGCGGGGCAGTGCGGGCCAGCCCCTGCCGGGCACGGCCCTGCGGGTTGTGCATCCCGAGAGCCGCACCACCCTGCCCATCGGGGAGCCGGGGGTGGTGTTGGCCCGGGGACCCCAGGTGATGGGGGGCTATCACCAGAAACCGGACGCCACCGCCAAGGTGCTGGATGGGGAGGGGTGGTTCGACACGGGCGACCTGGGCCGGCTCCTGCCCGATGGCTGCCTGGTGCTCACGGGTCGGGCCAAGGACACCATCGTGCTCAGCAGCGGGGAGAACATCGAGCCCGGTCCCCTGGAGGAGGCCCTGGTGGAATGCCCCCTCTTCGAGCAGGTGATGCTGGTGGGGCAGGACCGCAAGCAGCTCGGTGCCCTGCTGGTGCCCAAGGCCGAGCCGCTGCTGCAATGGGCCCGCAGCCAGGGCCTGCCGGAGCCCGCCCTCACGGCGGAGGGCAGCGTGGCCGGTCTGGATCCCGCCCTGGCCAGGGCCCTCGCCAGGGAGTGCAACCGCCTCCTCGCGGCCCGGCCCGGCTCCCGGCCCGACGAGCGACTGGGGGGGGTGGCCCTGGTGGAGCCCTTCACCATGGAGAACGGTCTGCTTACCCAGACCCTCAAGCAGCGCCGGGATCGGATCACCAGCAGGGATGCAGCCGCCATCGCCTCCCTCTACGGTGAGGGCTGATCTGTTCCCCGAACCTTCCTGTCCCCATGGCCGAGTCCTTCACCATCAAACGTGCCATCACCATCCGTGCCGTGGTGACGCCGCGCTGGAAGGAAGATGCGGAGCGTGAACTGAGCAATGCCCTGAGCAATCTGGATGGCCAGCTGGCCCAGCTGGAGCAGGAGGGCCAGCGGGTGATCAATGAGGTGCGCAGCCAGAGCCTCAATCCCCTGGATCCGCGGGTGCAGGAGCAGGTGGCCTCGATCCAGCAGCAGGTGGGGGCCAAGCGGGCCGAGCTGGAGGAGCAGAAGCGTCAGGTGCTGGAACAGCAGCAGCAGGTGCGCCAGCTGGAGTTTGAGCAGGTGGTCGACCAGGGACAGTTGGAGAGCCTCACGGAGGTGCGCCTCGGCGACAACCTGGTGCAGAAGATGCAGGCCTCCGTGCTGGTGCGCGATGGGGTGGTGGAGGCCCTGGAGGGGATCAGCTGATCCCGGCGGCGTCGCGCACGGATCCGGTGCAGGGGGCTGCGTAGGATCGCGGTTCCTGCGCGGCAGCACGGCCAGTGGCTACCCACGACATCTTCATGCCCGCCCTCAGTTCCACGATGACTGAGGGCAAGATCGTGCAGTGGCTGAAGAAACCCGGCGACCGGGTGGAGCGCGGTGAATCCGTGCTGGTTGTGGAGTCCGACAAGGCGGACATGGATGTGGAGTCGTTCCAGGAGGGCTACCTGGCCGTGGTGCTGGTGGACGCCGGCGGCACGGCCCCCGTGGGCGACACCATCGGCCTGATCGCCGAGAGCGAGGCCGAGATTGCCGAGGTGCAGGCCCAGGCCAAGGCCACCGCCGCTGCGGCACCGGCCCCTGCGGCTCCCGCGGCCGCCCCACCCCCTCCGGCTCCCGCGGCCCCCGCCCCCGTTGCCGCCCCTGCCGCCCCCGCCCCACCGGCTCCTGCCGTGGCGGCGGCCCCGGCCCCCGCCATCTCGGATGGGCGCGTGGTGGCCACCCCCCGGGCGAAGAAATTGGCCGCCCAATTGGGCGTGCAGCTGGCGGGGCTGCGGGGCAGTGGCCCCCATGGCCGTATTCAGGCGGAGGATGTGGAGCGGGCCTCGGGCCAGCCCGTGAGCCTGCCCCGGGTGGCGGAGGGGTCCGCTCCGGCCCAGCTGGCAGCCGGCGGCAATGGCAGCGCGATGCAGGCCCCAGCCCCCGCGCCGGCCGGTGAAGCCTTTGGCCGGCCCGGCGACACCGCTGCCTTCAACACCCTCCAGCAGGCGGTGAACCGCAACATGGTGGCCAGCCTGGCGGTGCCCTGCTTCCACGTGGGCACCACCATCACCACCGACAAGCTGGATGCCTTCTATAAACAGGTGAAGGGCAAGGGCGTCACGATGACGGCCCTGCTGGCCAAGGCCGTGGCCCTGGCCGTTGCCCGCCATCCCCAGATGAATGCGGCCTACAGCGAGGCCGGCATGGCCTACCCCGCAGCGGTGAATGTGGCCGTGGCGGTGGCCATGGAAGACGGCGGCCTCATCACCCCCGTGCTCGCCCAGGCCGATCGCACCGATCTCTACAGCCTGTCCCGCATCTGGGCCGATCTGGTGAGCCGAGCCCGCAGCAAGCAGCTCAAACCCGAGGAATACAGCACGGGCACCATCACCCTCTCCAACCTGGGGATGTTCGGGGTGGATCGCTTCGATGCCATCCTGCCGCCCGGCACCGGGGCGATCCTGGCGGTGGCCGCTTCGCTGCCTGCGGTGATCGCCGGAAAGGATGGCTCCATCCGGGTGGGCCGCCAGATGCAGGTGAACCTCACCTGCGACCACCGGGTGATCTACGGCGCCCACGCGGCAG
>JAYKJF010000031.1:0-14706 GCA_035285785.1 Cyanobacteriota bacterium
CCACCGCGGATGCGACGGTGGAAGGGGATGAAACGGTGGCCCTCACCCTTGAGGCTGGGACGGGCTACACGGTGGGAACGACGGTTGCGGTTGTCGGCACCATCGCCAATGACGATGTGAGCACACCGCCGCCGTCGTCGCCAACGGCTCTGCCCCGACCGACGGTGATCACGGCGTTGGATCTCGATGGGTTCAGCGCTTCTCCCTTCTGGGAGCAGGTGGGCAATGCGTTCGACAACACGACAACCACCAAATATCTCAATTCGGGTGGACCGAATGCCGGGGTGGAATTCAGCTATGGGGTGCCAACGCAGATCAGCTCGTTTGTGATCACCACGGCGAATGATGTGCCCGATCGTGATCCGGCCAGTTATCAGGTGTATGGATTTCAGAGCGGAGCGTGGCAACTGCTGGCTTCTGGCAGCCTGCAGCTGCCGGCGGCAAGGCTGACGGATGCGGCGGCGGTGGTGCTGCCCACGCTTCCATCCCTGACGCAGTACCGGGTGATTTTCCCGACGTTGAAAGGGCCCGGGACGATGATGCAGATCGCGGAGCTCAAGCTCTTTGGCAGCGACGGGTCTTCCATGGCTACTCCCCTTGGGGCGGCAGCGATGGCTGCGCCCGATGCCCTCGCTCCCGCAGGGGCCTATCAACCCATCGACGCTGTTGGCACCACCCGATTGCTGCGTGATCCCCAGGATCAGCTTTATGCCCAGGTGGGAAGCCTTCCACCGGCAGCCCTGATGTTCCATGGTTCCCCGGTTCAGATGACCTCGCTTCCGGGCTGGCAACCGCGGGCGGCGGAAACGGTGGCTGGCGTGCATCAGGTGGCCTGGACATCCCCATCGGCAAACCAACTGCAGGTGTGGACGCTGGATGCGCACTGGACGATGCAATCGTCTACCGGCCCTTTGGAGATGTTCTCCGCACAAACCCTCAGCCAGGAAGCCAATTTCCTCATGGATTTCAATGGCGACGGGCGCATTGGACCTGTGCTCTGACCACCGCCGATGGAGCGATGCCGAACTCCCGTTTGAATTCACTGCTGAAGTGGCTCAGCCTCTGGTAGCCGCAGCTCAGGCCCACCTCCTCCACCGATCGCTTCCCCTCCGCAGATTGGAGTTGTTCCATCGCCGCCTTGAGCCGTTGCCGGCGGATCCACTGCTTGGGGCTGGTGTCTTCCCGCAGCTGGTTCCGCCAGAACCGTTCGCTTGGGGTCAACGGGGGGGCGTTTTTTCGAAAGCCCTCCCGAGCGGCCTTGGGGGAACAGGCACAAAAAAGCCCCTGGGGAGGACCCAGGGGCTTGGTGAGCGCAAGGCTTCGGGAGAATCAGCCGAGGCCGATCTGGGTGAGGATGCCTTGGCCGGTGAGCACCTCGGTGGCGAGGCCGATCACGAAGCCGAGCATGGCCAGGCGGCCATTCCAGGTTTCAGCGAAGGCAACGAATCCGAAGCGGGGAGTGGGATCAGCCATGGGAATGGTTGAGAAACATTGCAATCAGTGTAACGGACTGTGAAGGCACCCAGGGGTGGAAGCCGTACCTGTGGTGGTTGTGGGGTGAGGGGCCACCAGTGGCTGGGCGGTTGGGGTGGGCCAGGTGACGGAGCGGCCTGCTGTCTGGAGCTGGCCCGTCGGCCTTGGTTAGACCGGATTCATCGCCGAGGCAGGAAGCGCCCCCACGGGACACCTGCTGTTTCATCCGGCGACGGGCGTCCTTCCGGACGCCCAACACTTTTTGCTCAGGCCATCCTGGTGTTGATCAGGGCGCTCCAGGCTCCAGCGCCTCCTCCATCGTTGGCCCGAAGGATTTTCCACCCGCCGCTGGTGAAAACGCCGATCGGGTGGAGGGGATGGGTTGCAACCAGGCCGTCACCGTCTCGCCGGCCTGCAGCCGCCGCAGTGGTGCCGGACCCACCATCGCCACCGGCCGGGGCTCGGGCAACCCATACACCAGCCAGATCCTCTGGCCTGCTTTGAGTTGGCCGCCCTGCGGCTGGCGGATCACCTGGAGCACCCGGCCCTGGGCGTGGAGGTCGCCGCCGCGGGTGCTCCCCTGTTCCACCGTCAGTCGCAGCACCACCGGGGCCTGCCGTTGCTGCTCCCCATACACCCAGGGGGGCAGTTCGGCCCGGGCCAGGGTGGGGGCCAGCACGGCACAGGTGCTGAGGACAGCCAACGAAACAGCTCGCATGGGGATGGGGCGGCAGTGGACCACCATCACACCAGAAGCACCAGGCTGAGCGCCATGACGGCCATGCCCACCATCAGGCTGCTGATGGCCAGGTGATGGTCGCCATACTCCCGGGCGGCGGGCAGCAATTCATCGAGCGACACATAGACCATCACTCCGGCGACGGCCGCAAAGACCAGGCCGAACACCAAGGGGTTGGGAAAGGAGCGGAACAGCAGGTAGCCCAGCAGACCCCCCACCGGTTCGGCCAATCCCGAGAGAAACGACACCCAGAAGGCCGTGCGCCGGCTGTGGGTGGCGTAATACACCGGGGCGGAAACGGCCAGGCCCTCGGGAATGTTGTGGATGGCGATGGCCACCGCGATGCTCACCCCCAGCGGGGATTGGACAGGGCCCCCAGAAAGGTGGCCAGGCCCTCGGGGAAGTTGTGGATGCCGATCGCCAGGGCGGTGAAGAGGCCCATGCGCAGCAGGCGGCGGCGACGGGCCTGGTTCTCCGGCTGTTCCTCCCCCGCGGGGCTCACCTGCCCGAACGCTTCGCTGGGGTCGTGCACCGGCAGCCAGCCATCCACCAGGGCCATGGCCGCCATCCCCGCAAAAAAGGCCAGCAGCGCGGCTCCATAGCCCCCCCGCTCGCCCAGCAGGGGGGTGAGCACCAGCCGGGCCTTGGGAAGGATCTCCACCAGCGACACGAACACCATCGCGCCGGCGGAAAAGCCCAGCGACAGGGTGAGGAACGTGCGGTTGTTGCGGCTCGACCCCAGGCCGATCAGGCTGCCGATTCCCGTGGAGAGCCCGGCCAGCAGGGTGAGGCCGAGGGCCCACTCGCTGTTGCCAGTGGCGATGGGGTTGGGCAAGGAGTCAGAGACGCATGAAAGGAATCATCCCCCAGGACTTCCTGCCCCCACCCCGGCTGGGCTCTCACAGCCACTCCCGAACCCGTGCGGCGGCGGCCAGGCCCGCTTCGAGGGCCCCCTCGCAGTAGCCCGGCCAGCGCAGGGACGCCTCCGTGCCGGCCCAGATCACCCGCCCATGGGGCTCCTGCCAGATGGATCCATGGCTGTGCCAGGTGCCCGGGATCAGGAAGCTGGTGAAGGCCCCCCCACTCCAGGGTTCCCCATTCCAGTTCTTCAGGATCAGCTCGGTGGGATGGGCGGCCCCGGGGCCGAAATAGGCGGCCAGATCCGCTTTCACCAGGGCCTCCCGCTGCGCTTCCGGTTGCCCTTGCCACTGCACCGCCCGTTCGGCGGCGATGAAGCCGGCCAGAATCCCGGGTCGGCCCCCCGGAGGGGAGGAATCCACCACGAGCTCCAGGGTGGGCAGGGTTCCGGTGCCCAGGCCACTGAGGCCCTCCGCCCGCCAGAACGCCTCTGGATAGAGGGCCAGCACCTTCACCATGGCCCCCATCGGGGAGCGCTGCAGCCAGCCTCTCCAGGTGGCAGGGAGGGGCGGGCTGAAGGCCAGTCCCAGCCGCAGGGGGGGCGGGATGGCCACCACCACCGCCCTGCCCTCCACCGTTGCGCCCCTGTGGTGCACCCGCACGCCGCTCCCTGTGTCTTCGATGGCCTGCACCGGTGTGCCCAGCTGGAGGGCGGGGGCGAGCTCCGCCGCCAGCCGCTGGGCCACCTGGGCCAGGCCCCCCTCCACCAACCAGGTTTCCGGCGCCTCCCGCTGGGGGGCCACCGCCTGGGTCCAGGCCAGATGCAGCAGGGAACTCTCCCAGGGCTCAAAGCCGCCCGATCCCCCCACCCGGCTGAGCCAGCTGAAGGGGTAGCGGGCCAGGGGGCAGGCCTGGCGGCGGCTCAGCCAGGAGGCGATGGTGGTGCGATCCAGCTGCATGGCGCCCGGGGCGGTCCAGGGGGTTGCGGCGGGCACCTGCTCCACCAGATGGGCAAACTCCCGCTGCAGCTGAAGGGTCTGGACGATCTGATCCGTGGGCAGGGGCAGGGCATCGGGCTGGAAAAACACCACGCTGTTGCTGGTCTCAGCCTCCAGGCCCGCCCGGTGGGCGTTCCCCTGCCAATGGAAGATCCCTTCGCCGTCATCGTGCGTCGGGAAGCGCTCCAATTGGAGCTCCTCCAGCAGGGCGGCCATCCGGTGGTGGGTGGCGCCCACCCATTGGCCCCCCAGATCCACCACCGCGCCCGACGCGGTGGTGTGGCTCTCCAGCCGTCCCCCGATCCGGTCGCGGGCTTCCAGCACCTGGACGGCCAGGCCCGAGCGCTGCAGGGTGCGGGCGCAGATCAGGCCCGACAGCCCAGCGCCCACCACCACCACATCCACCGAAACCATGGGTCTGTCGCTCGGGTGTGGGGACGCAGACCCATCCTGGCTGGTGGCTGCCAAGGGCACAACCGATCGGGACGGTGTTGCTAAACCGGGGCGGTGTGCCGGGCCGCAGGACATGGGAAAGCCATCGCTGGAGCCCGTGATCACCCTCCAGGGGGTGAGCCGGCGCTATGGCGCCCTCACCGCCCTTCACCCCCTGCACCTCTCCATCGCCCCTGGGGAATTCTTTTCCCTGGTGGGGGCCTCCGGCTGTGGCAAGACCACCACCCTGCGGCTCATCGCCGGTTTCGACCGTCCCCAGGAGGGGCGGATCCTTCTGCAGGGCCGCGATCTCACCGACGCACCGCCCCACCGCCGGCCCGTGAATCTGGTGTTCCAGAACTACGCCCTCTTTCCCCATCTCTCCGTGTGGGACAACGTGGCCTTCGGGCCCCGCTCCCGGCGCCTGGGGGCCGCCGATGTGCGCCAGCAGGTGGGTCGGGCCCTGGAGGTGGTGGGCCTCTCCGACCTGGCCCGCCGCTACCCCCATGAGCTCTCGGGGGGGCAGCAGCAGCGGGTGGCCCTGGCCCGGGGGGTGGTGAATGCCCCGGCTGCCCTCCTGCTCGATGAACCCCTGGCCGCCCTGGATCCCAACCTGCGCCAGGCCATGCGGGCTGAGCTCAAGCGCATTCAACGGGAGGTGGGCATCGCCTTCCTGCTGGTGACCCACGACCGGGAGGAGGCCCTCAGCCTCAGTGATCGGGTGGCGGTGATGCACCAGGGGCGCCTGGAGCAGGTGGGCACGCCCCGGGAGCTTTACGACCGGCCCCGCACGGTCACCGTGGCCCAGTTCATCGGTGCGGCCAACCTGTTCCCCCCCGCCGAGGGCCTGGGGTGGCGCCTGCTGCGGCCCGAGCGGCTTCGCCTCGCCGAGCAGCCACCCGGGGATGGGGAGCAGGGACTGCGGGCCAAGGTGGTGGAGGTGGCTTTCCACGGCCCCACCCTGGAGGTGCGGCTGGCGGCCACGGCGTCGCCCCTGATGCTGTCGGCGATCGACACCAGCGTTAATCTTCCAGCCAACCTTTGCGCGGGACGGGAGCTTTGGTGCCTGTGGGATCCGGCCCATCTCCATGCGCTGGGGGATGGCCCCTGAACCGGGGATGGCGCCGATGACCCCAGGCGTCTCCCGAACCGGCCGCCGCCAGTTTCTCCAGCGCTTCGCCCTGGCGGCCGGCGCCGCTGGCCTCGCCCAGCCCCTGCTGCAGGCCTGCCGCCCTGGGCAGGCCAGAGAATTGGTGATCTCCACCTTTCCCCTCTACATCGATACCGACCGACCCGGAGCCCCCGGCACGGTGCGTCGGTTTGAGGAGGCCACCGGCATCCGGGTCCGCTACAACGAGGACATCAACGACGTGCGGCAGTTCTTTGCCCGCGTCCGTCCCGAGCTGGCGGCCGGGCGGGCCTTGCCCCAGGATCTGGTGGTGCTGGCCTCCTGGATGGCGGAGCGGCTGATCGGCCTGGGTTGGGCGGAACCGCTCCCCCTGGCCCAGGTGCCGAATGTCAGCCATCTCCTTCCCTCCCTGCGCCATCCCTCCTGGGACCCCCAGCAGCGCTTCACCCTGCCGTGGCAATCCGGCATCGCCGGCATCGTCTACAACATCAAGGCCACGGGGGGGCGGGAGCTGGCCAGCATGGACGATCTCTTTGACCCCGCCCTGAAGGGGCGTGTATCGGCCCTGCTGGAGATGCGCGACACCATGGGGCTGCTCATGCTCGCCGATGGCCAGGACATCACACGGCCCACCTGGGAGGCGGCCGCCCCGTCGTTCGCCCGGCTGGAGAAGGCCCGCCGGGATGGCCAGATTCGCCGTTTCACCGGCAACGACTACCAGGCGGATCTCCTGGCGGGAAACCTGGCGGCCTGCATCGGCTGGTCGGGGGATGTGGCCCAGCTGGCGATGGATCAGCCGGATCTGCGCTTTGTGGTGCCCGACAGTGGGGGCATCCAGTGGGCGGATGTGATGCTGATGCCCAGGGGTGCCCACCACGCTGACGCCGTGGCCCAATGGCTCAACTGGGTCTATGACCCCACCCAGGCGGCCCGCATCGCCGCCCAGGTGCAATACATCTCTCCGGTGAACGGCGTGCAGGAGGTGTTGGCGGCCGATCCCGCCACGGCCCCGCTGGCCCGCAATCCCCTGATGTTCCCGGAGGAGGGCATGGCCCAGCGCCTGCATGTGTTCGGCCCCCTCAGTGAGACGGAGGAGGCCCGCTGGGAGGAGCGCTTTGCCCGCATCACCGACGGTTGAGGCGCCCCAGGGGGCGCCGGGCGTCAGGCCCTGGGGCCCCTGGCTCCTGATCGCCCCTGGCCTGCTCTGGCTGGTGGGTCTCTATCTCCTGCCCCTGCTGGCTCTGGTGCCCCTCTCCCTGTCCGACCAGGTGGATCGCTTCAGCCTGCGCACGGTGTTCCGATGGCGGTTCAGCACCTTTCTGGAGGTGCTGCAGCTTTATGGCCCCATCCTGCTGCGCTCCTTTCTCTATGCGGGCCTGGCCACAGCCCTGGGGGTGCTGATCGCCTACCCCCTGGCGCTCTTCATCCGCTTCCAGGGGGGGCGCTGGCGCCCCCTGCTGATGGCCCTGGTGGTGTTGCCCTTCACCACCTCCTATCTGGTGCGGGCCATCGCCTTCACCACCCTGCTGGCCGACCAGGGTCCCGTGCTCCACCTGGTGCGCACCCTGGGGCTGGCCCCCGCCCTTGCGGCGCTGGGGGTGCTCCAGGCAGGCCGCCTGCTCAACACCCCCAGCGCCGTGATTCTCGGCCTGCTCTACAACCTGCTTCCCTTCCTGGTGCTGCCCCTGGTGGTGGCCATGGAGCGGATCGATCCCCTGCTCCTGGACGCGGCCGCCGACCAGTACGCCGGGCCCCTGCGTCGGTTCTCTCAGGTGGTGTGGCCCCTCTCGCTGCCGGGGCTGAATGCGGGCCTGCTGCTGAGCCTGATTCCTGCCGCCGGCGATGTGGTGAATCCCCGTTTTCTCGGCGGGCCCAACCAGCAGATGATCGCCAACACCATTGAAAATCTGCTGCTGGTGCAGCTGCAGGCGCCCCGGGCCGCCGCCCTCACCCTCCTGTTCATGCTGCTGATCACCCTCGGCGTCGCCCTGCTGCGCCGCCGGGGCCTCCAGGAGCTGTTGCTGCCATGAAGGGCATCGGCGGCGGGTGCCTGGCCCTCTGGAGCGCCCTGGCCTACGGGTTGCTCTATGCCCCCATCGCGGTGATCGTGCTCTTCAGCTTCAACGCGCCCCGGGGCCGCTTCAATCTGCTGTGGCAGGGCTTCACCCTCGACAACTGGTTGCATCCCTTCCGGGATCGGGCCCTGACGGAAGCCTTCTTCACCAGCGTGGCCCTGGCCCTGGCGGCGGCCGCGGTGGCGATCGTGCTGGGAGGCCTGCTCGCCCTGGGCCTCAACCGTGTCCGGGGTTGTGGGGTGGGGGCGATCGAAGCCCTGGTGGCCCTTCCCCTCACCAATCCGGAGATCGTGCTGGCCGCCTCGCTCCTTTATCTGTTCGCGGGGCTCCAGCTGCCCAGAGGGCCCTTCACCCTGCTGTTGGCCCACAGCTTGTTCTGCCTGAGCTACGCCACCCTCACCCTCAAGGCCCGGCTGGCAGGGTTCAACTGGACCCTGGAGCAGGCGGCCCAGGACCTGGGGGCGCCCCCCCTGGAGGCGTTTCGCCGGGTCACCCTGCCCCTGCTGGCCCCCGGCCTGCTCGCCGCCGCCCTTCTCTGTTTTTCCCTGTCGTTTGACGACTATGTGATCAGCAGTTTCGTGGCCGGGGAAACCCTCACCCTGCCCCTCTACCTGGCGGGGGCCTTCCAGCGGGAGATCGCCCCCCAGATCCAGGTGCTTTCCACTCTCGTGCTCGGGGTGAGCGGCGCCCTGTTGGCCCTGGGCCTGCGGCGCCCCTCCTCCCGGTGAGCCGACGGCCGTGCGGGCCCCGGTAGCCTCGCGGCCGGCAAGCTCTCCGGGGCTGGCCACGCTCCCCTCTCCCCGTGCCCGATGTCCAGCCAGTGGCAGAACTTCCAGCAGAACCTCGGCGAGTGGCGGGGATCGTTCGCCACCGTTGACGCGGCGGGGCAGATCCTGGAGGTGTCGCCTTCGATCCTCACCCTGGAGGCGGGGGACGAGGGCCGTCTGGTGCGGTTCGGCCTCAAGCGCTGGCCCGCTTCCACCCCCGTGGCCCCCGGGGGCGGCCCCGGACCGGAGGCGGGGGCCCCCACCCGCGACATCCAGCAGGACTACCGGAGCCTGGGGCGGCAGGTGGTGTTCTTCGCACCGGGCACCTTCTGCAAAGGATCCCTCCAGGTGGCCCCCAACACGGCCTTCGGGGGGGAATTCGGTTTCATCGGGGCGGATCGGCGCCACCGCCTGGTGGTGCTCTACAGCGAATCCGGGGGCTTTGATCACCTGGTGTTGATCCGGGAGTTCCGGGCGGGCAGCGGCGCCCAGGAGGGGCTGGCCACCACCGTGGAGCAGCTGGTGGGGAGCTGGGAGGGGGAGGAGGCCACCATCAGCGCCGATTGGCCGGAGCCCGAGGTGAAGCCCTGCCAACTGGCGTGGTCATCAGCCGATCTGCAAGGGGTGCGCCTCCTCCCCGATGGTGGCTTCTGCCGCCTGCCCGCCCAGGTGAGCCACCGGGAGGCCTTCGCCGTGGAGGGGGGCTGGCTCACCACTCCCGACAGGCTGGAGCGCCTGATCCGCCGGTATGACGCCACGGGGGCGTGGCAATCGGCCACCCATCAGATCGTCACGCGCAGGGCCGGCTGAGAGAACGACTGAAACGCTCCTGGAATCCAATTACGATGGCGCCACGAAAAAGCCGAAGGCACCGCAACAGTCACGTATGCGCAGGATCAACCATAACCTGCAAAATGTGGCGCCTGATTCCAGCCTCAGTGAACCGGATGGGTTGAGAATGGCCCCATGAAGCCCCCACCGTTCGTTTCCATTATTATCCCCACCTATAATGGTGGGTCTTGGATTGATGAAACCCTTTCCAGTTGTTTGAAGATCAAGGGTGTTCCTCTTGAGATTCTTGTCGTTGATGATGGTTCCACCGATGGAACGCCGGAACGTCTGGCTCAGCGTTTTCCCACGATTCGTCTTCACCGTCTGATCGGCAACAGTGGATCGGGTTCGGCGGGACGAAATGCAGGCCTCGATCTAGCCAGGGGCCGCTACGTCAAGTTTCTTGACCACGACGATCTGATTCAGCCCCGGGGCTTCAAGGCAGAGTGTCTGGAAGCTCAGCGCACAGATGCTGACATCGTGATGTCCCGCTGGGGAGTGGTGTCCATTGATGGTGAGGGACGATTTCTCAAGGATGGTCTAAGGGTGTTGTCGCCCCCGGATCCCGAACGCCTGCCGGAAGCCATCCTGCAGGCGGAATCCATGCCCTATACCGCCGCCGCCCTCTACAAACGCAGTTTCGTTGGTGATGAACGCTGGGATGGGTCGGTGGCGATCATTGACGACTACGACTGGTTCTGTCGGTTGGCCTTGAAGGGGGGCCAGACCATCAAGATCGACACGATTTCCTACTTCTGGCGCCTCCATCCCAACTCCATCCAAGGCCGCAGTCATGGGGAAGCCACGATCTATCAACGGCTCACCTTTGCCCGCCGCCGCGTCTATGAAAAAATTGAACAGCATCTGGCCAGCCTGGATCAACTCAGTGCGCCGCGCCGTCAGCTCCTGGTGCGGCGCTACTACGACTGCCTTCGTTGTTATTGCCCCAACAACCGGGAGCTGCTCGAGCACATGCAGCGCCTGGATCCCACCTTTGTGGTGGATGCCACCTGTGAACCGGATCCCCGGGCCCTGTGGTTGATTCACCAGATCGGGCTGCCCTCTTTCCTGATGCTGTACGGAATCACCAGGCGTTGCGGCGGAGCCGTGAAAAGCCTGCGCGCCCGGCTCAGGTCAGCAGGGGCCACCAGCGGAAGGCCAGCATCTGCAGGGCGTTGATGCTCCAGAGCCCCAGCTCCAGCACCAGCCAGCGCCGCAGCCAGGCCGGCCTGTGGGTGAGGGGCCAGAGCAGCTTCAGTTGCCAGAGGCGGATCAGGGTGAACACCAGTCCCACCAACACCCCCAGCCCTTTCCCCCCCGCCCGGGTCACCAGCCCCTCCGTCAGGATCTGGCCGGCCAGCAGCACCAGATAGGGGTTGAGCACCCGGGCCGCTTCCGGTTGCCGCCGGTGGAGCCACCGCAGCACCAGGGGCAGCAGGGCCCCCAGCAGGATGAACAGCAGGAAATACCAGGCGGGCAGGGGCCGGACCGCCATCTCCCCCGCCAATCCCCGCTCCAGGGGCGCCAGCACCCCGGTCCAGGCGGCCACCGTCAGCACGGCAGCCAGCCCCGCCGAGAGCGCTGCCCCACCCCTGGGCGCCAGGAGCCAGGACCGGGCAGCGGGAGCTGGAGCGGGCATGGTGGCAGGACCATCAGCCGCTGAGGGTAGACCCGCTGCGCCGGCGTAATCTGAGCGCCCCCACAGGCCCCATCCATGCACGCCGTGCCCCTGCAGCTGGCCCCCGGCAGCGACCTGCGTCGCAGCCTGGAGGAGTTTGCGGTGGCCCGTGCAGCCTCGGGCTTCGTGCTGGGTGTGGTGGGCGACCTCTCCCGGGCAGCCTTCCAGTGCCCCGGCCAGCCCAGCCCCTCGGTGATCGAAGGGGATCTGGAGATCATCACCCTCAACGGCACCCTCGCTCCCGAGGGGGTTCACCTCCACCTGAGCCTCTCCGATGGGGCCTGTCAGGTGTGGGGCGGCCACCTGGAGCACGGCACCGTGGTGCGCAAGGGGGCCCAGCTGCTGGTGGGCGTGTTCGCTGAAGCGGCTGAGGCCCTGCCCACCCCCCCATCCCCGGCCAGCGTCCCAGAGGTGGAGATCGCCGTGCTCAGCGGTTGCCCCTATGCGGCCCGGGCCCAGCGCCTGCTGCGCACCCTCGGCATTCCCCACCGGGTGCAGGTGGTGGCTTCCCCTGAGGAGAGAGCCGCCATCGCCCAGCGGAGCGGCCGGCCCACCCTGCCCCAGGTGTTCATCGATGGTGAGGCCATCGGCGGCTACGACGCCCTCGCCGAGCTTCACGGCCAGGGCGCCCTGGACGCCCTGCGCGTCAACTGAACGGGGCCCAACGGCCCACGGCCTCCAGTCGTGGCTAGGACAGGAGAAGCGGCTGGGTTGGCGTGCGAACGGAATGCCCGGACAGCCAGCTGATCCAACAGATCGTGCACCGCCAGGGGGGCGGGCAGGATGGCCTGATCGAGGTGCTCCATCAGGTGCAGGAGCTCCACGGTTATCTGCCCCGGGCGGCCCTCGCCGAAGTGGCCCGCCAGCTGCGCTTGCCCCTCAGCCGGGTGCAGGGGGTGGCCAGCTTCTACCACCTCTTCCGGCTCGAGCCCCCCCCACCCCACACCTGTGCGGTGTGCCTGGGAACGGCCTGCTACGTGCACGGTGGTGCCGATCTGGCCCGCCAGCTGGAAGCACGGCTGGCGGTGCGGCTCGATGATCCGGCGGGCGATGGCACCTGGGCGCTGCAGCAGGTGAGTTGCCTGGGGGCCTGCGGCCAGGCGCCGGTGCTGGAGATGGATGGGGTGATGGTGATCCGGCTGGCGATGGCCGACCCCGAGCGTCTGGCCCAGCAGCTGGAGCAGGCCGGCGTGCCGTTCGCGCCCGGAGGGGGCCCATGAGGCAGGCCCAGGCCAGGGTGCGCTGCTGCGATGCCAGCGGTTGCCGCAGCGCGGGCAGCAGCCACCTGCTGCGGGCCTTTGAGAAGGCCCGGGCCCAGCTGGGCCTCACCCCGGAGGAGCTGGCGATCGTTCCGGTGGGCTGCCTGCGCTGGTGCGGGCGGGGCCCCCTGGTGGCGGCGGAGGCGACGGATGGGGCGGTGGCCCTCTACGGCACGCTGACCCCCGATCTGGCGGTCCCCCTGCTCCAGCAGCTGGTGTCCAGCACGTCTGCCCCCGCTTTTTCCCTTCTGGCAGCCCACGGGATCGATCCCGCCCATCCTTTCCTGGCCCTGCAGAAGGCCGTGGTGCTGGAAACCTGCGGCCAGATCAACCCCGAATCGATCGCGGAGGCCCTGGCGGTGGGCCTTTACGGGCAGTTCCGGCGCTGCCTGCTGGAGCGCACGCCCGCGGAGGTGCGGGAGGAGGTGAAGCGCAGCGGCCTGCGGGGCAGGGGCGGTGGCGGCTACCCCACCGGTCTGAAATGGGACACGGTGGCGCTCCAGCCTCCGGGGCCCCGCTTTGTGGTGTGCAACGCCGATGAGGGTGATCCCGGGGCCTTCATGGACCGCAGCGTGCTGGAGGGCGATCCCCACCGCCTGCTGGAGGGGCTGGCCATCGCCGCCTATGCCGTGGGGGCCCACCAGGGCTACGTGTATGTGCGGGCGGAGTATCCCCTGGCGATCGAACGGGTGCGGCGGGCGATCGATCAGGCCCGGCAGCATGGCCTCCTCGGCGAGGCGATCGCAGGGTCGTCCTTTTCCCTCAACCTGGAGGTGCGGGTGGGGGCGGGGGCCTACGTGTGCGGGGAGGAGACGGCCCTGCTCCACTCGATCGAGGGCCAGCGGGGCACCCCCCGCACCCGGCCGCCCTATCCGGCCCAATCGGGGCTCTGGGGGGCCCCCACCCTGATCAACAACGTGGAAACCCTCGCCGCCCTGCCGGCCATCCTGCGGGAGGGGGGCGCCTGGTTTGCGGCCATGGGCACCGGGCGCAGCAGGGGCACCAAGGTGTTTTCCCTCTCGGGTGCCGTGGCCAACCCCGGCCTGGTGGAGGTGCCCATGGGCATCTCCCTGCGCACCGTGGTGGACACCATGGGCGGCGGGGTGCCGGATGGCTCCCCCATCAAGGCGGTGCAGACCGGCGGACCCTCCGGCGGCTGCATTCCCGCGGCCCTGCTCGACACCCCCGTGGATTACGAGAGCCTGCTGGAGCTGGGCTCGATGATGGGCTCCGGGGGAGTGGTGGTGATGGGGGATGCCACGTCGATGCCGGCGTTGGCCCAGCACTTCATGCGCTTCAGCGTGAACGAGAGCTGCGGCAAGTGCGTGCCCTGCCGGGCGGGCACCGTGCAGCTGTTGCAACTCCTCGATCGCTTCGTCGGCCGCCAGGCCACGGCGGCCGATCTGGAGCAGCTGGAGCAGCTCTGCCAGATGGTGACGATCACCAGCCTCTGCGGCCTGGGCCAGGCGGCCCCCAATCCCGTGCTGAGCACCCTGCGCCATTTCCGCCAGGAGTACGAAGCCGCCTGCGGGGAGGCATCGCCATGAGCGTGCTCACCCTCCAGATCGATGGCCAGCCGGTGGCCGTTCCCGAGGGTGCCACCCTGCTGGACGCCTGCCGGGCTGCCGGCGTGGCGGTGCCGGTGCTCTGCCATCTCGATGGACTCAGCCCCGTGGCGGCCTGCCGGCTCTGCCTGGTGGAGGTGGAGGGCCTGTCCCGTCCCCAGCCCGCCTGCGCCACGGCGGCCATGGAGGGCCTGGTGGTGCACAGCCACACCCCCCAGCTGGGGGCGTTTCGCCGCATGGCGGTGGAGCTCTTCTTCGCCGAAGGCAACCATGTGTGCGCCTTCTGCGTGGCCAACGGCTCCTGTGAGCTCCAGGATGTGGCCGTGCAGGTGGGCATGGACCACTCCCGCTTCCCCTATCAATACCCGCAACGGCGGGTGGATGCCTCCCATCCGCTCTTCAGCCTCGACCACAACCGCTGCATCCTCTGCACCCGCTGCGTGCGGGTGTGCGATGAGATCGAGGGGGCCCATGTGTGGGATGTGGCCAGCCGCGGCGCCCACTGCCACATCATCGCCGGCCTTGATCAGCCCTGGGGGGAGGTGGAGGCCTGCACCTCCTGCGGCAAGTGCGTGGAGGTGTGCCCCACCGGCGCCCTCTTCCACAAGGACGACGGCACGGCCGAGAAGCATCCCCACCCCGACGGGCCCGCCACCCTGCGGGCAGCGCGGGAGCAGCACGCGTGGCGCCACCCATGACCCCGCCCCGCCTGCGTTTTGCCACGGTCTGGCTGGCGGGCTGCTCCGGCTGCCACATGTCGTTTCTGGATCTCGATGAGTTTCTCTTCGAGCTCGCCGAGCGGGTGGAGGTGGTGTATTCCCCGGTGGCCTCCGATGCCAAGACCTATCCGGAGGGGGTGGATCTGGTGCTGGTGGAGGGGGCGGTGGCCAACGCCGACAACC
>JAYKJF010000032.1:0-2658 GCA_035285785.1 Cyanobacteriota bacterium
AGCGCCCGCCTTCACGATGGCGTCCGTTTCCATCAGGCCCAGGGCCATGGCGTTCACCAGGGGATTGCCGGAGTAGCTGGCATCGAAGGCCACCTCCCCCCCCACGGTGGGAACCCCCACGCAATTGCCGTAGTGGGCGATGCCCGCCACCACCCCTTCCATCAGACCAACATTGCGCTCCTCCTCGAGGGGGCCGAAACGAAGGGCGTTCAGCAGGGCGATGGGCCGGGCGCCCATGGTGAAGATGTCGCGCAGGATTCCGCCCACCCCGGTGGCGGCGCCCTGGAAGGGCTCCACGGCGGAGGGGTGGTTGTGGCTCTCGATCTTGAAGGCGAGCTGCTGGCCATCGCCCAGATCCACCACACCGGCGTTTTCACCGGGCCCCACCAGGATGCGGGGGCCGCTGGTGGGGAACTGGCTGAGCAGGGGCCTGGAATTGCGGTAGCAGCAGTGCTCCGACCACATCACCCCGAACATGCCCAGTTCGGCCCGGTTGGGGGCCCGTCCCAGGCGCCGGCAGATCTCCTCGTAGTCGGCCTGGCTGAGATTTTCCTTGCGCAGGGCCTGACGCAGGGCCTCCTGCACCGCATCGGCGGGTGGCACCACCACGATGGCCTCCTTGCTCAGGCTCAAACCTCACCAGTCTCCCACCTGGTGCAGGGCTCACACCCAGGGGTCATCCACGTCGGCGGGAGGGCGACGGCGGCTCCCCCGGGGTGGGGGCGGGGGAGACGGGGTGTCGTCGGGCCAGTCGTCCAGGGGATCCACCTCCCCATCGAAGGAGCGGGGGCGCTCCCCCCGGGAGGGGACATCCCAGGGGGGCTCCTCCAGCCAGCCCTCCAGCCGATCTTCCAGCACCCCACCGGCCTCCTGAAAGCGCTCCCGGAGGCGGCTGGTCTCCTGCCCCATCTGGTCGCGCCAGCGCCGGGAGCGGCGCAGCAGGTCCTGCCGCAGGCTGGCCCGGGCCAGGGGCAGGTCGTCCAGCTCCTGGAGGGCCGTGACCACCCGGCCGCTCTGCTGATCCACGATGCGATCCGGGCTGAGGCGCCAGCGGCTGGTGCCCGGCAGGCGGGGATCGGTGCGGGCCACCAGGTAGTGGGCGATGCGACCGGTGCGCAGGTCGATGGCGGCGTCGGCCACCGTGCCCAGGGGTTGGCCGCCAGCGCCCAGCAGCTGGGCATCCAGGAGGGTGGGGAGCCGTTGCACCGTGGCCGCATCGCTCTCGGCGGGCTCCCCCTTCACGAACAGCTCCTGTTCGCCCATCCCCCGCAGTTGATCCAGGCGCCACACCAGACGGCGCTGCTGGAGGGCAGAGGGTTTGCTCACCCAGCCCAGGAGCCGATGCACGGGAGGGTGCATCCAGGCCATCTGGCCGGGCCCATGGTCGAGTCCCTGATCACAGCGCACCCGCCGGCGCAGGAGATCACTGAGCAGCAGCTGGTCGGGGAGGGCCAAGGCCTTAGGTGCGGATCTGCACGGGCATCACCAGATAGGTGTAGTCGCTCTCCTGGCCCGCCGGCGAGAGCACGGCCGGGGTGGTGGGGGCATTGCACTGCAGGCACACCCGGTCGGTGCCGATGGCCTTGAGGCCCTCCAGGAGATAGCGCACATTGAAGGCGATCTCGATCGGTTCGCCCTCCATCTCCGCGGGCAGCTGTTCGGAGCCACTGCCCACGTCCTGGGCGTCGACGCTGATGGTGACCAGGCCCCGGGCCGGATCCAGGGCCATCTTCACCACGTTGTTGTGCTGATCGGCCAGCACGGCCACCCGCTCCAGGGAGGCGGTGAGGGCCCGCCGCTCAAGGGTGATGGAGCGGCTGAAGCTGGCGGGAATCAGCTGGCGGTAGTTGGGATAGGTGCCCTCCAGGCTGCGGGTGGTGAGCACCTGGTCGGCCCAGAGGAGCACCACCTGGCCCCGGTCGCAGAAGAGGCTGAGGGGATCGGCGGAGGGCCGGCCCGTGAGGAGCCGCTCCAGCTCCCGCAGGGAGCGGGCCGGCACGGTGACGGAGAAGGGTTCACCGCCAGCCCGCTCCTCCGCTTCCGTGGTGTCCTCCGGGAGGTGGGGAAGGCGGAGCACGGCGAGGCGATGGCCGTCGGTGGCGGCACACTCCAGGCCCTTCCCATCCAGGCTCAGGTGCACACCGGTGAGAAGCTGTTTCGATTCATCGCCGCTGCTGGCGAACAGGGTGCCCCGCAGACCCTGCACGAGGGCGTTGGGGTCGAGCTGGATCGGGGTGCCGGTCTGCACCAGGGGCAGATCGGGGAAGTCGTCCGCGCTCATGCCCCGCATCTGGTAGGAGCCGGAGAGGCTGGTGAGTTCCACCTGCTCCTGGCCCTCTTCGCAGCTGAGGGTGATGGGGCTGTCGGCCGAGAGGCGGGAAATGATGTCGCCGAAGAGGCGGGCGGGCAGGGTCACCGCCCCGCTGGTTTCCACGCTGGCGGGGAGGGTGGTCTGGATGCCGAGGTGCAGATCGAAGCCCGTGAGGCTGATGCGGTTGGTGGCGGCATCGGCGGTGAGCAGCACATTGGCGAGCACCGGATGGGTGGGACGGGACGCAACGGCACGGCTCACCAGCTGGAGGCTGGCGCTGAGTTCGGCCTGGGAGCAAACCAGCTTCATGGGGGCACGGATCAGCCGCCATACGGTTTCACACCATG
>JAYKJF010000033.1:0-19041 GCA_035285785.1 Cyanobacteriota bacterium
CGAGGGCCGTTCCATTGCCTACCGACTCCACCTGAGCTCGGCCTATTCCGCTGAACCCGAGTTGAGCTGCGTCGGTCGCGCCTGGGCCCAGTCGTCGATCATCAAATTGGAGGATTGAAGCCTTTCCCCTCCGCCGCCAGCGCCCCCAGCAACCGCCGGCGGCCCCGCCCATCGGCCAGGGCGATCCGCAGCCAACTCCCGTCCAATCCGGCGAACGAGCGGCAGTCGCGCAGCAGGATCCGATGGCGCTCCTCCAACGCCAGCCGCAAAGGCTCCAGCGACACGGCCCCCCCCCCTGGGCCCCCGGCTCTGCCTCGAACGAGGAGGAAATTGGTGGCCGAGGGCAGGGGCTCCAGCGCTGGCAAAGCGGCCAGGCCCTGCGCCAGGGCGGCACCCTCCCGGGCCACCCAGCCCTGCACCCGGGCGCACCAGCGCCCATGGGCGGCCCCATCCCCCAGCAGGGCCTCGCCGGCGGCCACCGCCAACCCATTGAGGGGCCAGGGATCGCGCCAGCGGGCCCAGCGCTCCAACCGCTCTGGTGCAGCCACCCCGTAGGCCAGCCGCAGGCCGGCCAGGCCGTAGAGCTTGGTGAGGCTGCGGATCACCACCAGATTCCGGTGCCGGCCCACCAGGGGCAGCAGCGACTCCTGCTCTCCGCCGGGGGTGAGGGGCAGGAAGGCCTCATCCACCACCAGCAGCGGCGTGCGCGCCAGCAGGGGCTCCAGGCTGGCCCTGCTCCAGAGCTGGCCCGTGGGGTTGTGGGGGTTGGTGATCCACAGCGCCGCCCCCTCCAGGGCGCTGGGAATCGCCAGGGGAAAGGGCTGGGGAAAGCCAGGCCCCCAGGAGAGGGGCAGGGGCCAGGGGTGCCAGGTGCCCTCCCAGCAGGCCAGGGCCCGCCCGTAGTCGGCGAAGCCCGGCATCGGCAGCAGGCTGGGCCCCTGGGCCGCCGCGTCGCGGGCGGCCCAGGTGAAGAGTTCAGCGGCCCCGTTGCCGGGCAGCACCTGCTCCGGCTCCAGGCGATGGAGCCGGGCGATCGCCTGCCGCAATCCTGTGAAGGCCCGATCGGGGTAGTCGCGCAGGGGGGAATCGGCGCCGCCGGCCAGGGCCCGCAGCAGCAGGGCTCGCACGGCAGCCGGCGGAGCGAAGGGCGCCAGGGAGGCGCTCAGATCCAGGAGCTCGGAGGGGCGGCAGCCGAGCCGACGGGCGATGGCCGCCCGGTTGCCGCCGTGGGGTGCGGGCTGCATCGGCAGAGCGGGGGAAAATCCACTAAACAGCAACGGGGATCCGTCCCTCTCCTGCAACCCCCGATCCCTTGAGCGCCTCCCCCTCGCGTGCCCCCGCCCTGGAGCCTGTGGTTGCGGCCATCAGCCGGGTGCTGCTGGGCAAAACCCACCAGGTGAAGCTCGCCCTGGCCTGCCTGCTGGCCCGGGGCCACCTGTTGATCGAGGATCTGCCCGGCACGGGCAAAACCACCCTCGCTGAAGCCTTAGCCCGCTGCTTCAGTCTGGATTTTCGCCGGGTGAGCTTCACCAGCGATCTGCTGCCCGCCGATCTCACCGGCGTGAGCGTGTGGGAGGCGGGCGCGAACCGGTTTCACTTCCAGCCCGGGCCGCTCTTCTGCCAGGTGCTCCTCGCCGATGAGATCAACCGGGCCTCCCCCCGCACCCAGAGCGCCCTGCTGGAGGCCATGGCGGCGGGTCGGGTGAGCGTGGACGGGGTGAGCCATCCCCTGCCCACCCCCTTCCTGGTGATCGCCACCCAGAACGGCCTCGACCAGGGCGGCACCACCCCCCTGCCCGAATCCCAGCTGGATCGCTTCCTGATGCGCCTCAGCCTGGGCTTCCCCAGCCGCGAGGCCGAGCGGTTGCTCCTGGAAGGGGGAGCCCTGCCCCCGGAAGCCCTCGCCTCCGGCGCCGCCAGCCTGAGCCCAGCCCATCTGCTGGCGCTGCAGGAGGCCGTGCCCCATCAGCACTGCAGCCCGCCCCTGCTGGATTACGTGCTGGATCTGCTGGCCCGCAGCCGTCAGCCCGCGCAGGAGGGCCACCCCCTCTCCCCCCGGGCCGGGTTGGCCCTGCTGGGGGCGGCCCGGGCCTGGTCGCTGCTGGAGGGCCGGGGCCATGTGATCCCCGACGACGTGCAGGCCGTGCTGCCCGCGGTGGCGGAGCATCGCCTGGATGGGGGCCAGAGCCGGGGGGAGGGGGCGGCCTTGAGCACGGCCCTGCTGGCCTCCGTCGAGGGCCTGCGCTGACCATGGACCTGCTCAAGCGCCTGGAGCCCCGGCTGCCGCTTCGCCGCCAGCCGCGCCTGCGGCTGGGTTTGCGCTCCCTCTACATCCTGCCCACGGGGCTGGGCTGGCTCTGGTTGGGGGGCCTGGCCATGCTCCTGCTGGTGGGGGTGCAGACCCAGACCAATGGCCCCCTGCTCCTGGCCTTTCTGATGCTGGGCCTCTGGTTGCTGGCCCTGCACCTCACCCATTTCAATCTCCATGGCCTGGAGCTGGCCAGTGCTCCCCCCCCTTGGGGGTTTGCCGGCGACGCCGTGCCCTATCCCTTCACCCTCCGCTGCGGCGGCCGCTGCGAGGGGCTGCGCCTGCAGTGGAGCGCGGCTCCCGCCGGCCCCCCCCTGAGGGTGGAGGCGCTGGGCCCCGGGGAGCATCGCCTGGAGCTGGCCTGGCGGCCGCAGGCCCGGGGGCTGCACCCGCCCGGGCCGCTGCGGCTGTGGAGCACGGCGCCCCTGGGCTTGTTCGTCTGCTGGAGCGTCTGGCATCCCCCCCAGCCCCAGCCCATCGTGCCGGCCCGGGTGGCGGGCCCCGTGCGGGAGCTGGTGGGGGCCGTGCCCCTGGGCGATGAGGGGGGCCGCGCGGAGCGGGGGGAAGGCGGTGACGCCTGGCACGACCTCCGGCCTCGGCGTCCCCAGGACAACCCCAGCCGCCTGGCCTGGAAGCTGGTGGCCCAGGGCCGGGGGGAGCTGGTGAAACGGTTTGCCACCGCCGCCCCCCAGGCGCTGGTGCTGGCCCCCGACCCCTCCCTCCCCCGGGAGCGGGCCCTGGAGCACCTCAGTGACCGGCTCTGCCGCCTCCACCGGCAGGGGGGGGCCTATGGCCTGCTCTGGCAGGGCGTGGTGGTGGGTCCGGGGGAGGGGCTGGCCCACCGCGACCGCTGCCTGCTCCTGCTGGCGGAGGGGCCATGAGCCGCGCTTTGGCCGCACCGTTTCTGCAGTGGCTGGCGTTTGGTCTGCTGGTGGCCGGCCTGCTGGCCCTGCGGCCCGTGGATGTGCTCAGCAGCCTGGCGATGGTGCTCACCCTGCTCACGGGCCTCAAGCTCTGGGAGGCGCGGCGGGTGGAGGAGCGGCGCCTGGTGTGCCTCCTCCAGCTGCTCAGCGCCGGGGTGCAGGGCGCCGTGCAGACGGATCTGGCGGCGAGCCTCCTGCAGGGGGGTGCGGTGGTGGTGGCTCTGGCGGGTCTGTTGGCCCTGGAGGTGGGGGCCGGCCTGCGCTGGAGCGTGTTGCTGCGACGCAGCGCCGGGGTGGTGGTGGCCGCCCTCCCCCTGGCCCTGGTGCTCTTTCTCCTGGTGCCCCGCCTGCCCCCCATCGGCGTGTTGCCGGGGGGCTGGGGTGCGGCGGCCGTCACGGGCCTGAGCGACACCCTCGATCCGGGCAGCATCGCCTCCCTCGCCACCAGTGGCGCTCCGGCCGCCCGGGTGACCTTTGCCTCCGGAGCGCCGCCGCCGGCGGCGGCCCGCCAGTGGCGGGTGCTGGTGCATGAGGGTTTCGATGGGGAGCGGTGGACCGTGCAAGGGGACGATCCCAGCCTGGAGTTTCTCGGCTGGCGCCAGGCCCGGGAGGGCACGGGGCCGGTGCGGGAGGTGTGGCTCAGTGAACCCAGCCCGATGGAGCGGGTGCCCTGGGGAGGGGCCGGCACCCCGAGCAGCCGCCAGTTGCGCCTCACCCCCCAGGGGGAGCTGGTGCACCGCGGCCCCCGGGGCCAGCGCCGCGCCTATGCGATCACGGCCGCTGCGCCCACCCGGCCCTGGCAGCAGCAGCGGCCCGGCCCGGAGCTGCTGGCCCTTCCCATCGGCGCGAACCCCCGCCTGGAGGCCCTCGGTCGGGGCTGGGCCAGCGGGACGCCCCAGGAGAGGCTCCAGCAGGTGGAGCGCTGGATGCGGAGCCAGCCCTTCCGCTACACCCGCCAGCCGGGCCTGCTGCCGGATCAGGCCCCGTTGGATGCTTTTCTCTTTGAGCGGCGCCAGGGCTTCTGCGGCCATTTCGCCAGCGCCACCAGTGCCCTGTACCGGGCCGCTGGCCTCCCGGCCCGGGTGGTGAGCGGCTACCAGGGCGGCACCTGGGTGGAGCCCGTGAGCGGGCCGGCCTATCTCGACCTGCGCCAGAGCGATGCCCATGCCTGGAGCGAGGTGTGGATCGAGGGCACGGGTTGGGTGGCGGTGGATCCCACCCTCTGGGTGGGGGAGGCCAGTGCCACCCCGGCACCCCAGCCCTCCGGCGCCGCCGATCCCCTGCGCTGGCTGGTGCGCCAGTGGTGGGGCCTGGATCTGGCCTGGACCCGCTGGTGGCTGGGCTACGACGCCCGCAGCCAGGAGGCCTTGCTCACCTGGCTCCTGGGCGACCGGAAGGATCAGCTGGGGCTGGTGTTGCTGGCGGCCGTGGGGGTCACCCTGGCGGGGGGCCTGGCCCTGGTGGGCTGGCTCGGCCGCCACGGGGTGGGGGATCCCCAGCGGCGGGAGCTGGAGCGCTGCCTGCTGGCCTTTGCCCGCCGGGGATGGGTGCCCCGGCCTGGGGAAACCCTGCCCCAGCTGGCCGCCCGCCTGCGGAAGCACCGGCCCGACCTGGACCCGGAGCTCGGGGCCTTCGTGGCCCGCTACGAGGCCCAGCGCTTTGCCCCGGCCACGGCCGCTGAGGGGTTGGGGGCGCTGCGCCGGAGCCGCCGCCAGCTGCTTCGACGCTGGCAGCGGCGCAGGGGCCCTAGAGGCGCCGCACCTGGGAGGGGCTGATCCCGAAACGGAGCTTGAAATCGCGGCTGAACTGGCTCACATGCAGGTAGCCGCAGCGCAGGGCCACAACTTTCACCGAGAGTTGTGGCCCCTGGCGCTGCAGGATGTCCAGGGCGAGGGCGAGCCGTTGTTCCCGGATCCACTGCTTGGGACTGCTGTTGAGGCGCTCGCGGAAGGCGTATTGCAGGGCGCGGCGGGAGTAATGGCTCCGGGACTCCAGATCGCTCAGGCGCAGGGGTTGGTCCAGGTTGGCCCGGATGTAGTCGATGAGATCGTCGAAGCTGCGACGCCCGGCCGGATCCCGGTAGCGCAACAGATCCGCCGGTTCCTTCTTCAGAAGCGCGGGGTGGAGCAGGGCCGCGGCGCTGCGCAGGATCACATCCTCCAGGCCCAGGTGGGTCGCCATAGCGGGTCCCATGGCCGTGCAGGAATGGATTGTCTGCAGCAGGTTGCGGATCGTTCCGCCCTGGGTGCTGCCAGGTGGAAGGTGGATCACGGGGAAATGCTCGCGGGGGGGGATCGCTTTGTCGCCCGATCGGCCGGCCATGGCGGCGGCAGCAGCGGCCACCTGGACAGGGTTCAGGGTGATGGAGGCCAGGCTGTGGGCACCCTGGCTGTGCCGCAGGCCGGTGGGGAGGAGCGCCACCCCCTGTTCAACCAGGTGGATCTGCCCTCCGGCCGTGTCCAGGGAGATCTGACCGTGAAACACGGTCACCAGACTGAGTTTGGGGCTGTGCTCCACGAGAAAGTCGGTGGCGCTCCCGGTCTGGGAGAGGAGCACCGACCCGCCGATGTCCACGTAGCCCACCTCATGCAGGAACTGCTGATCGGGCACCAGGGAGTGGCAATGGCGGATGGGGGCTGCCCGATGGAGGGCCGCGTAAAGGTCGGCCGGATTACGCAGGGCCAGGTGGGGAAGGTTGGGCAGGCCTGGGGGAAAGACCCCATCTGGCCTCAGCGGAAGGCTCTCCAAGTTGAGCCGTCTGACTATTGCTACGCGAACGTATTGGAAGTAGCCCAGCTTATTGGGGCTTTTTGCGCTTTTTTGCTACCTTTGCGTTGAAGTGATACGGCCGCAAGGCGCATTTGTCTTTTGTAATAAAGAAAGTTGAATATTCGTGTTGATCGTTTTTGATAGCAGTTGCAAAGGATCGCACTATTGTTTGTCGTTCAAAGGCGTTCAACCCGTGAGGGGGGGAGGCCGTAGCGTTTCTTGAAATCCCGGCTGAAGTGGCTCAGCCGCAGATAGCCGCAGCGCAGGGCCAGCTCCCGCAACGGCAACCGTTCCTCGGCCCGTTGCAGGTGCTCCATCGCCCGCTGCAGCCGCTGCTCCCGGATCCATTCCATCGGCGTGGCCTTCAGTCGCTGGCGAAAGGCCTCCTGCAGGGCCCAGCGGGAGAACTGGCTGCGGGCCTCCAGATCGCTCAGGCGCAGGGGCTGGTCCAGGTTGGCGCGAATGAAATCAATCAGCTCGTCGAAGCTTGTGCGCCCCTGCCGTTCCCGGAAGCGCAACAGATCGGTGGGCTCCACGCTCAGAAGAGTGGGATCCAGCAGCACGGCCGCTGTGCGCAGCAGCACGTCATCCCCCATCAGCTGTCCCACCAGGGATTCCCCCAGGGGGAGAGCAGCGTCGAGGGAGCTCAGGAGGCTTGGCACCAGCCCCGCCATCGGTCCGCCCTTCAGGCTCTTCAACGGGAAGCCCTCTGCAATGCGCAGGCTGCCGGCCCTGCCGGTGATCGCCGCGGCTGCCTCCTCCACCGCAGCGGGCGGCAGGGTGATCGCCACCAGGCTGTGCCGCCCCTCAGACTGCCGGTAGCCCGGGGGCAACAGGGCCACCTCCTGCTTTCGAAGCCGGATGGACCCACCGGCGGTGTTCACCACCAGGCTGCCCCCGTACACCACCACCAGGTGGAGATTCGGGGTGTGCTCCACATGGAACGCCGTGTCGGTTCCCGTCTGGGAGAGCACTCCCACCTTGCCGATGTCGAGATCCCCCACTTCATGGAGAAACTGCGCCTCAGGCACAAGACTCTGCAGCGAACGGATCGGTGCTGCCCTGTTCAGTGCCGTGTAAAGATCTGCTGGCTGATTAATCTCAGCATGGAAAAGATTGGGCAGTGCCCTGGCAAAAATCTCATCCATCTGGATCCAGCAAAATTATTGTAAAAAATCAATCTTGCTGATTAAATGAAGCTAAACCCCGGGGCTGCGTTGGGCGAGCAGGATTTGCATGATTTTCTGGGATTCTGCGTTTTTAGGAAAAGATTCGAACGCGAGTTCTGTTTGTGATCACTAAATCTTTTGCCCGCGGTCGTGCTCCTCTCTCTTGTCAGAGGCGCTTGGCGGCGGAGGGATTGATCCCGAAGCGGGCTTTGAAATCCCGGCTGAAGTGGCTCAGGTTGGCGTAACCGCAGGCCTGGGCCACCTCCTGCACCGTGGGCCGCTGGCCATCGCACTGGAACTTCCGCATGGCCACCGTCAGCCGCTGCTCCCTGATCCATTGCTTGGGGCTGCAGTGCAGCTGCTCCTGGAAGGCGTATTGCAGGGAGCGGCGGGAATAGTGGCTGCGGGCCTCGAGGTCGCTCAGGGAGAGGGGTTGGTCCAGGTTCGCCAGGATGTAGTCGATCAGGATGTCGAAATTGCGGGGGGCGCTCCCATCCCGGTGACGCTGCAGGTCGGTGGGTTCTGCCCAGAGCAGTTCGGGATGGAGGAGGGTGGCTGCCGTGCGGTGGAGCACGTCGTCCAGGGCCAGGTGGGCGGCCACCGATCGTCCAAGGGCGAGGGAGGCATCGATGGTGCGCAGCACCCGATGGATCAGTTGGGCCTGGGGCTCTGGCGCCAGCGACAGGGGCGGCCAGTCCTCCGGTTCGGAGGGTTTGGCCCCATGGCGGGGGGTGCCCGCCATGGTGGCGGCGGCCACGGCGAGGGTTTGGGGCCGAAGAGCCATGGAGGCCAGGCTGAAATGGCTCGACCGGGCTGTCCTCGGGCCTGGGGGCAGCAGGGCCACATCCCCCTCGCCCAGGCAGAGCTCGCCGGTGCGGGTGTCTACGGTGAGGGAGCCCTTGTTCATCACCAAGAGATGGAAGACCGGTGTGTTTTCAACAACGATCTCGGCCGGTGTCCCCGCCTCTGAAATCAGCAGGGATTGGCCGATCTTGAGCTGGCCAATCCGGTTGACACTGAACGCCTCTGGCACCAGATGCCGGCACGATCGGATCGGAGAATCTCCCCGCAAGGCCATCAGGATCTCTGCGGGATCCTCGGATTCCCTGTGATGAAGATTCTCCAGTCCTGCTGACACATCAGCGAAGACGGCAGGTACGGAGTTGGAGAGAGCCACCTTGATTCTTTCACAAATCAGCAGGGAACCTATCGCCGAATGGCGCAATTTGCCGATGTTTCATTCCAGGTGTGCACTATTCAAAAAGGGCTGCACATTGTCTCTGCGCAAAGTGGCAAATCATGCGTTAACGAGCTCTCCCTGTGGGCCCAGCTGGCAGCGCAGCACCGCCAGGGCTTCATCCGGCAGCTGAAGAAACCGATCCACCCATCCCTGCCCGGTGGGCGCCACGGTGGCGATGCCCACCAGCACCCCCCGGCCCTGGCTGTCGAGGGGTGAGCCCACGGCCTGATGGCGTTGGCCCCGCACGGCATGGGTGGCCAGTTGGGTGGCCACGATCAGATCCGGAGCCACCGACCGGCCGGCCACCAGCAGGGCAAAGCGGGCCAGAAAGGTGAGTTCCACCGCCCCGCTGCCGGGATGCCAGCGGCCCTGGAGCTTGTCGGGATGGATGGCGATCTCCAGCCCCGGAGGCAGGGGCATCCCCAGCAGGCGGGTGGTGCGGCTGTTGAGGGGGGGGATGGCCAGGCTGGCCGGCTCAAACACCAGCGCCTGCCAGCCCTCGCCCAGAGCCTCCCCGGCCCGTCCCACACCCCCTCCCCCCCGACCGTCGTAGCGGAAGCGGGGGTAGAAGCCGATCGCCAGGGCGCAGCCGTCTTCTGTGGCCAACGCCAGGTGCATGTCTGGAGCCTAATCCCGGCCGCCTGCGGGAGAGTCCCTTTCCCGGGGCCGGGGCCCTTTGGAGGCAGTAGACAACACCACTTGAATTTGGCCCATCCCGTTGAGACAGGCCAGCGGCAGGAAAGGTTTCCATCGCGGCGGGGTATCCGTCGCCCTCGCCGGTGCCCTGGCCAGCCTGCTGGGCCTGGGGGGCGCTTCCGCCCTCGCCGCTGAGGCCGATGTGATGAAGCTTCTGGAGCGGCGCCAGTGTCCGGGCTGCCATCTGCAGGATGCGGATCTGGTGTG
Source organism: Cyanobacteriota bacterium (assembly GCA_035285785.1). GTDB lineage: Bacteria > Cyanobacteriota > Cyanobacteriia > PCC-6307 > Cyanobiaceae > Cyanobium. Next base: position 9,313 of record JAYKJF010000033.1, read on the forward strand.
GGCGGACCTGCGGGATGCCAACCTCACCGGCGCCAAGCTGCAGCGGGCCAACCTGAGCCAGGCCCGCCTCGATGGGGCGGTGCTGCGGGGGGCGGATCTGCGCTTCACGAGCCTGCAGGGGGCCTCCCTGCGGGGGGCGGATCTGCGGGGTGCCCAGCTGCTGGGCACCGATCTGCGCCAGAGCGATCTCAGCGGCGCCCAACTGGATGCCGGCGCCCTGGAGCGCAGCCATTGGCAGGGCGCCCAGGGGGTCGACTCCGGCGTGCTGAGTTATGCCGCCTTGCACAACGCGGGTGTGGCAGCGGCCCTGGGGGGGCGCCAGCCGGAGGCTGAGCGCTTGTTCGGGGAGGCCCTGCGCGAGAAGCCCGAGGCGGCGATCACCTGGCTGGCCCGGGGGGTGAGCCGTGCGGAGCAGGGCAAGCAGGAGGAGGCCCAGCAGGATCTCAACTATGCGGCCGCCCTTTACACCCAGCAGGGCGATGTGGAGGAAGCCAAGCGAATCACGGAGGCGTCGCGCCAGCTGGCCACGGCACCCGGGAAAAAGCCTGCTGGCAATGGCATGGGCGGGGCCCTGCTCACGGGTGCCATGGGCCTGGCCCAGTTCCTCGCGCCCCTGGCGATGAAGGCCCTGGTGCCCATGGGCCTTTAAATCACTGTTATGACACGGTTTCAAGACCTTCTGCGCACGGCCAACAACCTGCGGTTGCTGACGGAGATCGGCCGCAGTGGCGGCGCGTTGGCGAGCATTGCCGATCTGGTGGACAGCTATCTCGGCAGCCCGATGATGGAGGCCTGCTTGGAGCGGTTCCGCGCCACGCCCGGCGGCGCCCTGTTGCTGGAGGAGCGCTATCCCCCGCTCAAACCCGATATCGACGCCCTGGCCCTCCTTCCACCAGGCACCCTGGGCCATCGTTATGCCCAGCTGATCCGCTCTCTCCACTACGACCCCGAGTTTTTCCGTCCCCGCGACGTGAGTACGGAGGAGCGCTGGCTCACCCAGCGGATCGCCTCCACCCATGATGTGCATCACGTGGTGTGTGGCTTCGGCACGGAGCAGGCGGGGGAGATCGGCGTGCTCACCCTCACCGCCTTGCAGATCGGTTTTCCGGCCTACGTGCTGCTCTCCACCGTGGGCCAGCTGGCCACCTTCCGCCTGCAGCCCGACCGCTTTCCCCGCCTCTCCCAGGCCGTGGCCCAGGGGGCGGCCCTGGCCCGCAGCACCCCCTGCCTGGCGGCGGTGCGCTGGGAGGAGGGCTGGGATAAACCCCTGTCGCAATGGCGCCAGGAGCTGGGGATTCTCGATCCGGCGGATGGGGAGCCCTGGGGCCTGGATGCCCAGCTGGGGGCCTTGCCGTGCCCGCTTGCCTGATGGGCGGCCGCCCCAGGCTTGCCAGCTCCCAACCCCCTCGCCAGACTCTCGGAACCTTTGGTGCCCTCCCCATGCTGAGGCAACCTCTCCGTCAGGCCCTGTCCGCGGCGGCCCTGCCCCTGTCTGCCCTGGTGCTGGCCCTGGTGGCGCAGGCCGCCCAGGCCCAGGGCGATCCCAATTCTCCCCAGCGGGCGGCCAACCTGGCCCGGATGAAGGCCGAAATCCTCAATGGAGGGCTGGGGGTCTATCGGGCTGCCCCCTGCATGCACGACCAGGGCGGGGGTGCGTGCCTGGTGGCCCGCAGTGCGGAGGGCTTCACGTTCCGCTTCTTTGGCGGCAAACCCGGCTGGCAGCAGGAGGGCCTGCCGCCCACCGTGGAAACGGAAATCCTCGTGGCCCCCAATGGCCGCTCCATCGAGCGGGTGATCTATAACGGCCCGCCCCGTCCCTAGGCGTGTTGCAGCCTGCGCATCACCACGGTTTGCAGCAGCAGGTTGAGCAGCACCACCATATAGATCAGGGCCAGCAGCAGGGCACCGAGATCTTCGGCGCTTCCGGTCGGCACCCCTACCAGACGGGGAAGCTCGTCAGCCATCGCCACGGCCAGGGCCAGGGGCACGGCACCCCGCAGGCCGCAGCAGCCCACGATCCAACGCTCCCCATTGGAAAAGGCCTGGCCCCCCAGCGACACCCACACCCCCGCCAACCGGGCCAGGGGCAGCACCAGGGCCAGCAGCAGCCCGAGCGGCACCATGCGGATCAGATTGGCGGGGGTGACCAGAAAGCCGAGAAGCAACAGCACGGAGAGCTCAGCGGCGGTGTTGAACGGATGCATCACCCGCTCCAGGGCGTGCTGGTCGAAGCGCTTGAGGCGGTAGTGGCCGTTGGAGAGCCACATTCCGGCGATGAACACCGCCAGCAGCCCCCCGCCCCCGAAGAGTTGGCCGAAGCCAAAGGCCACGAAGGCCAGGGAAACGGCCACCAGCAGGAGCTGGGGCTCGGAGCGCACCAACTTGTCCACCAGCCAGGAAGCCAGGGCGCCCACCAGCCCCCCGGCCAGCAGTCCCGCCACCACGTGGCGGCCCACCAGGCTCACCTGGGAGAGGAGATCCTTGGCGGCCTCCCCTCCGAGCCCCAGGCTCTCGTGGGGGCTGTGGGCGTGAAAGAAGCCAGCGAGGAAGCCGAACAGGAGCAGGGCCGAGAGGGTGCTCAGGGCCGCTTCAAAGTGGAGCAGATGGCGCAGGCGGCCGCTGAGGCCACGCTCCAGTGATCCCAGCAGATCCTCCAGGGCCCCACTGTCGGTGGGGGTGAGGCAGCAGGCCGCCAGCCAGGCGGCCGCGAAGGGAAGCATGGTGAGACCCTCTCCCCCCAGGGCCGGTCCCGCCAGTTTGAGCACCAGGCCCACGATCAACAGGGTGAGCACCACACCCAGGGTTCCCAGGCGCAGGCCCGCGCCCACCGTGCCCCGGATGCGGCGCAGGTCGGTGCCCAGGCCGGCATAGAAGATCAGCAGGGCCAGGCTGATCCGATGGATGGATTCCACGTGCAGCGTGCTCACGTGGTGGATGCCCGTCATGCCCCGGCTGATGGCCAGACCGAGGAGCAGGATCGCTGCCGCGACGGGCAGCCGCAGGCGGTGTGCCAGCCGATCCACGGCCAGGGCGAGCAGGTAGATCAGGCCCAGAACCAGGAAGAAGCCCCGGGGCAGCAGGGTGCCCTCCAGATGGGCATGGGGGGCCTGGACGGCCGCAGAGAGAAAAACCATGGTCACGGTGAATGCCGTCCTGTGGGTGGCCCTCCCCGGAGGACAGGCTCGGCCTCAGCACGGGCAGAACCCTAGGTCAGGGCGATGGACCGGTTTGCAGCATTCAGCCGCACAGTCCATCCGACACCGGTTCTCCTGAGTAAGCAGGACGCAAGGTTTCCCTCTGCTCCGCAATGAACGCCAGGCATCTCTTCGGCAGGCTGCGCGTGCCTCGGGATGGCCGGGCCACCGTCAGCCTGGAGGGCTTCCTGACGGGGGCTTCGGTTTGGCTGGCCTCCAGCCTGCTGCTCAGCGACCGGGTGGAGGCCAGCTCCTGGAGCCCTTCGCCCCCCTCTGGATCGGCCACCGGCGAGGGCGCTGGTGGGGGGGATGGGGGTGGAGCGCCGGCCCGCCCGCTCCGGGGGACGGAGCGGTCTGCTCCCCGTCGCCCCAGCGCGGGAGCCTCCCCGGGGATGGATCCGGCAGACGCGGCTCAGGACGACGCGGATCCAGCCCTCACTTCGAGGGGCGATGGACCCTCCTCCCGCCGCCGCCCACCCCTGGGAGGCGAGGGGGCCCAGGCCCCCCTCCATCGGCCCATGGCGCTGATGTCCTTCCCATCCGCCCCGGGGGGGGGAGACGGAAGGACTGGGAGAACTCCTGTGGCCTTCGCGGATGCCGGTGGCCCGCCGGTTGCTGGGGTGGAGGGGGCCTCTCTGGTGGCCGGGGCCGGCGCCACCCCAGCCCTGGCTACCCCCACCCCCTCCCCCACCCCCTCCCCTGAGCTCGCCCCAACCCCAGGCCCCCCCGCTCCCAGCAACCCCATCGCCCCGGTGCCCGTCTCCCCCCGGCCCGCTCCAATCCCCGCAGCTCCCCCGGGCAGCGTGGTGGCCGTGGTGGGGGAGGACAGCTTTGTGGCCAGGAGTGTGTCCGGCCCCGCTGTCGTGCGTGCCCGCGCGTCCCAGGTGGCCCTGGAGGGCACCACCCTCGATGGCCGGGAGGGCACCACGGAATGGATGGAGGTGGTGGCGTCCCGGCGGCTCCATTCCCTGGCCAGCTCCACCCTGGGTGCCGCCGAGCTGGGCTTCGACGGCGAAACCATCGGAGCGAGGCGATCCCAGCTCTGGGCCGGTGATGCCATCCGATCGCTGCGCATCGAGGGGCTGGATGATCTCCACTTCGCCCTGGCCGGAGCGGAGCCCTCCACGGCCCAGATCAGCCACCACACCCTGGCCATGGATGGCAGCACCCTGCGGGCCACCGCTGGCGTGGACACCCTCACCCTCCGCGCCTTGATGGATCTCGATCTCAACCTGCGGGGCCATCCCGATCCGGCCGGCCTCTCCCTGCAGTTCGCCACCGTGGCCCTGCGCGACAGCGCGGTGCTGCTGGGAGAGGGGGACAATGCGGTGAGCCTCCACAGCGGCTATCCAAGCCTGCGCACCAGCACCCCGGATGGTGGTGCTCTGGATCTCAGCGGTGTTCTGGAGGCGGTCGGCGCCGCCCACAGCCAGATCCAAACCGGCGGAGGCGACGATCAGGTGAGGGTGACCACCCCGAGGGTCACCCTGGAGGCCCTCGCTCCCATCGGCCTGCTCAACACCAGCGTGGATCTGGGGGAGGGGGACGACCTGCTGGAGGTGGAGGGCGCCGTGATCGGCTCCACCCTTCGTCCAGGGGGCGGCACCAACCGGATCCAGCTGGAGGGACGGGTTCAGGACTCCACGCTCCGGCTTCACCCGGAGTCGGCCACCACGGTGGCGCTGGGCTCCCTTTCCGACGTTCTCACCCTTGAGGCGGAGGGGCCCGCCTGGATCCACCTGGGGCTGGGGGGGGGCTCCGATGCGCTTCAGCTGGCGTCGCCGTTTCTCTCCGGTTCGATCGATGGGGGGGTGGGGGAGGATCGCTTTCTGTTCGGTTGGGGCGCTCCCACTGCCCTCGCCGCTCCCGCCGCCCTTGCTGCTGCCCCTGTCGCTGCCGGTCCCCTGCAGATCAGTGGGGGGGCTGATCGGGATCTCTTTCTTTTCAGCCGCCCAGACGCCTCCACGGAGGGTCTGGGGTGGAAGCCCCAGCTCATGGATCTCTCGCTGGCGCTGGATGCGGAGGGAGGCATTGGCATCACCGATCGCATCGGCTGGTTCGGAACAACGATCGAGGAGCTCACCCCGTCCGACAGCCTGGGCATCGGCAACCCCTCCCTTCTGCCCATCGCCCCCCTGGGCCTGCTGCTGGAGGGGATCCGCACCGGTCGGGCCAGCGCCGACCAGCTGGCCATCGCTCTCACCGAACGGGGCGGGGAGCTGATGATGATTCGCGGCGACGGCCGCACCCTCCCCCTGGTGGACCTGCCGGATCTTCGCCTTTAGCGGATGGCGCGGGCCGATTCCAGGAAGGCGCCCACCTTGTCGTTGAGCAGGGAGATCAGGGGGCGCGACCCCGTGTGGATCAGGGCGCTCACCTCCATACCGGAGCGGAGAGGGTAGGTTCCCCCCTCCCCGTGGCGCACCAGGCTGGTGCGATCGAGCCGGGCCACGGCGGAGAAATACTCCTGGGGGTGCTGGGGACTGGGGGGCATGGCGTCCACCCCCACCCGGAGCAGGGTGCCCTTGAGGGAGCCGTAGTCGGTGAAGGGGAAGGAGGTCACCCTCACCTCCACGGGCATGCCGGGCTTGAGAAAGCCGATGTCGCGATTGGAGATCGCCAGGGCGGCTTCCAGGGCCTGCTCGGGCACGATCTTCAGCAGGGCCTCCCCGGCTCGGCTGGTCTCCCCCGTTTTCGCCTTCAGATCAAACACCCTCCCGGCCACGGGGGCCCGCAGGATGCTGCGCTGCAGCCGTTCCTCCACCTGATTCAGTCGGGCTCGCAGCTCCAGGCTCTGCTTGCGGGAGGTGTTGTAGCGCTCCCACAGGGATTTGAAATTGGTGGTGCCCACCTGCTCCACGGCGGTTTCGGTTTCCGCCAGGGAGCGTCGGGCCGCATCCAGCTCCTGCTCGGTTTTGCGGATGGAGCCCAGGAGTTCGATCTGCCGCTCATCGTGCCGCTCCAGCTCCAGCTGGGAGATGGCCCCCTGTTTCCATAACGTCTCCATGCGGCCACGGATCCGGGCGTTGAGGGCATATTTCTGTCGCAACACCTCCAGCTGTTGGTCCTGTTGGCGCACCGAGGCCGTCGTTCGCAGCCGGCGCTGGTCGGCGGCGCGGCGCTGCAGCTGAAGATCGCGCACCTCATTGCGGAGGCTGTCCCCCTCGTCCCTGCCCGCGCGCCCCGGGCCCGGCAAGCCCAGCTGCCGTCCCGCCTGGGAGGCATCCTTCTCCCACAGGGCCATCAGGGTGCGCAGGGTCTGCCGTTCCCGGCGCCATTCCTCCACGTCCAGTTCGGCCAGCACCTGCCCCGCGCGCACTTGCTGCCCCTCTCCCACCTGCACCCGGGTGATCGGCGCCGCAAAGGGGGGGCTCACCTCCCGGATGCCCTCCACGGGGCGCAATTTGCCGGTGGCCGAGATGGAGGTGTCGATGCGGGCGATGGTGCCGAACCCCACCCCGAAGCAGGTGAGGCCCATCAGACTCCAGGCGATGGCCCGGCTCCAGCCCCGGGTGCTCCGGGGCAGGTGGGTGCGTCTCTGGTTGCGCAGGCCGTGGGGCGGAAGGGTGGTCATGGCAGGGCGGCTGGGGTGGCGCTGGCCAGGGAGCTGTCCTCCGGCTGGGAGCGATTCTGTTGCTGGAAGAGGGCGTAGTAGGCCCCGCGGCGGGCCAGCAGCTCGGAATGGCGGCCCGCCTCCAGCACGCTTCCGTTGCCCATGCACACGATCCTGTCGGCATTCACGATGGAGGTGAGCCGATGGGTGATGAACAGCACGGTGCAGCCCTTGAGCGTTCGCATCAGGTTTTCACTCACCACCCGCTCGGTCTGGTAGTCGAGGGCGGAGGTGGCCTCATCCATGATCAGCAGCCGTGGGCGCTGCAGGATCGTGCGGGCAATGGCGATGCGCTGCCGTTGCCCCCCCGAGAGGTTGCTGCCCCGCTCCCCCACCTGGGTGGAATAGGCGGCCGGCAGCGCCATGATGAAATCGTGGGCGTCGGCCACCTTGGCGGCGGCGATGATCTCCTCCGTTTCCGCGTCCGGATTGGTGAGGGTGATGTTCTCCTCCACCGAGCCCTCGAACAGCACCGTGTCCTGGGGAACGATGCCGATCTGGCGGCGGAGGGAATAGAGCTCCACTTTGGCAATGTCCAATCCATCGAGAAACACCACGCCCTGCTCGGGGGTGTAGAGCCTCGCCAGCAGCTTGGTGAGCGTGCTCTTGCCGGAGCCGCTGGCGCCCACGATCGCCACGAATTCCCCGTGGGGAATCTCCAGATTCAGCCCCTTCAGCAGCAGGGGGGAGGAGGGGCTGTAGCGGAAGTGGATGCCCTCAAAGCGGATGTCGCCCCGGATGGGGGGCATGATCAATCGCCTGGCGTTGTCGGCCGGAGCTTCCTGGGGATGGTCGATCACATCGCTGAGCCGCTCCAGGGAGAGGGCGGTTTCCTGCACGGATTGCCAGATCGAGGTCATCCGCAGCAGGGGCCCGGTGACATAGCCGGCGATGATGCGGAAGGCGATCAGGGCTCCGAGGGTCATGGAGCCATTCATCACCTGCATGGCTCCGGCCCAGATCACGATGAGCCCGGAGAGTTTGTTGAGAAACCCGCTGATGGTGTTGGCCGTGGTTTCCAGCAGGGTGGTGTCGAACCCCTCGGAGATGTAGTCGGTGTAGAGATCCTGCCATTTCCAGCGGCTGCGCAATTCGATGTTCTGGGCCTTCACCGTGAGCATGCTGCTCAGCACCTCCACCAGATGGCTCAGGGTGCGGGCATGGGCCACGGCTCGGTTCTGCAACCGATAGCGCACAAGGGGCGACACGGTGAGGATCAGAATCACCAGCAGGGGAATCACCGACAGGGTGAGCAGGGTGAGCTGCCAGCTGTAGATGAGCATGACCCCGATATAGAGAATCGAGAACACCGCATCCAGGATGGTGGTGAGGGCCGTTCCCGTGAGGAACCCCCGCACCTTCTCCAGTTCGGCGATGCGGCTGCTCACCTCACCCACGGGGCGGCGGTCGAAGTAGCCCAGCGGCAACCGGAAGAGGTGGTCGATGATCTGGGTGCCGAGGGAGAGGTCGATCCGGTTGGTGGTGTCGACGAACAGAAAGGTGCGCAGGCAGAGCAGCAGCCCCTCGAACACGGCGAACACCAGCAGCAGCAGGCCGAGCATGCCCAGGGCGCCGGGGCTCTGATTGATGATCACCTTGTCGATCACCTGCTGGATCAGCAGCGGATTGGCCAGCCCGAAGAGCTGCACGAAGAAGCTGGCCAGCAGCACCTCCACCAGGGCCGTGCGGTGGTTGTTGAGGGCCGGCAGAAACCAGCGGAAGCTGAAGCGCCGCCGCGGGGTGAGTTCGTTCACCCGCAGGGTGAGCACCTCTCCACTCTCGCCCCATTGCTCCTGGAAGCTGGCCAGGTTGAGTTCCGTGTTGCCACTGGCGGGGATGCCCAGCACCAGATGGTGGCGATCGGCGCGATACACCAGCGCCAGGCCATTCCCCCAGCGGATCAGCAGGGGTGGGGTGAGGCGCACCAGGGCGTCTGCGCTCACGGCCAGCAGCTGGGTCTGCAGCCCGATGGATTCGGCCACGGCCCCCGCCAGGGCGAGGGAGGCCTCCCCATGGCGCTGCACCTGGTCGCCGAACACCCGCTTGAGGAGCTCCCGTCGGAAGGGCAGGCCCAGATGGTCGCTGAGCATGCGAAAGGCGGCGATCGGTGAGTCGAGGGGGCCCACCCCCCGCACCCACGGATAGGCCGAAGCCGGTCGGCGCTCCGGATCGCTCTCCCCGTCCGGCCCCGAGCCTGCGGGGGTGGGAGCCAGGGGGAGCTGGCGGGGATCCAGCTCGGAGCGGTTCTGCTGCCAGCAGGCCTCCAGCCGGGCCGCATCCCCCTGCAGGTCTCCCGCCGTTGCCCCGTTGCCGGAGGCCACCGGCTCCAGGAGGGCCTCCAGCCCATCCCGCGGAATCCCCAGCAGCCGGCAGGGCCCGGCGTCAGCGCCGGAGTGCGCCGGATCAAAGGGGGTTCCCGGGGGGGCGGATCCCTGGGCGATCAGCCAGAGCCGATCGGGGTTCAGCTCCGGTGGATGGCCCGGTGGTTGGTGATCGGGCTCGGGCCAGGTTTCCGCCACGGTGGCCTTCGCCAGCTCCACGGTGGCCTTCACCAGCGAGCGGGACAGGGGCCGGGGATCCTCCTTGAAATGGGCCTCCAGCACACCGAAGAGTTCCTCCGGTCCCACCGAGGCGCGCAACCGTTTCCCCAGAGCCGGTGAGGCGTCCATCACCTCCCGCAGGGCCTCCTGGGGAACGGCCACCAGCACAAGCTCGGTGGAGGCCATCAGCGTTTCCCAGCCCCGTCCGCTGGCCAGCCCCGTGAGGCCCAGCACCGCCCCGGGAGGGAGCCGCTGCAGGGTCTGAACGCCCGAGGGCAACCGGGGCGAGAAGGCCACCGAGCGGGCGGTGCCCTCCACCAGGAAGAACACGGAGGGGCTCACCTGGCCGGCCCGGCAGAGGGCCTGCCCCTGCTCCACCCGC
>JAYKJF010000034.1:0-15494 GCA_035285785.1 Cyanobacteriota bacterium
GGGACTGAGGCGTCAAGATGCATCGAGCCCATCCGCCAGCATCACAAGGCTCCGCATCACCTCACCAGCAGGCCCAGGGGGCACTGGCTCTGGCACGGCATGGATCGGTTGGCCGTTGCCGGGGCGCAGCCAGCCCTGGCTGCGCAGGCGTCGCGGAGCTTCCGCAGGCTCGGCGGGGGCGAATGGGGCGACGTACAGGGCCCAGCCGCGCGACGGGGCGCCCGTGGGAGGCCACGACGATCCCTTCCCCCCTGCTTCGGCCGGGTTGAGCAGCTCAGAGAGCCGATCCTCGTACTCGCGGACGGCACTGTGCATGGGGGCGGTTGACGATGGCCCCATTCGAGGAAGTATGGCCCCTTCTCGCTGCGCGGGGCGGAATGGGGGCGCCGAGGATGAAGGACGCCCCTAGATTTCACCCATCAAGCAGGCCCAGCCCATGGCCGCGGCGCCCTCTCCCTCCACAGCCCAGCCAGCGGAGCTGGAGCCAGCGGAGCTGGAGCCCGCGCCGCTGCTGCTGCCCTGGGATCTGCGGCTGACGCCGGAGCAGTACTCCTGCGGAGAAGACTTCGTCTACGAGCGGGTGCGCCAGGCCAATCCCGAGGCGGTGCTGGAGCTGGCGGCCGATGGAGCATTGATCGCCATGACGCCAACGGGAGGGGAGGAGAGACGGGAGCGAGGAGCTTGCATCTGGGCCAGCGGCTTCTGGCCTGGGCCGATGGACCAGGTGCCGGTGCCTGGATCGCCTTCGACAGCTCCACGGGCTTCCGACTTGCCGATGGTTCAGTGCTGAGCCCCGACCTGTTGTTGTTGCGCAGGGAGCGCTGGCAGGCCCTCAGCCCAGAGCAGCGCCGCGGCTTCCCGCCCCTCTGCCCTGATCCCTGATCTGTTGGTGGAGCTGGCCAGCCCTAGCGATGAAGGCCCCAGGGGCGTCACCGCCTTGCGCCGCAAGATGGCTCAATACCAAATCAATGGCGCCCGGCTGGGTTGGTTGCTCCTTCCCGAGGAGCGGGCGGTGGAGATCTGGCGGGGCGGCCAGCAGGGGCTGGCTGAGCGGCTGGAGAATGCCAGCCGGCTGGAGGGCGGCGAGCTCGCCGAAGGGCTGGCGCTGGAGTTGGAGGAGATCTGGGCGGTGTGAGGTGGGGCGTAGGGAGCGTCTCCACCTTGCGTTTTCCTCTTTCAGTGCCCTGCCCCCCTTAGACCGCCCATGCAGGCTTGGCCCAGTGGCACAGGGGCCCCTGGCCGCCGCCGATGGCTAACGCCTCCCGTAGCGCTGCCTCCACGTAGGCCTTGGCGGCCACCACCGCCTCCTCCAGCGCCAGGCCCCGGGCCCGGCCCGCCGTGATGGCCGCCCCCAGGGTGCAACCGCTGCCGTGGGTGTGGGGTGTGGCGATGGGTGCATGGCTCAGCCAATGCCCTTTCCCTGCCCTTGAGAGCAGGTAGTCGCGGCCCTTGAACGCCGGCAGACCGCCGCCCTTCACCAGCACCGCCGCCGGCCCCATCGCCAGCAGCCGCTCCGCCGCCCGCTCCACATCTGCCGCACCCTCGATCGGGTTGCCAACCAGCAGCTGGGCCTCGTGCACATTGGGGGTGAGCAGCTCCGCCTGGGGCAGGAGGCAGCGGCGGTAGGCGTCGATGGCGCTGCTCTCCAGCAGCACCGCCCCAGCTCGGGACACCATCACCGGATCGATCAGTTTGGGCACCGCCAAGGGGTGGATGGCGGCGGCGGTGGCCTCGATCAGCGCCCCGTTGAGCAGCATGCCCGTTTTCAGGGCACCCACCGCTAAATCGCCCACCACCGCTTCGATCTGGGCGGTGAGGGCCGGTGGCGGCAGGGCATCCACCCGGCTCACCCCGAGGGTGTTTTGCGCTGTGACGCAGCTGATCACCGAGCAGCCATGCACCTGCAGCGCTGTGAACGTCTTCAGGTCGGCCTGGATGCCGGCGCCACCCCCGGAATCACTGCCGCCAATGGTGAGGGCGATCGCGATCCCGGGGGTAGACGTTTGCATGGGAGCTTTTGGGATAACCTACTGCCGGGCCAACACCTGGCGGATCTGGGCCTCCAGATCCGCCACCGGTGTGCCGCTCACATCCACCAGGGCCCGGCGGATGCGGCCCGGATAGGCGAAGGGTGGCTTGTAATCCGGTAGGGCGGGGGAGCCCGGATCGGCCCCCACCGCCACCCCGGCCGCCAGGCCCAGGCTCAGGGGGATGGTCACCGGCAGGTCGCCTTCGCCCACGGGTGTTCCGTCCACAAACAGGCAAACGTGGGCCGGGGTGCCTTTGCCCGCCGCCAGGTCGGCCGGGCCGGTGGGGCGAAACTCCACGCTCAGCACGTGATGGCCTGGGGCGATGGGGCCATTGGCCCGCACGTAGAAGAAGCTGTCGGCGACATAGTTGTAGCCGTAGGTGAACACGCCATCCAGCACGTAGATGGCGAAGCCCCCGTCGTTGCCGCCCATGCTGAAGAGCACCCCATCGGCGCTGCCCTCCGGCACATCCACCTCCACCGAGATGCTGTGGGGCCGGTTGAGCACCCGAGGTGCCGCGTTGGTGGGCACCATCTGGGTGCCGGGGTAGTAGATGTAGCGCTCCCGATCCGGCGCGATTTGGGGCCGCTCAATGGCGAAGCGCAGGGTGGTGCGGCTGTCGATCGGCAGCACATTGTATTTGCCCGCCTCCACGTACCACATGCCGATCATGGCGATCAGCCGCTCGCGCTCCGTTGCCGCCAGGTTGTTGGTTTCGGCGAAGTCGTTCCGCAGGTTGTAGAGCTCCCAGCCGTGGGCATCTAGCTGAATCAACTGCTCGTAGGTGATGGGATCCCCGAAGCGGTGCTCACTTTCGCTGAAGGCTGGCCCCGGCCAGGGGCACACCGCCCGCCAGCCATCGTGATACAGCGAACGATGGCCCAACATCTCGAAATACTGGGTGATGTGCTTGCTCGGCGCGGCGGCATCGGCGAAGCAGGAGGTGAGCGATACCCCCTCGATGGGCCGTTGGGTCACCCCCTTAATCGTGCTGGGCGCTTCGATGCCAAGGGATTCGAGCACCGTGGGTACCATGTCGATCGCATGGCAATAGTGGGAGCGGATTTCTCCGCGGGCGGCAATTCCCTTGGGCCAGCTCAGGATGAAGGGATCGCTGGTGCCGCCCCGGTAGGTTTCCCGCTTCCAGCGGCGAAAGGGGGTGTTGCCGGCGTGGGTCCAGCCCCAGGGGTAGTGGTTGAAATACTTCGGCCCGCCGATGTCGTCGATGGCAGCCAGGTTTTGCTCCAGGTTTTCCGGCACGTTATTGAAAAACTTGCCCTCATTCACCGAGCCCGTCGGCCCCCCCTCAGCGCTGGCGCCATTGTCGGAGATCACCATGATCATGGTGTTGTCGTATTCGCCGATCTCCTTGAGGAAGGCGATCAATTCGCCGATGGAGTGGTCGGTGTGCTCTAGGAAGCCGGCGAACACCTCCATCATGCGGGCGTACAGGCGCTTTTCCTCCGCCGAGAGGCCATTCCAATCGGGCACGTCGGGGTCGTGGCGGGAGAGCACCGTCTCCGCCGGCACGATGCCCAATTCCTTTTGCCGAGCGAACACTTTTTCCCGGTAGGCGTCCCAGCCATCATCAAACTGGCCTTTGTACTTGTCGGCCCATTCCTTCGGCACGTGGTGGGGCGCATGCATGGCGCCCGTGCAGAAATACATGAAAAAGGGTTTGTTCGGCGCCACCTGCTTGGCATCGGCGATCATCGCCTTGGCCTTCTCCACCAGGTCGGGGGTGAGGTGGTAGCCCTCCTCGGGGGTGGCGGGGGGCTCGATCTGGGAGTTGTCGCGCACCAACTCGGGGTAGTACTGATGGGTGTCACCCCCCAAAAATCCATAGAACCGCTCAAAGCCCCGCCCCAGGGGCCAGCGGTCGTAGGGACCGGCCGCCGAGGTTTGCTCGGCTGGGGTGAGGTGCCACTTGCCGATGGCATAGGTGTTGTAGCCCTGCTGCAACAGGATTTCTGAGAGAAAGCCGTTCTCAAACGGGATGTTGGCGTTGGAGCCAGGAAAGCCCGTGGACCCCTCCGTGATGCAGGCCAGGCCGTTGGAGTGGTGATTGCGGCCGGTGAGCATGCAGGAGCGCGAGGGCGAGCACAGCGCCGTGGTGTGCATGTTGTTGAAGCGCAGACCATCCGCCGCGAGCCCGTCCAGGTTGGGGGTGGCGATGGGGCTGCCGTAGCAGCCCAGCTGGCCGAAGCCCGTGTCGTCGAGCACGATGAAGAGCACATTCGGTGCCCCTTCCTTCGCCCGCCGGGGCTCGGGCCAGGCCGGGGTGGACACCTCCACCGTGCGGCCGATCACGCCTGGGAAAGCGGCGCCGGCTTTGTATTCGTTGAGGGGCATGGAATCGGCCAAAAGGAGCTCCGATCCGTAAGTTACCCAGCCTCCATTCAGCGGGCTTTCACCCCAAGGCGCCTGTCGTTTTTTGAACGTCCCTGCGCTGGGGACCAGGCAACCATTCTTTAAATTTGATCCCTATTTCTGATTAACTGGTGCAACATTTCGTCCCCGTCTTCAGGAATTCCCCTTGGTGGACACGGCCGCCATCCCCTTCCTCAAGCTTCCCGGCGCATCGCTGGCCTCCACCAACACGGTTGATTTCGGTTCGGTGGTGGGCACGTTTCTACCCCTGCAGGTGCACACCTGGGACCATCCGGTCCAGGACGAACCCTTCTTGAACCACTCCGGCTGCGTTCGCCTCGGGGATCTCACCCTCCTCTCCACCTGGGGCTCGGCCATTGAGGGGGAGGTGGAACAAACATCCGATGCCCAGCTCGTGCTTCCCTACCCAGCCGGCACCAACCATTTCCACATCCAGCGCCAACGCTTCAGTTTCCGCAGCTCCTGCCTGTTCATCCCAGCGGCCCGTACCCGCTTCCGTCTCCACTGCACCGCCTGCTCCGGAATCATCCTCAGCTTCGCGCCAGAGTCTCTTTTGCCCGTGGCCCATGCCATCGCTGGCCCAGGATTTGATGGGTTGGCCCTGCGGAGCGCCCTGGAGAGGCCTTCGATCCTTGATCGCCGCCACGATTCCCGCCGCGACCGCTGCCAGCGCCTCTTGATGGAAGCCCTCGCTTTTGCCGAACGGTCGGTGGCCATCGCCGGCGAGGTGAATCCGATTCTTCGGCTCGACGACCTCATCCGTCGGCTGATTGTGATGTTGCTGGTTCCCGACCTGCTGGATCCCGTAGGGCCCTCAGCCGTTGCTGAAGAGAAGCCCTTTTTGCATGCCTCCCTGGTGGAATGGCTCCTGGCCCATCTCGATGAGCCCATCAGCCTGTCCGACATGGAGCAGCGCAGCCATTACAGCCGCCGCTCGCTGCAAGTCGCCTTCAAGGAGCGCTTTGGCTGCGGGCCGATGCAGTGGCTGCGCCGCCAGCGGCTCGCCAAGGCCCGCGCGCTGCTGGAGCGGCCCGGCAGCTGCTCCAGCCTCATGGAGGTGGCCCTGGCCTGCGGCTATCTCACGGTGGCCTCCTTCAGCCGCGACTACCTGGCCCGCTATGGCGAGCGGCCTTCCACCCAGTGGCGGCGCCTCGGCCAGGCCCCCTGAGCCCAGGATCTCGGCAAAAAACAGGCCAAATCCGTGACGATCCCGCAAGCCCTGCCTAACTTCTAGGGAAACACGCCTGTTTGTCATGCCTTCCGGAGCGACGTTCAACGCCCCAGATGAAGGGGAGTTCGCCGCGGTCGAATCCGCCCTCACCCGCCAGGCCCTGCAGGCTGGCCGCTTGAAGGGCCTCACCCAGGCCGAGGGGATCGTGATGATTGTGCTGGGCCTCCTCGCCCTGCTCTTCCCCGTGATCGCCTCCGCCGGTGTCACCGTCATGGTGGCGGTGGCCTTTCTGGTGGCGGGCCTGATGGGCTGGATCGACACCTTCAGCCGCGGACGGCGCCTCACCCGCTGGCATGGCCTGCTGCGCCTCATCGTGGCCAGCCTTTTCCTCTATGCAGGCCTCTGGATGCTGCTGCAGTTCAAGGCCGGCGTGGTGCCCGCCGCCACCCAGATCAACGCCCTGGCCACGGCCGTGGGCCTGGTGTTCCTCTTCGAGGGGGTGGTGATGTCGATCCTGGCCCTTGCCCATCGGAGGGCCACGGGTTGGGGCTGGGGCCTGGTCAACGGACTGGTTACCTTTGTGCTTGGCCTGTTGATCCTCACCATGAGCCCCGCAGGTCTGCTGTCGGTGCTGGGTTTGCTGGTGGGCATCAGTTTCCTCTTCAGTGGCTTTGATCTGCTCGGTTTCAGTGCCCGTCTCCACAACCCCACCTCCCTTCCTCCCGGATCCCCCACGGCTAGCTCATCCGTCCCATAGAAGCCCCCAGGTGATGGCTGGAGCCATCGGTTGCACGGGTGGCTGACCTCTTCAGCCACCACCGCGACCAGACCTTGGCCAGGTTGGCCCCCCTGGCGGAACGCATGCGCCCCCGCAGCCTCGATGATTTCGTGGGCCAGGAGGCGATCCTTGGGCCGGGTCGCCTCCTTAGGCGCGCCATCAGCGCCGATCGTGTAGGCAATCTGATCCTGCATGGTCCGCCGGGCACGGGCAAAACCACCCTGGCCCGCATCATTGCCGGCTCCACCCGGGCCCACTTCAGCAGCCTCAATGCCGTGCTGGCTGGGGTGAAGGATCTGCGCTCTGAGGTGGAGGCGGCCAAGGAGCGGCTGGCCCACCATGGTCTGCGCACCATCCTCTTCATCGATGAGGTGCACCGGTTCAACAGTGCCCAGCAGGATGCGCTCCTGCCCTGGGTGGAGAACGGCACGGTCACCTTGATCGGTGCCACCACGGAAAATCCCTATTTCGAGGTCAACAAGGCCCTCGTGAGCCGTTCCAGGCTGTTTCGGCTCCAGCCCCTCGAACCCCCAGCCCTGCGCCGGCTGCTGCAGCGTGCCCTGAGCGATCCCAAGCACGGCTATGGGGACCGCACGATTTCGCTTTCCCCGGAGGCGGAGGCCCATTGGCTGGATGTGGCCAATGGCGATGCCCGCAGCCTGCTCAATGCCCTGGAGCTCGCCGTGGAAACCACGGACCCCGATGGGGCGGGTTGCATCGCCATCGATCTGGCGATCGCCGAGGAGTCGATCCAGCAGCGGGCCGTGCTGTACGACAAGCAGGGGGATGCCCATTTCGACACCATCAGCGCCTTCATCAAGTCGTTGCGGGGCTCCGATCCGGATGCGGCCCTGTTCTGGCTCGCCCGCATGCTGGAGGCCGGGGAGGATCCCCGTTTTCTCTTCCGCCGCATGCTCATCTCGGCCGGAGAAGATGTGGGCCTGGCCGATCCCATGGCCGTGGTGGTGGTGGAGGCCTGCGCGGCCAGTTTCGAACGGGTGGGCCTGCCGGAAGGCCTTTATCCCCTGGCCCAGGCGGCCCTCTATCTGGCCAACACGGAGAAAAGCAACAGCACGTTGGGGGTCTTTGATGCCATCAAGGTGGTGCGACAGGCCCAGAAGCAACAGGTGCCCGCCCACCTGCGGGATGCCCATCGCGATGGCCAGGCCTTCGGCGATGGGCAGGGCTACCGCTATCCCCACGCCTACTCGGAGCACTGGGTGGCCCAGCAATATCTGCCCCCAGCGCTCCAGGGCCAGGTGTTTTGGCAGCCGGGGACCCTCGGGTGGGAGGGCCAGCGCCGAGGGGTGTTGCGCCAGCGCCGGGCCGCCCAGCTCGCCGCCGTGGCGGAGCAGCAGGGGGAGTTGGGGGAATGGCTCAGCTCCAGCCCCGAAGATCCCCTGCTGCAACGGTGGCTGGCCCGCCAGGCGGCGGCGGAGGGGGAGCGGCTCGATCTCCTGCGTCAGCGCTTTTGGGGAGAGCACCAGCCAGGGCGTCTGGATCGGGTGCTGGTGCTCCAGGCCCGCTCCCTGCTCTGGGCCCTGGATCCCCTGCGGCAGGCCACGGAGGGGGAGGTGGTGCTCACGCTGGAGCGGCCGGACGACCTGGAGCGCTTGGAAGCCCAGGTGCAGATTCTGGATCCCCTGGTGCGGCCCCGGCTGATGGTGGTGCCCCCCGGCTGTCTCCAACCCTTGGAGGCCTTGGTGGAGCCGGGGGGACGTTTTGAATGGATCGTGGGGCGCCAGCCCGCCCTGGCCAGCGATGGGGAGGGCAGCCAGGCGTGGCTGCAACTGCTCTCAGCCTTGGCGGCCCCGGGGGCCCACCTGCGGTTGCTCTTCAGCCAGCCCAGGGTTGGCCCGGCCACGGCCCTCCGCATGGGGCTGAGCTCCCCTGCTGGGGCCAGCGGCCAGCCCCCCCCACCCCTGCTGGAGCGGGCAGGGGCGATGGAAGACCAGGGTCTGCTGCAGGGGGAGCTCTTCCCGAGCGCCTGGGTGTCCGCGCTGGAGCGCCTGGGCTGGGAGCTGGGGGAGCGGGTGTGGGAGGAAACCCTGGAGCTCCAACTTGTGGAGCAGCTTCTGGGGCGATGGTTTGGCCCCCTTGCTCCCTATCGCCTCACCTTGGAGGAAGCCGGTTGGACTCCCCAGGAGGTTGAGGAGCTGCGAAGCTTGTTTGCTGGCCATCTCGGCGCACGCCTGCCCCAGCGCCTGCGCCATGGGGTGCTCGAAGGCCGCTGGGCGGAGGCCCCAGCCCAACAAAAAAGCCCCGGCCGGGGCCGGGGCAAAAAGAGCTAGGGCTGGACCCAACTCACCAGAGGCCGCGCACGGGCTCGGGGGCAGGGGCGGGGGCAGGGGCTGGGAGCCTGACTTCTGCCACGGGATCAAGCTGCTGGTTGGCCTGGATGCAGGCAGAAAGAAACACGTACCAGGAGAGGAGGGAGGTGCACTGACCGGTGCCGGGCTTGCAACCGCTGTTGTCCGTGCAGAGGGCCTGGGCGCCGGTGTAGGTGTTGCAGAAATCCGCCAGACGGAAATCCACAGGAAGGGCGGCCAGGATGCCGGCGGAGGAGATGGTTCCGTCCGCGGCATCAGCGATGATGGCCGAACGCAGTGCCTGCACTGCGTAAGTGTTCATGCTGTAGTAGGGGAAGTAGCTGGTGGTGGCCTTCTTCAGGAACTTCACCCCGGCATCAGAGTAGAGAAACCTTGTTACGCCCACGACATCAACGTCGTAGGTCTTTTTCAGGCCTTCACGCACTTCCTTGGCGGACCAGCCGGAGCGGGCCAGGCCACCGGCCAGGCCACGGTCGGTGACTGCACCGGTTTTAAGGAAAGTGTCGAAAGCTTTTTGATTGGTGGACCACACAGCACCGCCGGTATTCCAGCGGACAGGATTGGTGGCGGCTTGGACTGACAGGGGGGCGGCGACAACAGTCAGGGCCGTTCCCACTGTGAGACCAGCGAGCAGACGCTTGAACACGGGTGGTTGGAAGACGACTTCTCTTTGAACATAGCCACATCTTTCGAAGATGTCTGTGATGGATCGCCAAATCTTGGGCCGCACACCTGCGAGATGCTCGGGTCAACCGCCCTCCGATGCTGCTCTCCCCCTAGGCTCTTTGCGCTCTTCCGTGCTGTGCCATGGCCCCCGCGATCGGTGATCCAGCCCCCGCTTTCACCCTGCCCGATCAGGATGGCAACCCCGTCGACCTGGCTTCGTTCCAGGGGAAAAGAGTGGTGATTTACTTCTATCCCAAGGACGACACCCCCGGCTGCACCAAGGAAGCCTGCAACTTCAGAGACCGTTGGACCAGTCTTCAGAAGCACGGAGTCGTGGTGCTGGGCATCAGCAAGGATGGCGCCGCCAGCCATGGGAAATTCATCAATAAATACGAACTGCCCTTCTCCCTCCTCACCGATGCGGAACCCTGCCCCGTGGCCGCCGCCTACGGGAGCTATGGGCTCAAGAAATTCATGGGCAAGGAATACATGGGCATGATGCGCCACACGTTTGTGGTCGATCCCCAGGGAAACATCGAGCGGGTTTACACCAAAGTCAAGGCCGAAACCATGGCCGATGACATCCTGGCCGACCTGGGCCTCGCCTAAGCCCTCCGCCCGACGGGATCGGCGCCAGGGGCGGGGCGGAGCAGGGCGAGGCTCTCCAAGCAGAGCAGGGGTTTGTGGGCGACGGAGAGGCCGAGCGGCTCCAGCTCTGGGGCTAACCGCTGGTGGAACAGGGTGCTGTCCCCCCCCGTGAACACCACCCATGGGCTGGCGGCCTCCCGGGCCGCCTCACGGATGGCCGCGACCAGCCCCCGTTCCACCCCCACCCGCATGGCTGCGGCGGTGGCGAGGGGCCAGCCCGGGTCGCCCGGTTCCACCTCCTCAACCCCGGTGGCGGGGGGGGGAGAGGGGCAGGGGATCCGGGGGAGGAGGGTGGTGCCTTGGGCCATGGCCTCCAGCTGCAGCCGCAGCCCCGCCTGCAGCCGCCCCCCCCGAAAGGTGCCGCCCTGATCCACCCGGGTGAAACTCAACACCGTGCCCGCATCCACCACCAGCACGGCTGATCGCAGCTCCCGCCAGGCCCCCCATCCCCCCAAGGCCCGATCCACCCCCAGCCAGGGCGGGCAACCGAGGAGGGGCACATCCGCCAGCCCCACCTCCCGCTCCGGGGGGTAGATCTGTGGATCGGGGCACCGCCCGACGGAGGCCCACGCCAAGGGCGGCCCCGCGTCTCCGCCGCCGCCAGGCTCCCCGTCCCAACCCCGCAGCCGGCCATCATGGAGGCGCTCGGCCCAGTGCCAGCGGCTGTTGCCCACCAGGAGCCAGCGCCCACCTGCGCCACAGGTCAAATGCCTTCGCCCATCAGGCCAGGCAGGTGGATACCGCACTCCTGTTTCAGGCCGCCAAAGCGGGTGGCCCGTCCGGAACGTTTCCCATCATCGGCCGCGCTGCTGTGCCAATCGCCGACGGTGGAATAGCCCTGGGCAAAGAGGGGGTGCTGGGGCAGGTTGTGGCGTTCCATGTAGTAATAGACGTCCTTCGTGCTCCAGGACAGGAGGGGCCGCAGGGACCACAGACCCCGGATGGGATCCAAGGGCGTCATGGTGCGGCGATGGTCGGTCTGCCCCCCCCTCACGCCGCTTCCCCAGCAGCGCACTCCCCCCTCCCGAAACGCCCGATCCAGGGGCTCCACCTTGCGCAGTTGGTTGTACAGCGACAGGTCTTCCACCCGGCCGCTCTCCCAGAGCTTTCCATGGAGCGCCTCCATTCGTGCCGCGGACATCTCCGACTGCACCACCTTGAGATTCAGGGGCAGTCGCTGGCACAGCTCCTCGGCGTAGCGGTAGGTCTCCTCCGGCAGGTAGCCCGTATCCACCCAGATCACGGGCACTCCCATGCCGCCGCGGGACTCCCCGAGGCGCGTGATCATGTGCAGCAGCACGGCGGCCTGGATGCCAAAGCTGGTGGTGAGGCAGAACCCCTCCCCGAAGGTGTCCAGGGCCCAGGCCAAGCGCTCTTCCGCCGCCAAAGGCTCGAGGAGCGCTCGGACCCCATCCAGATCGATCGGCGCTCCGTTGGCCGCCGTTGGAGTGCCGGCCGCAGCACCCGTGGAGGCTGGGGGGGCGAGGGGAGAAGGAGACCGACTCATCAATCCATCATGCCCCGGGGGCGAACACCCATCATGGGTTGGTTATGGTGAAGCCATGCAGGCTGGACAACCAACGGCAGTTGATCGCAAGGGCCATGTGGTGAATCCCGTCGTGATCGTCGGAGGTGGGTTCGGGGGCCTCTACACCGCCCTGGCCTTGGCCGCCATGGGGAACCATCCTCCCCTGCTGTTGATCGAGCCCAACGATCGCTTCCTCTTTCTCCCTCTTCTCTACGAACTCCTCAGCGGTGAGCTGCGCGCCTGGGAGATCGCTCCCCGCTACGACACCCTCTTGGCCGGGGCCGGGGTGGGTTGGCTGCAGGACAGGGTGGTGAGCATCCACCCCGACGACCACGAGCTTCGCACCGCCAGCGGAAGCCAGCTGTCCTACTCAGCCCTCGTGCTGGCAACCGGGTCGAGGGAGAACAACACGGTCGTCCCCGGGGCGGCGCAGCACGGCCTCACCTTCCGTTCCCTGGCGGATGTGGCGCGCCTCCAGCAGGTGATCCAGGATCTGGGCCGCCGGGAGAGCCCCCTGCAGCGGCTGGCGATCGTGGGGGCGGGCCCCACCGGGGTTGAGCTGGCCTGCAAGGTGGCAGACCTGCTCCAGGGGGCCTGTGTGGTGGAGCTCATCGATCAAGGGGATCAGGTGCTTGCCGAGGGCAAGGCCTTCAACCGGGAGCAGTCCCTCTCGGCGCTGCGTCGTCGAGATGTGCGGGTGCGGCTCAAGACGCGGGTGGAGGCCGTGGCCGCCGACCGCCTCACGCTGACGCTCCCGCCCGCGGCCCCAGGCCTCCCTGCCACCCGGGAGGACCTTCCCGTCAGGGCGGTCCTTTGGACCGCGGGTCTCCGCTTCCAGCCTCCGGCCCTGAGCCCCCCCCCCGTTCTCGACCTCATCGGTCGCCTACGTTGCCACCCCGATCTGCGGCTCGAGGGGCACCGGGATGTGTTTGTCGCGGGCGATCTGGCCGCGGTATCGCCCCCCCCCGCCGACCCGGCAAGCCAATGTCCCGCCACGGCCCAGGTGGCTTTTCAACAGGCTCCGGTGGTGGCCCGCAACGTGTTGCATGCCCTGGCTGGAGAACCCCTGGAGCCGTTTGTGTGGAACGACCTGGGGGAAATGCTCAGCCTGGGCAAAGGGGAGGCCTCCCTCACCGGAGGGGGCCTCACCCTGGCGGGGGCTCCCGCCTTTGCGATTCGCCGCCTGGCCTACCTCACCAGGCTCCCGGGACTTCCCCAACAGTTGCGGGTGGCGGCCGGCTGGTTGGCGGATCGCTGATGGCCGGTCCGCTCCCGGTGTCGCCCTTTCCCAGGCCCCGGGGACTGCTCCTCGACGCCATGGGCACCTTGATCACCCTGCGGGAGTCGGTGGGGACCACCTATGCGGCCGTGGCGATGGAGCATGGCCTGGAGGTCGATGCCTCCGCCATTGATGCCCTCTTCCCCCGCATTTACCGCGCCGCCCCACCCTTGGCGTTCTCCCTGGCCGACCCCCGGGAGTTGCTGGAGGCGGAGCGGAGCTGGTGGGGAATGCGGATTCAGGAGGTGTTCGGGGCGACGGGCCTCCCGGGGGAGCTTCCCCCCGATCTGGTGGGGGATCTCTTTGACCGTTTTGCCGAGCCCCAGCTCTGGCGGGTGTATCCGGAGGTGCCAGAGCATCTGGCCGCCTGGCGGCGGCAGGGCCTGCGACTTGCCGTGGTGAGCAATTTCGATCGCCGGCTCCACGGTCTGCTGGCCTCCCTGGGGTTGAGGCCCTGGCTGGATGAGGTGTTGGTGTCCAGCGAGGTGGGGGCGGCGAAACCTTCTCCCATTCCCCTGCAACGGGCCATGGAAGCCCTGGATCTTCAGCCCCACCAGGTGTGGCATGTGGGTGATCAGCCGGAGGATGTGGAGGGCGCCTCCCGGGCCGGCGTGCCTTGCCTTCTGTTGCAGCGCAGATGAGGCAGGGGGTGCTTCTGGGGCGCACGGAAGGGTTGCGGCCATCCGCTCGCCACCGGCTGGAGGAGTTGCTGCATCGGCGCCATCCCACGGATACCCTCGCCGATCTCCTCACCTTGCAGCGTCTGGGAAAAGAGGGTGCCGCCCTGGAGGTGCCCCTCACATTGGTGGTGGATGGGCGTGGTCTGCCCCGGGCCCTTTGGGTGGGGGAGCTGGAGTCGGCCCGGCAGATCCAGGAACGGCTGGCCGGGGTGTCCCGTCGGCAGGTGCGGGTGGCTCGCCTGCTCACCTGTGCCGGCTCCGCCCGTCAGCCCACCCTGCAGCCGGGCCATCGGGAGGGGCTGGTGGGGCTGGATCTTGGGGCCCACTGTTGGCTGCGCTTCGGGGCCACGCCGGTGGCTGGAGGGCCCCAGCGGGCCCGGCTGAGTGTGCCCTCCCCCGGGGCTGAGTTTTCCTGGGGGCTCCAGGAGGAGGGCGACCTGGCGGATCTCTGCCGATCACCCCTTCCTGGGGCCGAGGCGCTTCCGGCCGGCGGGCGTTCCCCCTCCACGACACCCTTCCCCCCCAAAACCCCCGTCGATGGCCCGGGGGATTCCCGGGAGAGGGTGTTGCTGCTGGTGCTCAGCCAGGAGGAACTCCCCCTCCAATTGACCCAGCGCATCGCCGAATTGGAGGGTCTGGTGCGCAGTGCCGGTGCCCTGCCCGTGGGGGTGGTGGTGCAGCGCCGATCGGGGGGCGGGGCCGGTCTTTGGGGGGAAGGGAAGGTGCGGGAGGCGGCCCTGGAGGCGCGCCGCCTCCAGGCCAGCCTGGTGGTGACGGATCGGGAGCTGACGCCTGGCCAAACCCGCCAGTTGGAGCAGGGGCTGGCGGTGCCGCTGAGCGACCGCAGCGAACTGATCCTCGACATCTTTGCCCAGCGCGCCGCCAGCGCGGCGGGCCGCCTCCAGGTGGAACTGGCCCAATTGCGCTACCGCCTTCCCCGGCTTACCGGGCGAGGGGTGGCCCTCTCCCGGCAGGGGGGTGGGATCGGCACCCGGGGGCCTGGGGAAACCCAATTGGAAAAGGATCGCCGGGCCATTGCCCGGCGCATTGATCGCCTGCAGCGGGAGGTGAAACGGCTGGAGGCCCATCGCGCCCGCCTGCGCCAGGCCCGGCGGGGCACCTGTCGCCTGGCGCTGGTGGGTTACACCAACGCCGGGAAGAGTTCCCTGCTCAATGCCCTCAGCGGAGCGGCGCCCGATGGCGGCGTGCTGGCGGCGAACCAGCTCTTCGCCACCCTGGATCCCACCACCCGCCGGCTGACTCTTGGGGGCCAGGGCTGGTTGGCAGAGGAGCCGATTCTGCTCACCGACACGGTGGGCTTCATCCGCCAGTTGCCCCCCGCCCTGGTGGAGGCCTTTCGCTCCACCTTTGAGGAGGCCCTGGAGGCCGATGGCCTCCTGCTCGTGGTCGACCTGGCGGATCCCGCCTGGCCCGAGCAGCTGGCCACGGTGCGTGACGTGCTGAAGGAGTTCCATGCCGATCGTCCCCAGCGGGTGATCGGCAACCAGATTGATCGTTGCCCCGCCGGTGAATTGGACCGCGCCAGGGCCCTCGAACCCGACATGCTCTTTGTGTCCGCCACGGAGGATTTGGGCCTGCGCCATCTTCGCCAGCTTCTGATGACTTGGGCCCTCGACCTCACCGCTATGACAAGATCGGCACCATCCCTTTAACCCTCCCGCCATGCCCCTTCAGCTCGGCGACACCGTTCCTGATTTCACCCAGGATTCCCAGCTTGGCCCGATCAATCTCTACGACTTTGCGGACGACCATTGGGTGGTGCTCGTTTCCCACCCCGCCGACTACACGCCGGTGTGCACCACGGAACTTGGCGAGGTAGCCCGATTGCGACCAGAGTGGGAGAAGCGCCATGTCAAAACCCTGGCCTTGAGCGTGGATACGGCAGAGAGCCACAGGGGTTGGATCGCTGATATCAATGACACTCAATGCACCCTTGTCGACTATCCGATCCTGGCGGACTCTGATCGGAAGG
>JAYKJF010000035.1:0-10785 GCA_035285785.1 Cyanobacteriota bacterium
CGGCACCCAGCTCAAGGTGTACGCCTGGTACGACAACGAATGGGGCTACAGCTCCCGCATGGCTGATCTGGTGCGCCATGTGGCCCTGATCGACGCACGCTGAACCATGGTTGCCACTCCCCAGCGCCTCAGCCCCCTCCAGCAATACGGGATCGTGACGGCCAACTACTGGGCCTTCACCCTCACCGATGGAGCCCTGCGCATGCTGGTGGTGTTTCACTTCCACCAGCTGGGCTACTCCACCCTGGAGATCGCCTTTCTGTTTCTCTTCTACGAGTTTTTCGGCATTGTCACCAACCTCACCGGTGGCTGGCTGGGGGCGCGCTTCGGCCTGCGGCTCACCCTCTGGGTGGGCACCCTGCTCCAGATCGGGGCCCTGCTGATGCTCATCCCCGTGGCCGACAGCTGGCCCCGCTGGGCGAGTGTGGTCTACGTCATGGCGGCCCAGGCCCTCAGCGGCATCGCCAAGGATCTCAACAAGATGAGCGCCAAAAGTGCCATCAAAACCGTGGTGCCCGAAACCCCGGACGACCGGGGCCGGGGGGAGGGTCAGCTCTTCCGCTGGGTGGCGATCCTCACCGGCTCCAAGAACGCCCTCAAGGGGGTGGGGTTCTTCCTGGGCGGGGTGCTGCTGGCCGCCTTTGGCTTCAATCGGGCGGTGGGCCTGCTGGCGGCAGGCCTGGCCCTGGCGTTTCTGCTCACCCTGGTGCTGCCGGAAGAGATCGGGCGGATGAAGCGCAAGCCCGCCTTCACGTCCCTGCTCTCCAAGAGCGCAGGGATCAATGGGTTGTCCCTGGCCCGTTTTTTCCTGTTCGGTGCACGGGATGTGTGGTTTGTGGTGGCCCTGCCCGTGTTTCTCGAGGCCACCCTGGGCTGGCGGTTCTGGGAGGTGGGGGGCTTCCTCGGGCTCTGGGTGATCGGCTACGGCCTGGTGCAGGGGGCGGCGCCCGCCCTCCGGCGCAGCTGGGGCAGCGCCCGCCCGCCGGGACCCGCCGCGGTGCAGTTCTGGGCAGCGGTGCTGGCCGCGGTGCCGGCCCTGATCGCCCTGACCCTGGCCCGCGGGGTGGCCCATCCGGGTCTGGTGATCGTGGTGGGTCTGGCGATGTTTGGTGTGGTGTTCGCCATGAATTCCTCCATCCACAGCTACATGGTGCTGGCTTACAGCGATGCCGAAGCGGTGAGCCTCAACGTGGGCTTCTACTACATGGCCAATGCCGCCGGACGGCTGCTGGGCACCCTGCTCTCCGGCTGGGTGTATCTGAAAGGGGGGATGGTGGCCTGCCTGTGGTGTTCGGCCCTGCTGGTGGCCCTCTCCTGGCTGGCGAGCCTGCGGCTGCCGCCCACCCGGTTGGAGACGGAGCCCCCGCCTCCAGGGATGTCAAGTGCCCACGGATGAGGTGCGGAGCCTCGGATCGCCCATAGGTTGGGTGAAGCTCCGCTGACCCCGGCGCCATGGCCATGATCCGTTTCCATCTCTCGATTCCCTCCGCCGATCTGGCCGCAACGGAGCTGTGGTATGCGGATGGCCTGGGTTGCGGGGTGGGGCGCCGCAGCAACCAGGCCCTGATCCTCAACCTGGGCGAGCACCAGCTGGTGGCGCAGCACACCCCCGAAATCGAGGAAAGGCCCCAACGGGGGATTTACCCGCGCCATTTCGGCCTGACGTTCGACACCCATGCGGAATGGACCCTCTGGCGGGATCGGGCCCGGGAGGCGGCTCTCCGCTTCGGCGTGGAGCCCAAGGTGCGCTATGGCGGCGATGTGCTGGAGCACCACACCTTTTTCCTGATCGACCCTGATCACCACTGGCTGGAGTTCAAGCACTACGCGCACCCGGAAGCGATCTTCGGCTGCCACGACCGCCAGATCGTGGGGGATCGGGAGCTGCGTCCCCTCACCTGTCCGGTGCCGTCCCGTGATTGAGGCCACCCCACCCCTGCTGCTGGTGCCGGGCTGGCTCAATTCCGGTCCCGACCATTGGCAAAGCCGCTGGCAGCGGGTGCGGCCCGAGCTCGGACGGGTGACATTCGGTGAGTGGCAGGATCCGGAACCCCAGGCCTGGACCGCTGATCTGCAGCGGGCCGTGCTGGCCTGCCCCCGGCCGCCCGTGCTGATTGCCCACAGCCTGGGCTGCCTGGCCACCGCCAACCTCATGGCCCTGCCGGCGCCGCCGCCGATCGCCGGCGCCCTGCTCGTGGCGCCGCCCGATCCCAGCCGGCCAGACACGCCCTGGCAGATTGCCGATTTTGCGCCCCCCGCCCGCGTGCCCTTTGCCGTGCCGGGTCTGGTGGTGATCAGCAGCAACGATCCCTACGCTGAGGAGACGTTCAGCCTGGAGTTGGCGAAGGCCTGGGGGCTCGAGGTGGTGCGGCTGGGCCCCTGCGGGCACATCAATGATCAGAGCGGTTTTGGCGACTGGCCCGAGGGTTTGGCTTTGCTCGATGGTTGGCTGGGGCGGATCCCTGGTTGATGGCCGGAAGGACCCCTGGGACTCCTTCCGTGCCGGCGGAGTTCATGGCGCCTTGATGTTGGGGCAGGTGGCCCCGTTGAAATTGGCTGCCACCCGTTTGCTGCCTTCCTTGTAGATCTGCTGGGCCTTGGCGGTATCGCCTGCAGCAACGGCGGAGTCGAGTTTGGAGGAGAAGCGGGCGCAGGCCTGCTCCAGGGTGGGTTTGGCCTGAGCCGGGCCGACCAGAACCGTTGCCAGGGCCGCCAGGAGAGCCAACGGGAGGAGTTTCATCGTGATGGGGTGGAAGATCCTGGCCATTGTCCTGCCTGGCAGCCAGGGTCTTCCCATCGGTGGCCTACCCCCGGAGGTGGCGCGTCAGGCTGGCTGGGGAGAAGGAAAAGCCCTCGGCCTGGGCGATGGCCACCACGGCGCTGGCATCGGCGGCGGCATCCACCTGGAGCTTGAGGGCCGGATTGGCCTCCACCTTGGCAAAAAAGGCCGTGAGCTGGGCTTTGGACATGGTTTTTTTTCTAACGTTGAGACTCTAGAGAGATCTCTTGCGGAGGACGGTTTCTCCGCACAGTCAGCAGTGCGGTTGATGAGGGTTGAGCCCGCCATTGCGAGCAAAATCACCTTGTCTGCGTCAAGGGTCTTGAACAGCTGATTTGGGCAACCCCATCGCCAGCAGCCGCTGGATCAGATCTGCAATCGTTTCGTCCTTCGCAGGATTGTGGCGGTGGCTCACCAGCTGCCGCCCCACCACCTCCGCCCCCAGAAACGCCAGCTGCAGCCGCAGGCCAGCCATCATGGTCTGGCCCGCTCCTCCGGAATGGGTGGCGATCACCACCGGCCGGCCGTTGAACAGAGCCCGGAAATCGCTGCCCTGCACCGATAGCCAGGCAATGGCGCTCGTGAGCACCGGTGGGATGCCCCCGTTGTATTCCGGAGCACAGATCACCCAGCGGGTGGCACCGCTCAGGGTTTGTTCCAGTTGGGCCACCGCTTCGGGGTGGGGTTCCCCCTGGGCCTGTGGGGTGAACAGGGGCAACGGAAGGGCCGTGAGATCCAGCACCGCCGCGCTCCCGCCCTGATGGCGGGCTTCGGCGGCGAAGCGGTGCGCCAGCTTCAGATTCTCCCCGTTGCTGGCCGCGATCACCAACAGATCAGGATGGGATCCTTCGCGCATGGAATCAGGAGGGTGCAGCTGAATGGGTCTGTCCTAGCTCCTGGCTGCGCAGGGCCCGGGCCATGCGCTGATCGCCCCCCATCAGGGGCGTGTGGTGAAAGAGGGCCACCCCTCCGAGCCCCGCCTCCCGGCTGATGCGCACCATCTCCAGCAGGGTGGCCTCCTCCAGATCCTGGCCATTGGCCCGCAGGGTGAGCCCGGCCACCACCTGGCGCCGACGGTTGCTGGGAAGGGGTCGCAGATTTCCCTCCAGCACCTGGCGATAGGCGGCCACGCTGTTGCGGTAGAGCTGGGGCAGGAGCAGATCCACGCTGCCGTCGGTCAACCACCCGGTGCTGTCCTGCATCAGCTGGGTGAGACCGGTGGGCAGGGGGCAGGGTGACAGGCACCAGAGCAGATCCGGCCGCACCCGGTGGATCCGCTCCCCCATCTCCCGCACCCAGCGGCTCAGCTCCGCGCTGCGAAAACGGCTCCAGCGGGGGTCGTCATCCCGCGCGGCGGGGGCCTTGCCCGTGGCCTGCCGGTAGCGCTCCAGGGTGGTTGGGTCGTGGCTTCCGGCCCGGGGAATCGCCAGGTGGTCGTCCCCCTGCACCCCATCCACGCCGTAGCGCTGCACCACCTCCAGCACCAGGTCCCCCAGGAAGTCCTGCACCTCCGGATGGAGGCCATTGAGCCAGCGCAGGCCCCCATCCTCCACCACCTGCCCTTTCCGATCCAGGGCGGCCCAGGCAGGCTTGGCCGCCAGGAGCCCCCGCGAGGCCCCCACCGGTTCGGCGGCGAAGCCATATTCCAGCCAGGGAATCACGGTGAGGCCCCGCGCCTTGCCGAGCTCCACCACCAGCTGGAGGGGGTCGATGCCAGCGGCCGCATACACCGGGTCTTGGTTGGGACAACCATGGCGCTCCATCACCGCGCTCGGCCAGGCGGTGAAACCCTGGTTCCACACCGCCGGGAACACCGTGTTCCAGCCGAGCTCCACCAGCTGATCGAGGGCCCGGGCCAAGGCGTCCCGGGAGTCCCAAACCCGGCTGTGGTGGTGGCTGCAGATCCACACGCCCCGCATCTCGCCCTGGAGCGAACGGGTTGCCGTGGGGGGCTGGCCGCCCGGCTCCAGCCAGAGGGCCGCCACGAAACCCTCCAGGTTGCCCGCCCGCACCTGGTGCCAATCGCTGCGCTGGGTTTCTCCGGGGGCGTCGTAGGGATCCCCCTTCACGGTCTGGATCAGGCTGACGCCCGTGCCCTCCGGCAGGAGCGCCAGCCTTGCTCCGCCGGTGCTCGGCTGGGCGCGCAGGGCCACGCCGGCAGGAGCAATCACGCGAAGAGCAGCCACGGCACGCATCGGGTCTTGGGGCCATCTTGCCGAGGCCTTCCATAGGCTGGCCGGATCCGCTCCCTCCCATGCCCACCGACGGCCCCCCTTCGGCGTTGCCCCCCCTGCTTGAGGTGGGTCGGCTTGTGGCTGCCCAGGGCCTCCAGGGGGAGCTGCGGGTGCTGCCCCTCAGTGATTTCCCCGAGCGTTTCACCACCCCAGGCGCCCGCTGGGTGCGCAGCCGCCAGGGGGTGATCCAGGCGGTGGAGCTCCAGGCGGGGCGCCGCCTGCCGGGGAAGGAGCTCTATGTGGTGCGCCTGGCGGGGGTGAGCAACCGCACGGCAGCGGAGGATCTGGTGGGTTCCGAGCTCCTGGCCAGTGCGGCCGAGCGCCCGGCTCTGGAGCCGGGCGAATTCCATCTGCTGGATCTGGAGGGCCTGCAGGTGAGGCTGTTGCCCCAGGGCAGTCCCATCGGCACCGTGCGGGATCTCATCCATGGGGGGAATGATCTGCTCGAGGTGGAACTCACCGATGGGCAGCGGCGGGTGCTGATCCCCTTTGTGGAGGCCATCGTGCCCGAGGTGAATCTGGAGGAGGGCTGGATCGGCCTCACCCCCCCGCCGGGTCTGCTCGATCTCTGAGCTGTTCGATTGCGCCCGCGGCTGGCGCAGACCAGCCCTGGACGGTTTTCCTGCTCCCCCGCCGCCGCTGGCATCTTTGGGAATCAGGGATACGCTCAGCCGAGGTTTTGGGGGCTCAGGACGGCCAATGGGGTCAAGAAACGCTCGCAAGATCAGCTTTCTTGGCAATTTCCCTCCCCGCCAGTGCGGCATTGCCACCTTCACGCGCGATCTCCATCAGGCCGTGGGCGCGCAACGGCCAAGCTGGAGCACCCCCGTGCTCAGCGTCACCGATCCCGGGTTCCGCTACGACTATCCCGATGTGGTGCGCTTCGAGCTGCCGGAGCGCAGTTTCTCCAGCTATCAACGGGCCGCCGATTTCATCAATCTCTCCCACACCGATCTTCTGTGCATCCAGCATGAGTTCGGCATCTATGGCGGACCCGCCGGCAGCCATCTGCTCAATCTGATGCGTCGCCTCCGGCTGCCGGTGGTCACCACCCTGCACACCGTGCTGGAACACCCCACGGGCGAGCAGCGGCGGGTGATGGACGACCTCATCCAGCAGACCGATGCCCTGGTGGTGATGACCCAGCGGGGCCAGGACATCCTGGCCCACACCTATCAGGCCCCCCTCGACAAGATCCATGTGATCCCCCACGGCATCCCGGATCAACCCTTTGTGGATCCCAACTTCTACAAGGATCAATTCGGGGTCGCCGGCCGGCCGATGATGCTCACCTTCGGTCTGCTCTCCCCCGGCAAGGGAATCGAGTACGGCATTGAATCCCTGCCCGGGATCCTGCCCCACCATCCCGATCTGGTGTACGTGATCCTGGGGGCCACCCATCCCAATCTGGTGCGGGCGGAGGGTGAAACCTATCGCCTCTCTCTGGAGCGGCTGGCCCAGAGCCTGGGGGTGGAAAACAATGTGATCTTTGTGAATCGCTATGTGGATGATCAGCAGCTGATCGAATACATCGGTGCGGCAGACATCTATCTCACCCCTTACCTCAATCCTGCCCAGATCACCTCTGGCACCCTGGCCTACTGCTACGGCGCCGGGAAAGCCGTGGTGAGCACCCCCTACTGGCATGCGGAGGAGTTGCTCGCCGAGGGTCGGGGGGTGCTGGTGCCCTTTCGGGATGGGGCGGCCATCGCCACCGCCGTGAATGGGCTCCTGGGGGAACCCACCCGCCTGCACGCCATGCGCAAGCAGGGCTATCTCGCCGGCCGGGAGATGGTGTGGGGGGCCGTGGGCGAGCGCTATGCCCAGTTGTTTGAGCGCTTGCTGGATGCGGGCGAAGGCAGGGCCCGCACCCTGCGGCCGGCGGCCACCCTCGCCGTGGAGGGTGCGGAGCTTCCCCTGTGGCGCTTCCAGCATCTGGAGGCCATGGCCGATTCCACGGGGGTGTTCCAGCACGCCGTGCACAGCGTCCCCGACTTCAACCACGGCTACTGCACCGACGACAACGCCCGCGCCCTGCTGTTCACCGCCCAGCTGGAGCACCTGGGGGAACCCCTGAACGGCCTCCATCGCCTCCAATCGGCCGCCGCCGCCTTCCTCCATTACGCCTTCGTTCCCGAGAGTGGTCGGTTCCGCAATTTCATGGGTTTCGATCGCCGCTGGTTGGAGAGCGTGGGTTCGGAGGACAGCCACGGCAGAGCCCTCTGGGGCCTGGGCGCCATCGTGGGTCGAACGGGTCAGACCAATCTGCGCAACTGGGCAGCCCGCCTGTTTGAGAAGGCTCTCCCCGCCCTGGAGGGCTTCACCTCCCCCCGGGCCTGGGCCTTCGCCGTGCTTGGCCTGCACGAATACCTGCGGGTGCTCCATGGCGACCTGCTGGCCGCCCGTTGGCGCCTCGACCTCTCCGAACGGCTCCTCGCAACCTTTGAAGCCCACAGCACCGCCGACTGGCCCTGGTTGGAGCCCATCGTGAGCTACGACAACGCCCGCCTCCCCCAGGCCCTCATCCTCAGCGGCCGTTGGTTGCAACGCGCCGACATGCTGGCCACGGGCCTCAGCGCCCTCACCTGGCTGCAGCAGGCTCAGTCGGCTCCGGAGGGCCATTTCCGACCGATCGGTTCGGAGGGCTTCTGGCACCAGGGCCAGGTGCCCCCCAGCCATGATCAACAGCCCCTGGAGGCCACCGCCAGTGTGGCGGCCTGCATCGAGGCCTTCCATGCCACCGGGGAAGAGCACTGGCGCATGGAGGCCACCCGCAGCTTCGACTGGTTTCTGGGTCGCAATGATCTGCGCCAACCTCTCTACGATGCAAGCAACGGGGGCTGTTTCGACGGGCTCCAACCCACTGGGGTGAACCGCAACCAGGGGGCCGAATCCACCCTCTCCTTCCTGATGGCTCTGGCCGACATGAAGTTGCTCACGAGTGAGGACGTCACCATCCACCCATGAGCGATCCCGCGGCCTCTCCGGCAGCATCCCTTCCCCTGGAGAGGCTTCCGTTCCATCTGGAGCCCGATCCCAGAAGGGTGTTGCTGCGTCCCTTCCTCCCCACCCTGGTGGTGAAACCCACCGGCAGCCAGGGTCCGGTGGAACGACTGGAGTGCCTCATGCAACGGCTGGCGGCCCTCGATGCTCCCACCTGCGAGCAGGAGTTGGAGCGGTTGCGCCAGCGCTTCGGGGAGCGCCATCGCACTCTTGAACGTCTGGCCCGGCAGCGCTGGCAGGATGTGCTCGCTCCGCTCCAAAGCCAGCTCTGCCTGTCGTCGGAGCAGCAGCTCCTGCTCGGCTACTACCTCACCCACGAATACTCCCTGGAGTCGGCAGCTCTCTTCAACCCCTCCCTGGTGCCCCATCCTTCCCAGGCGGATCTTCCCCCTGGCCATCTGAGGGTGGTGCTCAGCCTCCGGGCCACGGGGGAAGGGCACATCTCCTCCATCGAGTTCCGGGGTGGGGTGATCACAGCCGATGGGCAGATCCATCTCGATCCCGTCTCCCCCTTTGTGTTCCAGGGGGAGATCACCAGCCTGGAGGGCAGCGAGGGCCACTACCGGGTGATCTACAGCCCGGAAAGTGCGCTCAGCGAACGGGTGCTGTTCCCGGTCACCGCCCGGGAGAGCAATGGCCTGGAGGATGCCCGCTTCGTGCGCCTCCAGGGGGAGCCCCCCCACTACCTGGCCACCGCCACCGCCTACGACGGGCAGGGCATCCACAGCCAGCTGATTGAAACCTGCGATTTTCAGACCTTTTCCCTGCGGCCCCTGCAGGGCTCGGCCATCCGCAACAAGGGTCTGGCTTTTTTCCCCCGGCAGGTGGATGGGGCCTGGCTGATGCTCGGCCGTCAGGACAGTGAGAACATCCACCTGATGCGCAGTGACCAACCGGATTGTTGGCACCAATCCCAGGTGTTGCTCCGGCCCCAGGAGCCCTGGGAATTCATCCAGCTCGGCAACTGCGGGTCGCCCCTGGAAACGGAGGCCGGCTGGCTGGTGCTCACCCATGGCGTGGGCCCCGTGCGGGAATACTGCATCGGCGCAGCGCTCCTCGATCTTCACGATCCCTCCCGGGTGATCGGGAGGCTCCGTCATCCCCTCCTGCGGGCGGCGGATGATGAGCGGGATGGCTACGTGCCCAATGTGGTCTACAGCTGCGGGGGGCTGATCCACGCCGATCATCTCTGGCTTCCCTATGCGGTGTCCGACCGGGCCACCCGTCTGGCCCGGGTTCCCCTGGCTCCCTTGCTGGCCACCTTGCTGGAGTCCCCTCCCCGGGAAGGGGCCTGACGCTCTAACCGGTGGTGGACGGCGCGATGGGACAGATCAGATCCGCCGCTTGGCGGGCCTCGCTCAGCAGCCGATAGAGCAGCTTGGGAGACTCCTTCAACAGGGCGATCCACTCGCTCAGATAGGCCGCGTGATTGGCCACGTTGCTGCCGATCTCCAGCCGATCCCCCAGCAAGACGGCTCCCAGCTCCGCCACCAGCTCCTCCCTGGCGTAGGCCGCACTGCCGATACAGCCATCGAGGTTGCGGGCCAGCCTGCTCGGGTGGCCGGTGCTGTGGAGCGCCTCATGGGCCCAGGTGGCATAGAGGGCCGCACTGGATTGGAACGCACGGCGCTCAGGCAGGTGAATCCTGTCGGCCCGGGGGCTGTAGAAGGCCATCGGGCCCCCGTGTTGGAGGGGCACCGGCCACTGCCGCAGCACGGCCTCCGCCTGGGCCAGCCGTTCCGGTTCCGGCCGGCTGGCCTCCCCCGTTCCGGCCTGGCGGCTGTGGATCAGCGCCGCCAACGACTCGCCCTCCAGATCCTGGGCATTGAACAGGGCGACCGGCGCATACCGCACCCATCGGATGTCTGCGGTGCCCTCCTCCTTCGGGCGCTGGGTTTCTAGGGGCTGGGCTTGCTCAGGAGCCTTTCCGGTCCTGGTCTTGCGCCGCAGCTGGGGGCGCAGCACGGTGACAGCCTTGGATCCTGTTCTGGGGTGAAGGCCATGGGCCTTGGCTTCCCCCACCCCGCACCAATAGGGAAGGCTGACCCCCCGCTGGTGCAGGCCGATGGTGAGGAGGATGGGATTGGCCCCGCGGTAGGGGCGTCCGGTGAAGAGATTCACATGGTGCCCTCCGCTCGTGTTGTCCCACTCCCGTCGCCAGGGAGCGGTGCCCTGTTCCATCAGGGCGATGAGCGATGCCACCAGGGTGTCGTCGACGGGTGGGTGGGCCATGGGAGCAGCACGGAAGGTGATGCCCAGCAAGTGCCACCCGCCGTCACGTTCATTGGTTCAGCTCACGTCGGAGATGGAAATAGAGGTGTTCCGGATCCTTGTATTGCCTCGGCATGCAGGCATGCAGGGTGGTGAGGCGATGCCAGCAGACGCTCCGTTTGATCTGTTCCATGGTTTTCTCTTCGCGAATCAGGATCCGCATGGCCTTGCAGTAGAGCGGATAACTGGCCTGGAGCTCTCCGATGGTGAGCCTGGAGGACGTGGACTGACCCATGGCACGGCATCGGCAACCCCAACAGCATGGACGGTCGCCGTCCGCAGGGTCTGCCCCCGTTTGGGGGCAATGCGCGGCCAACGGCCGTCAGAGCTGCACCATGCCGCAGCGCATTCCTTTGAGCACGGCCTGCAGTCGGTTGTTCACCCCCAGGGTTTGGATCAGCCGCTTGCTGTAGGTGTGGGCTGTTTCCTCACTCACCATCAACTGTTTAGCGATATCCCGGTCCGTCAGCCCACTGGAGAGCAGGTCCAACACCTGGT
>JAYKJF010000036.1:0-31412 GCA_035285785.1 Cyanobacteriota bacterium
TCACAACGGCGAATGATGTGCCCGAGAGGGATCCGGCGAGCTATCAGATGTATGGATTGCAGAGTGGATCTTGGCAAATGCTGTCTTCTGGCAGCCTGCAACTGCCTGCTGCAAGGTATACGGATTCAGCAGCTGTTGTGATGCCGAGTCTGCCTGCGTTGATGCAATATCGGTTGATTTTCCCAACTCTGAAGGGAACGGGGACGATGATGCAGATTGCCGACCTGAAGCTCTCTGGCAGCCAGTCCAGTGCTCCAGCAAACACCTCTGGGTTGCGCATCCAAAGTCCGACCCAATCCGTGGCTCATCAAGGCTCAGATGGTCTGATTGCTTATGGGGGGGGAGATCCTTCAGAGGCCCAATCAGCCCTGCTGACGCTTGAACCTCAGGCCGATGGAATCATTCGGGACAAAGGGCGGATGTCCTGGCGCGAGACCAGCTGGCCAGGCCGCCCGAGTTCTCCCCAGAGGCCGCAGCCCTTCACTGCAGGTCTGCGGCCTGTGTCGAATCCCGTTCCTCTGACCGGGATGGCAACAACTGTCGACCAACACCATTGGCAAAAAGCTGCTTCTCCTTTGGTGGCTCCTCTGGCCAATCCTTGGCTGCAGGCCTAGAGGGAGGAGGCTTCAGGCCCTCAATCCCAACCGCTGAGCACAATTTTTCCAAGGCTGTGGCCCTCCCCCAGGAGGTGGTAGGCCCTGCCCAATGTTGTCGCACTGATGGGCTGGAGAAACGTTTGGGCTGTGCTCACAACCTCGCCAGCTTCCACAGCAGTGGCCAGGGAATCCAGGATTCGACCCTGCTCGTCCATATCCGGCGTTTGGAACTGGGAGCGCGTGAACATGTATTCCCAGCAGAAACGCACGCTTTTGCTCTTCAGGAGGTTGAGGTCCAGACCACCCTTGCTGCTCACCAACGCCACGATCGCGCCCTGGGGACGGATGCGCTCAGCCATGAACTCCCAGTAGCGATCCGTGTCGTACAAATTGGCGATGGCATCGACCGTGTTCAGCCCCAGGGCGTCCAGCTGGGGGCCGATCGGCAGGCTGTGATCCACCACCCATTCCGCCCCCAGTTGCCTCACCCAGGCCTGGCTTTCGGGCCTGGAGGCACTGGCGATCACACGTAGACCCGCTCGCCGGGCCAGTTGGATCGCCAGGGAGCCCACGCCTCCTGCTCCACCAAGGATGAGCAGGAGGCGGCCCCGATCGCCACCGTCTGCATCAAGGCCCAGGCGCTCGAAGAGCGATTCCCAGGCCGTCAGCCCGGTGAGCGGCAGGGCAGCCGCTTCGGCGAAAGAGAGATTGGCCGGTTTGCGGCCCGCCAGGCGGGCATCCACCAGCACACTTTCCGCCTGGCAGCCCGATCTGTGGATGGACCCGGCGAACATCACCGCATCGCCGAGGCGGAACCTTTGCACCGCGTCGCCGATCGCTTCCACCACTCCTGCCCCATCCCAACCCAGCACCTGGGGTGGGGCTCCTGGGGCCAGGGTGCTGCGCACCTTGAGGTCCACCGGGTTCACGGCCACCGCTTCCATCCGTATCCGCAGGTCGTGGGGGCCCGGCAGGGGTGGAAAGGACAGGAGGGTGTCCTGAAGGAGGCCTTCCGGATGCTCCGAACTGGGCCCGAGGGTGGTGATCGCCTTCATGGCTGGTTGGTCAAGCGAGCTTGCCGGCCTGGGCCAGGCTCTGCAGGGCGCGGATGCGGGCCTCGATGGGGGGATGGCTGGCAAAGAGCCGCAGGAACCCTGGCGGTTCATTGATCTTCAGTGTGGCCAGGGTGGGCTCGTCGCGAGGGTCCTGCAGATTCTCCATCTGCCCCAGACGGGCGAGGGCGCCAGCCATCGCGTTGGGGCTGGTGAGGCGGGCCGAGCCCGCATCGGCCCGGAATTCCCGGTGCCTGGAAAACCAGGCGGTGATCAGCGACCCCAGGACCCCCAGCAGCACTTCCAGCGGCCACACCAGCAGCATGGTGGGCGGTGGGCCATAGCCCCGCTCCTCGCTGTTGCGGTTGGGCAGCGACAAGGCCACGGCCCGGGCCAGGAACATCACGAAGGCATTGATCACGCCCTGCAGCAGGGTCATGGTCACCATGTCGCCATTGCCCACATGGCTCATCTCGTGGCCGAGCACGGCCTCAAGCTCATCTTCCGGCATGCCCTCCAGGATGCCCGTCGACACCGCCACCAGGGCCCGCTGGGGGGAGGGGCCGGTGGCGAAGGCATTCCATTCCGGTGAGCCATACACCCCCACCTCGGGCATGGGCAATCCCGCCTTCTCCGCCAGCCGTGCCACGGTGCTGTGGAGCCAGCGCTCGGTGGAGCCGCCGCTGCCGTTCACCAGCTGGATTCCCATCATGCGTTTGGCCGATTCGGCCGAAAATTGCAGGGAGATCCAGGCGCCCAGCACCCCCCAGACGAAACAACTCACCAGCAGGGGGAGCAGGGGAAGGTCGGGTGGCAGCAACCCGATGGAGGTGAGCAGGCTCAGGATCAGGGAGATCGTGAGCACCACCGCCAGGTTGGTGATCAGGAAGAGAAGCGTGCGCAGAGCCATCGGAAGCAAGCGAAACGGCGAAGGCTGGCCTGCCCGAAAGCTAGCCATGGCCCCTGGATCTGTCTTCGCTTTGCCGATCGCGGTGGGCGCCCTGGATCCGCGTAGCCTCGTCCCGCCCTGTTCCTGCCCCATGCCCGTCCAAAACCGCTGGTCGGAGGCCGCTGCCCGTGAAGCGATCGCCCACTACGGCAGCCAGGGCATCGGGGAACCCCTCGCCCTGCGCACCTACAGCGCCCGGCTGCTGGGGGCCGATCCCGATCTGGTGCTCCATGGGGGCGGCAACACCTCGGTGAAAACCACGGCCACGGGCCTGCTGGGGGAGACCATTCCCGTGCTCTGCGTGAAAGGAAGCGGCTGGGACCTGGCCACCATCGAACCCCCGGGCCATCCCGCCGTGCGGCTGCAGCCGCTCCAGGCCCTGCGGGCGCTGGACGCGTTGAGCGATGAGGCCATGGTGGCGGCGCAGCGGCAGAACCTGATCGATCCCTCCTCTCCGAATCCTTCGGTGGAGGCCCTGCTCCATGCCTTCCTGCCCCACACCTTTGTGGATCACACCCACTCCACGGCCCTGCTGGCCCTGGCGGACCAACCCGATGCCGCCGCGGTGTGCCGGGAGGTGTACGGCGATCGGGTGCTCCTGGTGCCCTATGTGATGCCGGGCTTTGCTCTCGCCAAGGCCTGCGCCGCTGCTTGGGACAACGCCATCGCCCACCAGAGCCCCGATCAGATCGAGGGCATGGTGCTGCTCCAGCACGGGTTGTTTTCCTTTGGGGCAACGGCGGAGCAGAGCTATGGCCGCATGATCGCGTTGGTGCGGCTGGCGGAAGAGCGGCTCAACCGGGGCGAGCGCTCCCTTCACACCGTGGCCCTGCCCGAGCGGCCCGCGGCGGCGGCCGCCCTGCTGCCGGTGGTGCGCGGTGCCCTGGCCCGGGCGGCCCATGGGGCCGGTTGCCCCACCCGCTGGGGCCTTCATCTGCGGGCCACTCCCCTGGCCCGGGCTGTCACCGATGATGCACGGCTTCCGGATTGGGCCCGCCGGGGCGTGGCGACCCCGGACCATGTGATCCGCACGAAGGCCCAGCCGCTGGTGCTGCCTGCCCCACCCGCGGCCGCCACACCGGATGGCGCGCCGGCTCCGGCCGATCTGCAGGCCTGGTGTTTCCAGGTGGAGGAGGCCCTGGCGGGCTTCATCCGCGAGTATCAGGCCTATGTGAGCCGTCAGAACGCCAGGGTGGGGGGCAGCAAAACCCCGCTGGATCCCCTGCCCCGGGTGCTGGCCCTGCCGGGGGTGGGCCTGATCGGGGTGGGCAAGGGAGCGGCCGATGCGGCCGTCACGGCGGATCTTGCGGAAGCCTGGGCCCAGACCCTGCTGGCTGCGGAAGGCATCGGGCGCTTTCAGCCCGTTGGCGAGGCGGACACCTTTGATATGGAGTACTGGAGCCTGGAGCAGGCCAAGCTGGGCAAGGCGGCGGAGAAGCCCCTGGCCCGCCAGGTGGTGGTGATCACGGGGGGAGCGGGGGCCATCGGCGCCGCCACGGCCCTGGCCTTCGCGGCTCAGGGGGCCGATGTGGCCGTGCTCGATCGGGATCGGGAGGGGGCCCAGGCGGTGGCGAGCCGCTGCGGCAAGCGGGCCCTGGCCCTGGCCTGCGATGTCACCGACGCGGCGGCCGTGCGGGCTGCCCTGGCCCAGGTGTGTGCCCATTTCGGGGGCCTGGATGGGGTGGTGAGCAATGCCGGTGCCGCCTGGACCGGCGCCATGGCCACCTTGAGCGATGGGGATCTGCGGGCCAGTTTCGAGCTCAATTTCTTTTCCCATCAGGCCGTTGCCCAGGCCGCCATGGCCATCTTCCGCAGCCAGGATGGGCGCAACGCCGAGAGCCCCGGCGATGGCGTCGGCGGTCGGCTGGGGGGGCAGCTGCTCTTCAACGTGAGCAAGCAGGCCCTGAATCCAGGCCCCAATTTCGGCGCCTATGGCATCAGCAAGGCGGCCCTGCTGGCCCTCGTTCGCCAGTACGCCCTGGAGGAGGGACCGGCGGGAATTCGGGTGAATGCGGTGAATGCCGACCGCATCCGCTCGGGCCTGCTGGATGACGCCATGATCCGGGAGCGGGCCGCCGCCCGCGGGGTGTCGGAGGAGGTGTACATGGCCGGCAACCTGCTGGGCGAGGAAGTGCTGGCCACCGATGTGGCTGATGCCTTTGTGGCCCTGGCCCGCATGGGACGCACCACGGGCGCGGTGCTCACGGTGGATGGGGGGAATGTGGCGGCGATGGTGCGCTGATCTCCGGGCGGCCCCGCCCAAGCACCACCGCCAACCCCACGAACAGCAGCACCAGGGCCAGGCATAGCCCCGTCCAGGCCGGCAGGCCCCACTGGCTTACCGCCAGGGGGGCCACCACCGTGATCACGCCCCCCGCCACGAAGGGCTGCAGCAGAAGCTGTTTGATCGAAAACGGGGTGAGCACATCACCCTGGTCGTTCGGATCCGCCATGTTCAGCAGCAGCAGGCCGCTGGCGGCCACACCGGTGGCTTGTCCGAAGTCGATCAGTCCCCGTTG
This sequence comes from Cyanobacteriota bacterium, assembly GCA_035285785.1. Classification (GTDB taxonomy): domain Bacteria; phylum Cyanobacteriota; class Cyanobacteriia; order PCC-6307; family Cyanobiaceae; genus Cyanobium. The sequence goes on from JAYKJF010000036.1 coordinate 5,117, forward strand.
AAACCAGGGGGCGGGGAGCATCCAGCGGCCCGGGCCCAGCACCACCAGCAGATTCCAGAGCAGCCCAGCCAGCCCCAGCACCAGCAGAGGCTTCCAGAGCTGGCTCAGGGTGGTGAGATCCAGGCAGGCGGTGGCGGCGGTGATCAGAAGATCGGCCGCCAGGGTGCCGATGCGGTTCTGGATCGGAGCCGAGGCCAACGGCGCCGCTCCCGTGCGCTCCAGCACCGCTCGCACCAGCACCGATCCCACCAGGGCCAGGGGGAAGACGGGGAAGGCGGCGATCACCGTGGCCACGCCAGACCCCAGCTGGGGAGCCAGCGCCCGGAGCCCCTGCAACAGCATCCAGCCCAGGGCCACCGCCACCCCCGCCAGGGCGAGGTTCACGGCCCAGGCGTCGAGCTGGGTCAGCCGCTGGTCCCGATCCAGAAGGGGGGTGGCTGACGGATCCGCAGCGGTCGCGGTTTCGGCCCTCCCTTCGGACAAGGCCACCGGCTCGCTCACCCAGCCCTGCCAACGGCCCAACACCACCAGCAGGCCTCCCACCAGAGTGGAGGTGAGCAGACCGACGGTGGCGAGGGCCAGCCCCAGGGCCTCTGCCCCCTCCACCCCCAGCTGCTCATAGGTGGGGGCCATGGCCGCCGCCGACCCATGGCCCCCCTCGTAGGCCACCTCAATCAGGCAGGCCATCACGGGGCTCACCCCCAGCCAGGGCTGGAGCACCAGAAGCACCATCACCCCGCCGATCAGATACTGGCCAAAGGCCAGGGTGAGCGACAGCAACACCTGGGCCCGGAGGGGATGCCAGAGCCCTCCGGGCTTGGGGAGGGGTTTGCCCACCAGCAGGCTTCCGAACACCAGGGTGAGCAGGATCAGGGGCAGGCCATCCCAGAGCGCAATCACCCCGGCCGGCAGCAGGGGCCAGACGCCCTGGGGACTGATCAGCAGCCCCACCAGCCCCGCCAGCAGGGCCTCCGGGATGCCCCAGCGATGCACCCCCAGCCCGCGGCCGAGGGCGGTGCCCACCAGTAGAAGCGCGGGCAGAGCCGCCAGCGCCATGGCCCAGATCGCGAGAGGTTGGCCGGCCAGGACGAGTCCCTCGCTCATCGAGGCAGCCCCAGATGGCGCCGGAAAAAGGCCTCGGTGGCTTCCAACACCTGGGCTTGTATCGCGCCGGAGCGGAAGCCATGCCCCTCGCCAGGAAAGAGAAAGAGTTCCACCGGTACGCCCCGCTCGCCCAGGGCCAGGGCCAGCCGTTCACTCTGGGCCGGGGGCACCACCGTGTCGTCCAGGCCGTGAAACAGGATCACCGGTCGGTGGATCCGCCCCACCTGCTGCAGGGGGGAGCGGGCTTGATACAGGGCCCGGGCTTCGGGAAGGGGACCCACCAACCCATCCAGGTAGTGGGCTTCGAAGCGATGGCCCTCCCGGGCCAACGCCTCCAGATCCGTCACCGGGTAGCGGCAGGCTCCCACCTGCAACCCCCCATTGGCCGCCAGGGCCGCCAGCACGGTGAAGGCGGAGGCGCTGCTTCCTTCCATGGCCACCCGCTCCGGGGCGGCCCGGCCGCTGGCCACCACGGCCGCTGCAGCTGCCAGGCAGTCGGCCACATCCAGCACCCCCCATTGCCCCTGCAGCCGCTCCCTGTAGGCCCGGCCAAAGCCGCTGGAGCCCCCATAGTTCACATCCACCACGCCCCAGCCCCGGCTGGTCCAGAACTGCACCACCAGGTTGAGGCCCGTCCGGGCCATGCCCGTGGGGCCGCTGTGGGCCCGGATCAGCAGGGGGCTGTCGGAGCCGGCGCCGCCGCTGGGGGGATAGAACCAGGCCTGGGTGGGCGCGCCGCCGGTCCCGTTGAACCACAGGGCTTCCGGGGGGCTGATCTCCTCTGACGTCAGGGGGCTGGGTGCCGTGGGGGTGTGGGTCCAGGTGCCATCGGCGAGATCGATCTCCAGGAGCCCGGCCATCGTTTGGGGGGCGCTGGCGATGGCCACCAGCCGTCCCTGTTCGGCGCTGAGATCGGCCAGCTCCGAGAAGGGCACGGCCAGTGGCTGCCACGCCCAGGGCCCGGGCTCCGCGGAGCGCTTCTCCAGACGGCCCAGCTCCCAGGTGCCCTGGCGGCAGACGGCCGCCAGAAGCTGCTCCCCATCCCAGGCGGTGGTGCGCAATCCCGCCACCCACTGGGGCACGCCAAACTCCGCCGCCATCTCCAGCAGGGGTTCCCCCACCAAGAGGTCCGGGTCGCCCTCCCGTTCGGCGTTGGCGAAGCGCCGCAGATTCCACCAGCCGTTGCCATCGCCGGCGACCACCAGATCGGGTCCGACCCAGAGGGGTTGAAACACCGATTCCCCGGTGGGTGAGGTGCCATCGGAGCCGGCCAGGCAGCGCACGGCGGTGAGGCCGCCAGCGCCATCGAAACGGCCGATCCAGAGCTGGCTTCTCTCCCAGGGCATGAAGGGCTGTTGCCACTCCAGCCAGGCCAGATGGGTTCCGGAGGGGGAGAGGGCGGGCGAGCTGCAGAAATCCCTTGCCTGGTGAAGGGTCTGGGGGTTTCCCCCCGCCAGGCTCACGGCCACCAGCCGGTCGGCGCCGCCGGCTTCCATCACGCCGATCCACCGCTCTCGCGATCGATCAATGAGCCCATCTCCAAAGGCCCGTTGGTCTGCTCCCTCTTCCCCTGCGGTGGAAACGACGGGAGCCGTGAGCGGCTGGGGAGCGGGCAGGGGGGCCTGCGGATCGGCGTCCAGATCCAGCCGCCAGAGCTGGCGGTCGCCGTCGTGTACGAACACCACAGTGCTCCCATGGCTCGTGAACGCCCCCCCCCCATAGCCGTGCAGCCGGCTGCGCAGGTTCCACGGGGCGGGCGTGAGCTCCCGGGGGATGGCGTCCCTGTCTGCCGCGGATCGCATCAGAAGGGTGGTTCGGCCCTGCTCCTGCGGACGCCCCTCCAGCCAGAACAGGTGATCGCCCGCCAAGCGGGGGTCCCGCCAGGTGGGCACCGCACCAACGGCGTCAGTGGCTGGGAGGGGTCTGGGGGTTGCACCTGGCCTCACCTCCCGCCTCCGGATAGCTCTTAGGATGGACCTACTGTTTTAGGTGATCACTTGGCGCGCAGCTTCGCGGCGATGGCCCGCAAGGCGGAGGAGACAAGCCGCACCGTGCTGGTGCCCAAGCAACCCGACTCCCCTCCCCCCCTGCCGATCCACCAGCTTGGCGCCACGGAACTCCGTTCCCCGGCCCGCCGGATCAGCAAGGTGGATGAGAGCGTCAGGGATCTGGCCCGCGACATGCTGCGCAGCATGTACAGCGCCAAGGGCATCGGGCTGGCGGCTCCTCAGGTGGGTGTCTCCAAGCAGCTGTTGGTGATCGATCTGGATCTGGAGGAGGCCAGCACGCCCCCGCTGGTGTTGATCAATCCGGAGATCACGGCTGCCGGAGCCTCCTGCAACACCTACGAGGAGGGTTGTCTCAGCATTCCTGGCGTGTATCTGCAGGTGGTGCGCCCCTCGGTGGTGGAGGTGGGCTTCCGCGATGAATTCGGCCGCCCCAGGCGGCTCAAGGCGGATGGTCTGCTGGCCCGCTGCATTCAGCATGAGATGGATCATCTGAAGGGGGTTCTCTTTGTGGATCGCGTCACCGATGAGCTGGCTCTGAACGATGAGCTCAGGCAGCACGGCTTCCGGCGCGAGCACGTTCAATCGATCCGCTGAGCTCTCCTCACCCATGCCCATGAAACCTCTGGCGGGGCTCTGCCTCGCCCTGGCCTGCCTCCTGGGGATCGCCGCCACCGGCTCCGTGTTTGAGCTCGCCTACGGCGATCCCGACCTGGGCGTGCAGACCACCCGATTGATCCTGGCGGCCAGTCTGCCGGGCACCTTGGTGGCGCTCCTGCTGGCGATCCGCATCAACCGACCCGCCTGAATCCAAACCGAGTCGGGTCAGCGCTCCAGCCGCCTTCCCCGCCCCTGGTATCCCCTGGATGGGGTGCATACCATGGCTCGATTGCTTCGGTGTTCAACGTGCGGACTTCTCCCCACCCACAGCCTGGTCGTTTCGCTGGCGCCCTGCTCCTGGGAGCGGTGCTGGCGCTTCCGGTGGACGGGGGAGCAACCCGGGCCCAGGCCCTGTTCGGGGCCGGTGAGGTGGAGCCCACCCGCTTCCTTCTGGTGGCCGCTCCGATCGGCACCTCCGGGGAGCGGTATCAGCTGAATATCTACGAGCAACTCAAGCCCACCCGTCCCTGTTTTGCCGTGGGCGAGGGAAAGCCGGCTGCGGTCAACCCGCTGCTCAGCACCTTTGATTTCACAGGGATCTGCGGCCGTTTCATCGACGCCAACGGCTATTCCCTGCGCATTGGTGGCAGCGATCTGGCCACCTCCTATCGCCTCAGTGTGGTGAAGGGTGGGGGGGACATCCTGCTGGTGGCCCGTCCCACCAAATCCGCTGCCCAGGGCGAACTGGTGGTGGCCCGGGCCGGAGGTGTGGGCGCCGGGTTTCTGAAACTTGAGCTGGAGCCCGGTTGGCGCCTGAAACGGCGCCAGTTCGGCGGCCGTTCCCTGGGCCATGTCTACGTTTACAACGACTCCTGGCCTGGCGCCAGCGAGAGCGCAGCCCCTCCAGCGCAGGCTGGTGGGTGAGGGATCAGGGCCTTTGCTAGGTTGGTTGGCTGTTTGTGGTCTTGCCCCCCTTTTATGACCCAGGTCACCGTCGGCGAAAACGAAGGGATTGAATCCGCCCTGCGCCGGTTCAAACGACAGGTCTCGAAGGCCGGGATCTTTGCAGACCTCAAGCGCCTGCGCCACCACGAAACCCCAACCGAGAAATACAAGCGCAAGGCCCAGCAGCGCCGCCGCCGCCGCTGAGCGCCTCGCTGCCCCAACACGCTGGATCCCCGGTGCCGATCCACCGACGGGGATCCCGCGCAAGATGCGAGTAAATCCTCATTGGCTGGGTGGGGCAGTTGCGGCCATGCTGAAGGATTCCTCATCCCTGCCATGGCCCATCCCCTTGCCTCTGCGGCTGCCTTCGGCCGCTGGCTCGCCGACATGGTGCAGCACGCCTTCGGCGATCCCCGGGAAGAAGCCCTTCACCAGCCCCCGCTGGTGGGCGTCCAGCCCTTCCACGGCACCCCCTCGCGCCGGCGTTGGAGCTAGATCCACGGCTCAGGCCAGCTGGTCAAAGGTCCGGTAGCTGAAGGCCTCTGCGATGGCGGCCGTACCCACCTCCCGCTGGCCTGCCAGGTCGGCGATCGTCCGCGCCACGCGAAGCACCTTCAGTCCACCCCGCAGGGTCAGCTGACGCCGTTCCAGGGTCGTTTCCCACAGTCTCCTGGCTCCGTCCTCCAGGTGGAGAAGGGGCCTAAGGGTTTCTGCGGGAAGGCGGCCGTTGCTGCAGCCCTGGGGGTTGCGCTGGCGCATCCGCCCCCGTGCCCGCCGCACCCGGGCAGCCACCACCCGGCTGCCTTCCGGCACCACCGCTCCTTTGGGGGGATCGGCCGCGGCACCATAGGCGTTGGCCAGATCCCGGGCCTCCGGGTGGCGCATCACCACCTGCAGGTCCATGCGGTCGAGCAGGGGGCCCGAGAGCCGACTCCAATAGCGCCGCCGCTCCGCTTCCGAGCAGCGGCACTCCCGTCCTGGCTCTCCAAACCAGCCGCAGGGGCAGGGATTGGTGGCGGCCACCAGGATGATCTGGCAGGGGAAGCGGGCCCGCTGGCGGCTGCGGGTCACCCAGAGCTCCCCATCCTCCAGGGGTTGGCGCAACTGGTCGAGCAGGGAGCGGCGGAATTCTCCCAGCTCATCGAGAAACAGCACCCCCAGATGGGCCAGGCTCAGTTCGCCCGGCCGCGGCACCGCCCCACCGCCCACCAGGGCCGCTCCGGAACAGCTGTGGTGGGGGCTGCGGAAGGGGCGCTGCCGCACCAGTCCTCCCCCCTCCGGAATCAAACCGGCAACCGACTGCAGCCGGGTCAGCTCCAGTCCCTCCTGGTGGCTCAGAGGCGGGAGGAGCCCGGCGAGGCGGCGGGCCAGCATCGTCTTGCCGCTGCCGGGAGGGCCCACCAGGAGCAGGTGATGCCCCCCCGCCGCCGCGATCTCCAGGGCCCGGCGCCCGTGGCTGGCCCCATGGAGATCCGCCAGGTCGGCGGTTGGCCCGGGGGGGGGAGGGCCGGGCCGCGCCCGCGGGCGGCGGGCGGACGTGGGGGTCTTCAGGAGCCCCAGGGCTTCCCCCAGGTTGCTGGCCCCGAGCACCGGCAACCCCTCCACCAGGGCCGCTTCCGCCGCGTTTCCCCAGGGCAGCAGCAAGGCCCTCGCTCCAGCGTCCCGGGCGGCCATGGCCAGGGCCAGGGCGCCGCGGATGCTGCGAAGGGCGCCGTCGAGGCCCAGCTCCGCCGCGCTCCAGATGCCCTCGAGATGCTCGGGGGGCAGCTGCCCGCTGGCGATTAGGAGCCCCAGGGCGATCGGCAGATCAAAGGCGGGCCCCTCCTTGCGCACATCCGCCGGCGCCAGGCTCACCACCACCCGGGTCAGGGGGACCCGCAGGCCGCTGTTGCGCAGGGCGGCCCGCACCCGCTCCCGGGATTCCTGCACGGCCGCATCCGCCAGACCCACCATCTGCAATCCGGGCAGTCCCGGAGAGATGTCCACCTCGATGCGGACCGGTTGGGCATCGAGGCCCCGCAGGGCCGCGCTCGAACATCGTGCCAACATCGCTGTTGCCCTGATTCACGGTTGCAGTGAATGAGGTGCCACCCCCCGTCCCATCCGCCCATTCCCCGGTCCATGAGCGACACCATCTTTGGCCGCATCCTCAAGGGGGAGATTCCCTGCCAGGAGGTGTACAGCGATGATCTCTGCCTGGCCTTTCGGGATGTGAACCCCCAGGCCCCGTGTCACGTGCTGGTGATCCCCCGCAAACCCCTGCCCTCTCTTGCGGAGGCGGGGCCAGAGGACCAGGAGCTGCTCGGCCATCTGCTGCTGGTGGCGGCCCAGGTGGCCCGGCAGGAGGGCCTGGTGGGATGGCGCACCGTGATCAACAGCGGAGCGGAGGCCGGCCAGACCGTGTTCCACCTCCATGTGCACGTGATCGGCGGACGTGCCCTCGCCTGGCCTCCCGGCTGATGGTCTGCCTCGGATTCAGCCGTCACCCTCCCACGGGCGGTCACAATGCCTGGAGCGTGTTGCTGCCCCCACCCCTTTCATGAATCCCCTGAAGGCCCTCCGAGCGCAGCTGGGCCAGCTCCAGCGTCTGGCCCAGCCCTATTTCCTCCCGCTGGAGGCCACCAACGGGTCGGGGTGGTGGTTTGTGATGCTCCTCATCGCCCTGTTGGCGGTGGTTGTCGGTCTCACCCTGCTGCTGCTCACCGGTGCCATCGCCCTCACCGGCGCCGCGGTTCCGGAACTCCAGAACCGTTTTCTGCCGGGCGTTCCCCAGCAGGTGCAGGCGATCTGGGCCAGTCCCGTCGGGGGGGTGATCATGGCTCTGTTCGCCGCTGGTGTGCTGGCGTTCTGGTCGTTCCGCTCCAAGCTGCGCCAGGGCCGCTGGGTGCCGTGGCTGCTGCTGGGCGCAATCATTCTGTTGATCCTGGTGATCAATGGCATCAATGTGGGCATCAGTTTTGTCGCCAGAAATATTGATAACGCCTTGGTGGCATATCAGGCCGATGAATTCTGGAAGATCGTTGCGATCTATGCCTTCTGCCTGGTGCTGGCCCTGCCGATCCGCGCCATACAAAGTTATCTCGTTCCCAAGCTGGGCCTGCTGTGGCGCCAATGGCTGACGGGTAAGTTGATGGTTAACTATCTATCCGATCGCGCCTATTATGTTCTCAATCCCAATGACGAAACCATTGAGGAAATCGACAACCCCGACCAGCGCATCTCGCAAGACACCGATAGTTTTACGGCCCAGAGCCTCGGGTTCACTGTTGGTGTTTTTGAAGCGCTGCTCACCTTTTTCAGCTTCATCATCGTTCTCTGGACCATCAGCAGCCGACTGGCGCTTGTGCTCCTGGCCTACTCGCTGATTGGCACGGCCCTGATCGTGATTGCCGGGCGCAAACTCGTTGACTTGCGTAATCAACAGCTCAAGCTCGAAGCCAACTTCCGCTATGGATTGGTGCACATCCGCGACAACGCGGAAGCGATCGCTTTTTATCAGGGTGAGCAGGTGGAATTGGAGGAGGCGGAGCGCCGGCTGGGAGGGGCCATTCGCAACTTCGATCGTCTGATCATCTGGGAAGCCATGATCAGTGTGATCCAGCGCTCCTACGACTATTTCTCCCGTTTCCTGCCCTGGCTGGTGATTGCCCCTCTCTACTTCGCCAAAACCGTCGATTTCGGTGTCTTTGGTCAGGCGGGGATCGCTTTTTCCCAGGTGTTCTTCTCGGTCAGCTTCATTGTCAACAACATCGAGCAGTTGGCCCAGTTCTCCGCCTCCATCAGTCGTCTGGAGGCCTTTCAGAGCAAGGTGAACGCCATCAGTGCCGAAGTGGGCCAAGGGGCTGACGCTGCCCCTCTCACCCAGGCCCCGGCTCCTGCTGTGGATGGGATCGTGGTGAAGGATGTGGATCTGGTGCCGCCCCGCAGCCAGCGCACCCTGATTCGCGATCTCACCCTGACGGTGGACAGCCAGCAGCGGTTGCTCGTGGTGGGCCCATCGGGGTGTGGAAAAACATCGTTCCTGCGCCTGCTCAGTGGGCTCTGGCCGGCGGCCGAGGGCAGCGTGCAGCGCCCTCCCAACTCGGAACTGATGTTCATTCCCCAGAAGCCCTACATGTTGCTGGGCAGCCTGCGGGAACAGCTCTGCTACCCCCAGCCCCCCGAGCGCTTCAGCGATTCCCAGTTGCGCCATGCCCTCGAAGAGGTGCGTCTGCCGGAGCTGGTGAGCCGCGATCCCGATCTGGGGATCAAGGAGGATTGGCCCCGACTCCTCTCCCTGGGGGAGCAGCAGCGTCTGGCCTTTGCCCGCCTGTTGCTCAATGCGCCCCGGTTCGTGGTGCTTGATGAGGCCACCAGCGCCCTGGATGTGGCCACGGAGAAGCGGCTGTATGAGTTGCTCGTGGCGCGGGATCTGGCGTTTGTGAGCGTGGGCCATCGCCCCACCCTCACGGCTTACCACAACACCGTGCTGGAGCTTGATGGCACGGGTGCCTGGCGGCTGCTGCCCGCTGAGGGCTATAGCTTTTCCCTGACCTCCTGAACCTGCTCCCCCCGCCTTGTCCTCCCCCCAGCCTTCCTCCCCGCCACCGCTCACCAGTGCCACCACCGGCGACCCTCCCACCTTCGGTTGGAGCGCCTATGCGGAGCGGGTGAATGGTCGTTTCGCCATGGTGGGCTTCGCCGCTGTGGTGATCATCGAGCTTCTCAGCCACGACACCTTTCTCCACTGGGCCGGCCTGGTGCCCTGATCACCGGTTCAGGGCACCTGGATCAGATCGACCTGCACCCGCCCATCCCGGCTGACCTCCACGGCCAGCTCCCGTCCATCGGCCCGCAGGGCGGCCCGCCTGGGGACCCCGGCGGGTGCCATGGGGATGATCTCTGTGCTCAGCAGCCCACGGCGATAGAGCACCACCTCCGTTCGGCCCGCCACCTCCCGCACCACGGCCAGCCGCTCCCCCGTCCCATCCACCCCCACACTCAGGGGCCGGGCATCGGGTCTGTTGAGGCCGGGAAGGGGCACGGGGCGCTGGCGCTCCACATCCACCAGCTCCACCTGGTCCCGTCCAGTTCGGTTGGCAATGAGGGCCAACCATGGCCCGGACAGGCTGGGGTCGCGGTGGCTTCCCTGCTGCACCAATTGGCTGTTCAGGGGGCCCATCGGCAGGGGCATGGTTCCCATGCAGCCGGACAGCAGCAGGGCCAGAGCGGCCCCGAGCCCGCTGGCCAGCCGGGTCATGGGGTCTCCATGGGGGTGGCGGGCCCCCGCAGGGCCTGGGCTGGCGGGAGATCCGGTTCCAGCACGCCCGACAGGTCGAAGAGCTGCACCTGGGGACGGCCCTGCACCACCGTGGCAATGGCCAGCCGGCGCCCATCCGGCGCCAGAGACAGCCGTTCCGGCTCCAACCCCATCGGCAGTTGGATCCGGTGCAGTCGGCCGCTGGCCCGGTCGTCCACCACGGCCTGCCGCCTCGGCCCCTGCTGCACCACCAGGGCCACGTAACGACCATTCCAGCTCAAGGAAGGGGAGCGGTGGGGGGTCAACCCCCGCAGGTTGGGCAAGGGAACCCTGCGGCCGGAGGGCTGCTCCTGGAGCAACAGGCTGGGGCGTCCATCCCGAAGCAGCAGGGTGGCCAGCCATTGCCCATTGCCGCTGAGGGCCGGTTCCTGCCGATCCGTCTCCTGCCCAAGCAGGCCCGTAGGCCCGGCCGATCGACGGGCCTGCCAGGGAGCAGCGCAGGCCTGGGTGGCCCAGCACAGGCCCAGCAGAACGGGAACAATTTTCAGGCGATCGGCGATCGCCAGGGAGCACGACCGTGGGGCGAGCGGATCAGTCGTCGAAGCGGGACGAATTGTCACGGGGGGAGGGAGGTCCCTCAGGGGGGCGGTTGCTCGCGATGGCCGGACCGTTGGCAGGGCCACTGGCCGGAGGGCGGGTGGAGGGGGGAATGGGGCTGAAATCGGCATCACTCACCCCATCGGCGGGGGCACGATCGCCCCTAGGGCTGCGGCCCATGGGGCTTCCCTGGGGCACCCCCGAGGGGCCCAGACCGCTGCCAGCGGGCCGATCCATCTCGGGAGGAGCACTGGGACGCCTGCTGCCGGGCATGGGCCGACTGCCCCGCCGGCCGGTTCCCATCTCCTCCCGATCCTTTCGCCTGGCGCCGAAGTCGGTTGGGGCCTGGCGACTGCTGCTGGCCCGATAGGCGGTGGAACTGGGCTGGGGGCGTTCCTGGGGGCTGCCCTCTTCCTGTTCCCACTCGTCGCGGTAGCCCATGCGGCTCGCTGCCCGCTCGGGAATGGCCGCCCGGCTGGACCGACGGGGGCGGTAGAACTCGTCTTCTTCGTCTTCCCTGGAGCGGATTCGTCGGCGCAGGGGCTCGGGTTCGCTGAAGCGGTCCGGGCCGTCCCAGGCCCCAGGACCCATCCCCCCCCGGGGCCGGAAGGGGGCCGGTTCCTCATCTTCAAAGAAGGTGGAACGCCGGGCCTGCTCCGTGGTGATCCCCCGGAGACGCACGCTTTCGTAAGCAAAGAACACCGTGGTTCCCGCCAACAGAAACTGGCCGAACTGCAGGATCGGATCGAGCCGCCAGCCCTGGAAAAACAGGATGCCACCGCAGAGCAGGCCGACGGCTGCAAAGAACACGTCGTAATCGCGGGCCAGCGCTGGTTTGAAGCTCCTCATGAAATAGAGGAAGGCACCGCCCACGGCCAGGACGATGCCAACGATGCTGGCCCAGTTCAGGCTGGCATTAACCAAGGGGGACTCTCATGCTGATCAACCCACTCTAAGGAATCTCACAACGGAGGCCGATGAATGGGTCGCAGAAGGGAATCAGAGGCGACGGTCGACCCGGTCGTTCTGGCTGATGAAGACCAGCGCCAGGGCAATCGGGACAACCACGATCACCGCACCCCAGAACAGGCTGCTCAGGAAGTTGGCCAGGGAGGGGGTCATGGGCGAAGCAATGGGCTGGAGTGGATCTTAGGCAGGAGGCAGGAGTCTCTAGGCTTTTTCCCACGTGCTTTGAGCTTTTGTGATGGCGTCACCCGGCCTGCTTTCAGGGGTCCATCTCGCCCTGGCCCTGGGGTTGGCGGCCTGGACCCTCCTGTTCCTGGCCCGCCTGGTGCTCACCTGGTATCCCCAGCTGGATCCCAACCAGGGCAAGCTCCGCTGGCTTGGGCTGCTCACCGAGCCCCTGTTGGCTCCCACCCGTGCCCTGATCCAGCCCATCGGTGGGGTGGATGTGACCCCCGTGATCTGGGTGGGCCTGGTGAGCCTGGCCCGGGAGCTGCTGGTGGGTCAGCAGGGTCTGCTGACCCAGGTGGTGCGTCAGGCCCAGCTGGCCGCCCTCAGCTGAGGGGCAGCATCTTCTCTTCGACAAATTTGGTGTACACCTGGCCGTTCTGGAATTCAGCCCGATCCAGCAGGGCCAGGTGGAATTCGATGGTGGTGGGTATGCCGGTCACGGCCCATTCCGAGAGGGCACGACGCAGGCGACGGAGGGCCAGCTCCCGGGTGGGGGCCCAGACGATCAACTTGCCGATCAGGGAGTCGTAGAACGGCGGGATGTCGTAGCCGGTGTACACATGGCTGTCGACCCGCACCCCCGGGCCGCCGGGCGGCAGCCAGCCTGTGATCTTCCCTGGGGAGGGCCGGAAATTCTGCCGTGGATCCTCCGCATTGATCCGGCACTCGATGGCATGGCCCTGCAGGCGCACTTCGTCCTGGCGCACACTGATGGGGTCTCCACCGGCGATGCGCAGCTGCTCCGCGATCAGGTCGAGGCCCGTGACCATCTCGGTGACCGGATGCTCCACCTGGATGCGGGTGTTCATCTCCATGAAATAGAACGCGCCCGAGTGATCGAGCAGGAATTCCACCGTGCCGGCCCCCTCGTAACCGATGGTGCGCGCCGCTGCTGCGGCCGCGTTCCCCATGCGCTCCCGCACCAGGGGGTCGAGCCCGGGACTGGGGGCCTCCTCCAGGAGTTTCTGATGGCGTCGCTGAATGGAGCAGTCGCGCTCCCCGAGATGCACCACGTTGCCGAAGCGATCGGCAAGCACCTGCACCTCCACATGGCGGGGGCGGTCGATGAATTTCTCCATGTAGAGCCCGGGGTTGCCGAAGGCCGCTTCCGCCTCCCCCTGGGCCGCCTTGAAGAGCCCCTCCAATTGGTCGGCGGAGGGCACCAGGCGCATGCCCCGACCTCCCCCCCCGGCCGTGGCCTTGATCATCACCGGGAAGCCCATCTGCTGGGCCTGGTCCATGGCGTCGTCCACCGACTCCAGCAAACCCTCGCTGCCGGGGATGGTGGGCACGCCCACCTGCTGCATCGTGCGTTTGGCCGTTGCCTTGTCCCCCATGGCCAGGATCGCCTCCGGGGAGGGACCCACAAAGGTCAGGCCATGGTCGCGGCAGATCTCCGCAAAGGCGGCACTCTCCGCCAGAAACCCGTAGCCCGGATGGATCGCATCGGCTCCCCTGGAGGTGGCCGCCGCCAGGATGTTGGGAATGTTCAGATAGCTGCGGCTGCTGGGCGCTTCCCCCACGCAGACGGCCTCATCCGCCAGCTGCACATGGAGTGCGTTGCGATCCACCGTGCTGTGGACAGCCACGGTGGCGATTCCGAGCTCCCTGCAGCTGCGCAGGATACGCAGGGCGATTTCCCCTCGGTTGGCGATCAGCAGCTTGCCGATGGGCATCCGCGCCTGGGCAATGGGATCGAAGCTATGGACTGTATCAGCGCACACTGGGCACCCCGGGTGCGCCTGAGCGCCGGGCTATGGGTATATTGCTTGGGTGCTTCCGGCTTCCGCTGGAGGTCCCACCCGGACGTGCAGGCCCGTCCTGCCGGCCGTCTTCTGCGGATGTGGTGGAATTGGTAGACACGCACGTTTGAGGGGCGTGTGGCTTCGGCCTTGCGAGTTCAAGTCTCGCCATCCGCACTACCTTTCTTCTTCCTTCTTCACGTCGCTTGACCCCCTCTCCCTCGGATGGGTCGTCCCCGGTGTTCACTGCGGATCCAGCCAGGGTCGCAGGGCCAGGACCAGGTGGTGTGCTGGATGGAGCACCCCTTGTTCCGGGGCATCATCCCGGGGCTCCTGCCCCAATCGGACAGGACACAGCCATCGTTCTGGTGAGCAATGGACCGGGGGAACTGAGCACCTGGGTGCGACCCCTGGCCGAACGGCTGCATGCCCTCCAGCCCCTGCGGCCGCGGAGCCCGGACGCCGCCGCCAGCCTCCAGCTCGTGCTGGTGCCCTGCCCCAATGCCACCGGCCAGGAGCATGCGGTGGCCCGCTCCTGGGGCCTGTTCGAGCGGGTGGTGCCCGCCCGCCGGTTCTGGTGGCTGTTGCTCCGCCCCCGCCGCCACGGCCTCTGGCCCCGCCAGGGGGTGGTGGTGTTCCTGGGGGGCGACCAGTTCTGGACGGTGCTGCTCTCCGCCCGACTCCGCTATCGCCACCTCACCTATGCGGAGTGGGTGGCCCGTTGGCCCCGCTGGAATGATCGGGTGGCCTTGATGGGTGGGGCGGCCGCTTCCCGCCTCGCGCCCCGGTGGCGTCGACGCGCCGAGGTGGTGGGCGACCTGATGGCCGATCTCCCCGCCCAGGCCCGTCAGTCGGAGCCCTTGGCCCCGGGGGTGACCTGGGTGGCGGTGTTGCCGGGCTCGAAGCGGGCAAAGCTGCAGGTGGGTGTGCCGTTCCTGTTGGCCACGGCCGATTGCCTGGCCCGCCTCCGGCCCGATGTTCGCTTTCTCCTGCCGGTGGCACCCACCACCTCCGCCCGCGATCTCCTGGCCTACGGCAGCTCCGCCAATCCCCTCGCCTCCCTCTACTTGAGCGGGGAGCCCCAGTTGGAGCCCACCGCTTCCGGAGGGCAGCTGCTGCGCACCCCCGCAGGCACGGCCATCCACCTCGAAATGGGCCACCCTGCCCACGGCCCCCTGAGCCAGTGCGCCCTGGCCCTCACCACCGTTGGGGCGAACACCGCCGAACTGGGCGCCCTGGGGGTGCCCATGATCGTCCTGGTGCCCACCCAGCATCTGCATGTGATGCAGGCCTGGGATGGGGGGCTGGGGATCCTGGCCCGCCTGCCGCTTCTGCGCCGGCTCCTGGGGGTGGCTCTGACGGCCTGGCGCATGCGCCATCGCGGTTTTCTCGCCTGGCCCAACATTTCCGCCGGACGGCTGGTGGTGCCGGAGCGGGTGGGGGCCATCACCCCGGAGGAGATTGCTGCGGAAGCGGCCGATTGGCTGGCCCAGCCCGGGCGCCTGGAGGGGGTCCGGGCCGATCTGCGGGGGCTCCGGGGCCAGCCCGGAGCGGTGGACACGGTCGCCAGGATGGTGCTGACTCTGGCGTCGGCCAGCGATTCCCCCCAGCGCCACGCCCCCCAGGAGGACGGATGAAACGGGTTTTGTTCGTGTGCCACGACGCCAGCCGCACGGGGGCTCCCCTGATGCTCCTCTGGTTGCTGCGCGGGCTGTTGGCCCACCAGGCGGTGGAGGCCCATGTGGCGATCCTGCGGGATGGCCCGTTGCGGGACGACTTTGCGGCCCTGTGCCCGACGGAGACCTGGCGCCCGTTCCAACCCACGCCCTGGCAGCAACGGCTCGCGGCCAAGGTGAGCCGACGCCCCCTCTCTGTGGATCCCGATGCCTGGCTGGCGGAGATCGTGGAACGGGTTCGGCCCGATGTGCTCTACCTCAACACCCTTGTGGTGGGCTATGCCCTCGGGCGCATGGCGCCCCAGCACGTGCCCCCGGCCGTCATCAGCCATGTCCACGAGCTCGAGCCGAGCCTGGCCCTGATGTCCCGGCCGGAGCTGGTGCAGCGTCAGCTGGCCATGAGCACCCTGGTGCTGGCCTGCGCCGAGCCCGTGCGCGCCTATCTGGTGGCGCACCATCAGGTGCCCCCGGAGCGCTGTGCCCTGTTGCCGGAGGGGTTCCCCCTCGCCATGGCCCAACCCCTGGATCCCAGCACCTTCGACCCCCAGACCAGGGCGGTGGTGCAGGCCATGGCCGAGGAGAAAGCCAAGGGCACGTTCCTGTTTGGTTGCCTCGGGTCTCCCATCTCCCGCAAGGGGTTCGACCTGTTCCCCCTGCTCCTGCGCGCCTGCGCGGATCTGTTTGGCGATCTCCCCTTTCGGGGGGTCTGGGTGGGCTGTGGCGATGGGTCGGCGGCCCAGGCCAGCGTTCTCTGGGATCTGCAGCGGCTGGGTCTGGAGCAGCGGGCCCTGGTGCTGCCCGGGTTGCCGAAGGGCCCGGCGGCCATTGCCCAACTCGATGTGTTCACCCTCCTCTCCCGGGAAGACCCCTTCCCCATCGTGGTGCTGGAGGCTGGTGCCCAGGGGATCCCCACGATCTGCTTCCAGGGGTCGGGGGGCATTCCCGATCTGGCCCGTCGGGAGGCGGTGGTGGCCGTGCCCTATCTCGATCTGCAGGCCTTTGCCGGGGAGCTCCACCAGCTGGCCCGCCAGCCCGAGGAGCGCCGTCGGCTGGGCCAGCGCTGCCACGACCTCGTGCTGGCCGAACACACGGTGGAGCACCTGGTGCCCCAGCTGGAGCGCCTGATCGAAAGGGCCTGATGGGTCGGGAACGATCCTGCGGGGTGGAGGGCCAGCCTGCCTATGGTGGCTTCAGCGTTCCCCCCGACCCAAGACGTGACGCAGCAGGACCCCTCCACGGCACCGGAATCGGCTTGTGGTCTGCCGAGTGGCCTTCCCCATTCCCGGGATGAAGAGGCCTGGCGCGACCGTCTGACCCCGGAGCAGTTCCGGATCACCCGCCAGGGGGGAACGGAGCGGGCCTTCACCGGCGCCTACTGGAACCACAAGGAGTCGGGGATGTATCGGTGTGTCTGCTGCGGTAGCAACCTGTTCAGCTCCTCCACCAAATTTGATTCGGGCACGGGCTGGCCCAGCTTCTGGGAGGGAGTGGCGCAAGGGGCGATCACCACGGTGGTGGATCGTTCCCACGGCATGGTGCGCACGGAAATCCGCTGCGCCAACTGTGATGCCCACCTCGGCCACGTCTTCAACGATGGCCCCAGACCCACCGGCTTGCGCTACTGCGTCAATTCCGCCTCCCTCGACTTCCAACCCACGGGCCAGACGTAGGGCGTCAGGTTGGGATTAACTGTGCTCCCGCAGAAACTGGATCGCCCCCTCCAGTTCTTCGGCGAAGCGATCGATCTCCTCGGGAGTGGTGGTGAAGCCGAGGCTGGCCCGGGCCGTGGCCGCCAGACCGTAGTGCCGATGCAGGGGCTGGGTGCAGTGGTGGCCGCTGCGGATGCAGATGCCGGCGGAATCCAGCAGGGCTGACAGGTCGTGGGCATGGAGACCCTCCACGCTGAAGGCGGCCAGGGCGCCGCGGTGGGGCTGCTGCTCGGGGGTGGGGCCGAGGATGCGCACGCCTTCAATGGCCTGGAGCCGTTGGAAGAGCTGGCGGGTGAGCTCCTGCTCCCAGGCGTGAATTCGGTCGATGCCGAGGGTCTGTAGATAGTCGATGGCGGCGCCCATGCCGATGGCCTCCCCGATCGCCGGGGTGCCGGCCTCAAATTTGTGGGGCAGGTCGGCCCAGGTGCTGTGGTCGAGGAACACCTCATGAATCATTTCCCCACCCCCCAGGAATGGAGGCATGGATTCGAGCACCTCTTCGCGGCCCCACAGGAAGCCCATGCCCGTTGGACCGCACAGCTTGTGGGACGATCCCACCAGGAAGTCGCAGCCCAGCTCCGCCACATTCACCCTCTGGTGGGGGAGGCTCTGGCAGGCGTCCACCAGCAGCAAGGCTCCCACCGCCCGAACGGCCGGGGCCAGCTGGGCGATGGGGTTGAGGCAACCCAGGGTGTTGCTCACATGCACCAGGCTCACCAACCGGGTGCGTCCATTGAGCTGGGCGTGAAAATCCTCCAGATCCAGTTCGCCGCTGGGGGTGAGGCCCACGTGGCGCAGCACGCAGCCCGTGCGCTGGGCCAGTTGCTGCCAGGGCACCAGGTTGCTGTGGTGCTCCATCACTGAGAGCAGCACCTCATCCCCCGGGCACAGGGTTTGGTCCCCCCAGCTGCGGGCCACCAGGTTGATCGCCTCACTGGCGTTGCGGGTGTAGACGATCTCGTGGGCGCGGCGGGCACCGACCCATTGGGCCACCTTCTCGCGGGCCGCTTCGAAGCCCTCCGTGGCGCGGGTGCTCAGCTGGTGGGCCCCGCGATGCACGTTGGCGTTGTCATGGCTGTAGTAGTGCTGGAGGGCCTCCAGCACCTGTCGGGGCTTCTGGCTGGTGGCGGCGTAATCCAGGTAGATCAGGGGCTGGCCCAGACAGGCCGTCTGATCCAGCAGGGGAAAGTCGGGCCGGGTGAGGACGGCGAGATTCTCAGGGGGCAAGGGGGAGGGGGATGGGGCTGCCAGGGGGGTGGAGGCCAGGGTCATGGTCAGGGAGCCTCCTCGAACAGGGACGCCAGCGGGTTCCACACCCGCGCCGCTGGGGGCAGATCGGCCAGAACCTCCTGGCAGAAGCTCCGCAGGAGCAGGCGGGAGGCCTGGGGGGCCCCGATGCCACGGCTCTGCAGGTAGAACAGCTCGTTCTCCTGCAGCCGGCTGATGGTGGCGCCATGGGTGCAGCGCACGTCGTCGGCCACGATCTCCAGTTCCGGCTTGGTGTCGATCCTGGCCCGATCGGAGAGCAGCAGGCTGCGGCTGAGCTGGGAGGCATCCGTGCGCTGCCCCAGTCGGGGCACCTGGATGCAGCCGTTGAACACGCTGCGGCCGGTTTCCTCGGCCACCACCTTGTGCACCTGGTCGAGCTTGCCGTCCGGCCCTGCGAAGCACACCCTGCTGTGGGTGTCGGCGATCTGTCCGTCTCGCACCCAGTGCAATCCCCTCAGCTGGGTGGTGGCGTTGCCCCCGCTCTGAAGGATCACGGGTTCCTGCCGGGCCAGGCCCCAGCCCCAGCTCACACCCGTGTGGCTGTAGTGGCTCCCCGGGGACTGGTGGACGGCGGTGCCGGCCAGCAGGGCGCTGCTGGGGCTTCCTTGGGCCACCAGGGTGTGGTGGAGGCGGGCTCCCCGCTCCAGATGAATGGCGATCCCGATGCTGGTGAGGCTGGAGCCCCGGGCCCGGTGCACCTGTACCAGCTCGAGGGAGGCATCCTCCTCCAGCAGCAGCAGGAGCCGGTGGGGGTGAACCCCGGAGCGCTGGGCTGCGTCGGTCAGCACCTCCAGGGAGGTGCGGAGCCCCGGGCGGATGCGAAGGGCGATCACTGCGGGGGCCAGCCCCTGATTGAACCGGGAGATCCAGTGGGGCTCCACCCCCGTGTCGGCCAGCAGCTGGCTGAACCGGGAGGAACGATCGGGCCCGGTGAGGGGTTCGATGCCGGTGGGCCAGTGCAGGGACTCCCCACCGCTCCAGGCCTCCAGGGGGAGGCGCCAGGTGTGGGGGGCTGGTGCTGGAAGGTCTGCCGAGAGGGCGGGTGCCGGATCGAGGGGCCGCGGCGGGATCTGGCTCAGCAGGGAGGGGTCGGTGAAGCGCCAGGCTTCCTCGCGCCGTCCCGGCAGGCTCGTGGGAACCCCTGCCGTTTCCGGAGCTGGGGGCGGGGCGGAAAAGGCCTCCGCGAGGGCCAGCATCCAGGGGGTTCCGGGATGGACGGCGGCCGGGCTGGTGAGGGGGGAGAGGGTGGGCATCAGCGCATCTCCACCGGCGAGGCGGACGGGAGCTGGGCCAGCTCCTCATCCACCCAGTCGTAGCCGCGGTTCTCCAGCTCGAGGGCCAGCTCTTTGCCCCCGGTGCGCAGGATGCGTCCAGCGGCCATCACATGCACAAAGTCGGGGGTGATGGCCTCCAGCAGGCGCTGGTAGTGGGTGATCAGCAGGGTGGCGTTGTTGGGCCCCGCGAGTTGGGACACACCACCGCCCACAATCCGCAGCGCATCGATGTCGAGGCCGGAATCGGTCTCGTCCAGGATGGCCACCTGGGGGCTGAGCAGGGCCATCTGCAGGATCTCATTGCGCTTCTTCTCCCCGCCCGAAAACCCCTCATTCACGCTGCGATCCAGGAAGGCCGGATCCATCTGCACCACCTGGAGCCGCTCCCGCACCAGGTCTTCAAAGCTGAAGGTGTCCAGCTCCTCCTCCCCCTGCTCCTGCCGGCGAGCGTTGGTGGCCACGCGGAGGAATTCGAGGTTGCTCACCCCCGGAATTTCCACCGGGTATTGAAAGCCCAGAAACAGCCCTTTGCGGGCCCGCTCCTCGGGGGAGAGCTCCAGCAGGTCTTGCCCCTCAAAGCACACGCTGCCGGCGGTGACGGTGTAGGCCGGATGGCCCGCAAGAACCTTCGAGAGGGTGCTTTTACCGCTGCCATTTCGGCCCATCAGGGCGTGGATTTCGCCGGCCCGGATCGTGAGATTCACGCCATGGAGGATCGGCTTCTCGTCGATCCGGGCATGGAGATCCTTGATCTCGAGCAGGATGGGGGCATCGGGACGGATCACGGCAATCTCAGTGGGGCTCGGAGGACAAGGGGATCAGGGTGGGAGGACGCTGGGGATCTAACCAACGGAACCCTCCAGCTTGAGGGCCAGAAGCTTGTCGGCTTCAGCGGCGAATTCCATGGGCAGTTGGTTGAACACATCCCGGCAGAAACCGCTCACCATCATGGAGACGGCCTCTTCCACGCCGATGCCGCGGCTTTGGAGATAAAAGAGCTGCTCTTCGGAGATGCGACAGGTGCTGGCTTCATGTTCCACATCCGCATCGGGTTGCTGGGACCGGATGTAGGGATGGGTGTTGGCCCCTGCCTGGTCGCCGATCAGCATGGAATCACATTGGCTGAAGTTGCGAGCGCCCCTGGCCTTGGGGCCGATCTGCACCAGGCCCCGGTAGGTGTTGCACGATGCCCCGGCACTGATCCCCTTGCTGACGATGGTGGATCGGGTGCGGGGCCCCACGTGAATCATCTTGGTGCCCGTGTCGGCCTGTTGGCGGTTGTTGGTGAGGGCAACGGAGTAGAACTCCCCCACGGAATCTGCGCCCTGCAGCACACAACTGGGGTATTTCCAGGTGATGGCCGATCCCGTTTCCACCTGGGTCCAGCTGATGCGGCTGCGCTGGCCGCGGCAGTGCCCCCGTTTGGTGACGAAGTTGTAGATGCCGCCCACCCCATTGGCATCTCCGGCATACCAGTTCTGCACGGTGGAATATTTGATGGAGGCATCGTCCAGCGTCACCAGCTCCACGACGGCCGCATGGAGTTGGTTGGTGTCGAACATGGGGGCTGTGCAACCCTCCAGGTAGCTCACGGAGGCACCTTCTTCGGCGATGATCAGGGTGCGTTCAAACTGGCCCGTATCTCCTGAATTGATACGGAAATAGGTGGACAGTTCCATCGGGCATTCCACACCCTTGGGAATGAAAACGAAGGAACCATCACTGAAGACGGCGGAATTCAGGGTGGCGAAAAAGTTGTCATTGATCGGCACCACGCTGCCGAGATACTTCTCCACAAGATCGGGGTGCTCCCGAACCGCCTCGCTGATGGAGCAGAAGATCACCCCGTGTTCAGAGAGTTTCTCCTTGAATGTGGTGGCGATGGACACGCTGTCAAACACCGCGTCCACCGCCACATTCGAGAGCCGTTTCTGCTCGCTCAAGGGGATGCCCAGCTTCTCAAAGGTTTCCAGAAGTTTGGGATCCACCTCATCCAGACTGGCTTTCTTGCTGTTCTGCTTTGGGGCGGCGTAATAAATGATGTCTTGATAGTTGATCGCCGGATGACCAAGAGCAGCCCAGTTGGGCTCCTCCATCGTGAGCCAATGCTCGTAGGCCCGCAGGCGAAACTTCAGCAGAAACTCCGGCTCCTCCTTGAGGGCTGAGATCCTGCGGATCACGTCCTCGCTGAGTCCCTTGCTGAACTTTTCGGTTTCAATGTCGGTGACAAAGCCGTATTTGTAGGGCGTTGAAACCAGGCTTTCGAGGCTTGTGCTTGTCATGGCTGGCGACGTGAATTAGCCACTGGCATTGGCTTTGATTTCGTCCATGCTGATGGTTTGCCGCTCCCCCTTGAAGGGATTGTCTTCCGTGAGGAAGAGCATGCAATGGCATTCCTTCCGCTCCCGCATCGGGACGCAGGGGCAGTTCCAAAAGGCCTGGGCCACCTCGGCTTCCTTGTCTTCGTAGTGGCGACAGGGGCACAGGGCTGCGCCGAGGTCGTCCTTGTGGCGGGCCAGCCCTTCCAGCACCACCGCGGTGACACCGAGATCGCTGCAGAAATAGGTGCCCGTGCGCTGGGCATAGGTTTCGGCAAACTTCCGAATCACTTCCAGGCTGCCGCTCTCCGCTGCCGGGTTGGAACCGGCTGCGGCCTCACCGGTGGAGGTGGTCGACAGGGAATCGGAAGAGGTCACGGCTGTCTTGGAGGGCTGGGGGACAGAAGGGGAGTCCGGGAGGACCGGAGGGCGTGGAGAAAAGGCCTGACAGGAAAAAAGGTTTGCGGTTTACGAAACGAAAAGGTTTCGTATTCTGCCGAGCCTAGGGCATTCCTGGTCGGGTCGGTCCGGCCCATTGTGTCTTGTCTCTGGTGCGGCTGCTTCGGTTGCCCCAATTGCCCTGCGCCCGTGGCATCGTGTGAAGGCGGTGGCGTGCGACTAACCGCATCCTTTTCATGAGCCTTCCCCACCCTCCCCAATCCCACGGCACGGGAGTTCACCCCCTGCCGGCGCCAGAGTCGGCGTCCTTGCCCACCCGGGATGGGGTGCTCGCGGTCTTGCTGCGTCAGGGGGAAGCCACCGCCGCCGAGCTTGCCGAGATCCTGAACGTGTCCGTTCAGGCCATGCGGCGCCACCTGAGAAGCCTGGAAGAGGATGCCCTGGTGGAGGCCAGTGCCTCGGCTGCCGGCCCCGGACGTCCCACCAACCATTGGCGCCTCACCGCCCAGGGGCAGGAGCGCTTCGGTGATGGCAGTGAAACCTTTGCCCTGGATCTCCTCCATTCGATGGCGGCCCACCTGCCGCCGGAGACGATCGCCAGCCTGATGGCCCAGCAGGCCGATGAGAAAGCGCGTCATTACCGAAGCCAGATTGGATCAGGGCCCCTGGAAGAGCGGCTGGAGCGGCTCACCGACCTGCGGCGCGCCGAGGGCTATGTGGCCGATCTGTGCCCCGATGGGTCCCAGGACCCCCCTTCCGGCGCCTGGATGATCCGGGAGCACCACTGCTCGGTGATGCGCATCGCGGAAGAGTTTCCCCAGGTCTGCGATCAGGAGCTCCAGCTCCTGCGCCTCACCTTTCCCGATTGCCAGATCGAGCGGGTGCACTGGCGCCTGCAGGAGGGCCACTCCTGTGGATTCCGGCTCCAGCCCCGCCTCCCCAGCCTCGCCCAGCCCGCCCTCCCCTAGTGGTGCTCACCCCGGAGGATCTGGAGCTGCTGGAGGGTTCCCTGCTTCCTGCCCTGGAGCGCCATTTCCTGCGCCTGCTGGCCCATGGGTTGCGCACCTTTCAGGCCATCGCCGCTGCCTCGCCCGATCCTGCCCAGCTTCCCAACCGGCAGGCCCTTCAGACCTGGGCGGCCCACCAGGCTCCTCTGGCCCACGATCCGGCCTTTCAGGAGGCGTTTCTGGAGCAACTGAGCCGTCTGCTGGAGCCGCTGGAGGAGATCGCCGCCCGTCACGGCCAGTCGGTTCTCTCCCTGGAGCTGCCCCAGCTGGTGCAGTGGGCCACGGACCAGGCGGATGCCCGCCTTAACGGCCCACTCCCGCCACCAGGGTGACCCCCGCCGTGGCCGCCACCGCCGCCACCAGACCCCGGGCACCGGGGCGGTCTGCCTCCAGGTGGGCAAAGGGGAGCGCCATCACCGGTGAGGTGGAGAGCAGGGCCACCGCCAGTCCGCCGGGCAGTCCGGCCAGGGCGATCTGCTGCAGCAGGATCCCCAGGTTGGTGCCCAGGAGGGTTGCCACCCCCATGGAGGGCCAGGGCAACGGGGGCCATCTGCGCTGGTGCAGCACCCCAGCCAGCTGGCCCAGCCCCGGCGCAAGCACCACCGATGCGGCCCCCAACCGCACCGTGGCGGCCAGCAGGGTGGGCACCTCGCCGCTGCGCAAGGCCGATCGGGCCAGCAGGGCGCCCGCACTGCCGCAGGCCATCGCCGCCAGGGCCAGGGCCAGCCCGCTCCAGGGAAGGGATGGGGAGGCCTGCCCGTCCGCGGGGTCGGGGGTCTGACGGGCCACCAGCGCCACCGCCAGGCCGATCAGGCCGATTCCCAGCCATTGGGGGGGATGGGGGCGCTCCCCGAGAGTCAGCAGGCCGGCCAGGGCGGTCACGGCCGGCCCCCCCGCCGTGAGGGTGAGGCTGCGGCGCGTGCCCAGACGCCTGAGGGCGCCGAAGAACAGGCTGTCCCCCCAGGCGATCCCCACCACGCCGCTCAGGGCAAGCAGCAGCAGGGCCCGGCCCTGGCCGGCGGGCCACTCCACCACCGCCAGAAAGGGGAGCTGCACAAGAAACGCCAGCAGGGTTTTGCACAGATTCAGTTGATTGGCGCTCAGGGTGGGGGGGATCCGGCGCCAGAGCAGGGTGGCCAGGGTCCAGCAGAAGGCGCCAGCCAGGGCCGCCGTGGCGCTGGTGGCCCCGGAGGGGGTGGCAGGGGAGAGCAATCCCGTCACAGACCTGGCACAAGTGCCCGGTGCGGGCGCGGCCCTGCGATCATCGCTGCAGACCCTTTGCCTGGGTGGCGCCAATGGCGGAACCGATCACCGATGCGCTCCGTTTCTTCCAGCTGAGCTGTGGCCGCTGGCGCTCCCGCCGCAGCAGCCACCATCTCCTGCATCGCCGCGCCGAACCCGGTGGCTCCTACATCGAGGTGGTGGAACTCGCCGTCGACGATCCCCTCCTGCTCGGTATCGCCTCCCTCCATGGCCAGGACCCCGCGGGGTTGGTGGGGGGCTGCCGGGTGCGCTGGAGTGGGGAGATGGCCTGGGATCAGGCGGGGGAAACCCATGAGGGCGAGAGTGTGTTCGGGCTCATCCCCACCGACGGGCGCGGGCGGGAAGGCCTGCTGCTGAGAGACCGGGGCTATGCGGAGACCGCCCCGGTGGCGGGGCACTTCCACATGGATGGGGACGATGCCCTGGTGCTCAGCACCGATTACGAGACGATGAGCAGCGTGGAGCGGTTCACCTTCGCGGGGCCGGATGTGCGGATCCGGGTGAGCACGGTGGAGGGGCTCTCCAACACGGCCTCCTTCTGCATCGAAACCCGCATCGTGGAGCCCACCGTGGACGCGCCTGTCAGTCCGGGGCGTTCGGAACCATCCCGCCAGCCCCTCTCCCTGCTGGGCTGGTGAGGGGAAAAAGCTGAGAGAGAACGTTACGGTCTGTGAGTCCTGGTGGAATCGGCCAGAAGCCCGCAGGGCCGTACTTCTACGATCCCCTCCGACGGATGCCTGACATCGCGTGGCTCTACCCCTTCTCAACTACGCCCCCACCACTCAAAATTCCAGGGTCAGCCCCTTCCGCGTCGGCTCTGACGAAGATCCAAGGGCGGCCTCCATGGACAAGGCCATGGACCGTGAAGATCAGAACTTTGTGATCGAGTCGGCCTACAGGCAGATCTTTTTCCATGCCTTCAAGGTGGATCGGGATCGCACCCTGGAGAGCCAGTTGCGGGATGGCCAGATCACGGTGCGGGATTTCATCCGCTCCCTCTGCCTGTCCGACACCTTCAACCGCAGTTTCTACAACCTCAACAGCAACTACAAGGTGGCCCGCCACCTGGTGGAGAAGCTGCTGGGCCGCACCACCCACGGCAAGGCCGAGGAGATCGCCTGGTCGGCCGTGCTCATGACCCGCGGTGTGAAGGGCATGGTGGACGACATTCTGGATTCCCAGGAATACCTGGACGCCTTCGGCTACGACACGGTGCCCTACCACCGCAATCGGGTGGTGGGCTCCAGGGAGGTGGGCGAAACCCCCTTCAACATCACCTCCCCCCGCTACGACGCCTACTACAGGGGCATCCTCGGCTTCCCGCAGATTGTTTACACCGGGACGGCCCGGGCGTTCCCCGAGCGCGCCCAGCAGCGTCGTGGCGGCTATCCGGAGGATTACCTGTCCTGGGTGCGTGCCCTTCCCGCCATGCGCAGCACCGGTGGCGTGGCCACAGGCAACACGGGCATGGACTACCTGGCCAAGGTGCCCTACCGGAGCATCGGACGCTGAGGACGGGGCCTAAAGCCCTGATCCAGCAAGAGGTTTCGCGCTGTCGTAGCCGGCGATGGTCGACGAGCTGATCTGTGGAAGCCGTCAGTGGTTGCTGACGGCTTCACTGATTCTGGCGTCAACCGCGTGTGGATCCTTCAGACTGATCCCAAACGAAATCTTGAGCTGTGAGCAACGCCCTGTCCTCCCTGGCCCTTATGACGCTGCGTCAGCTGCGTCACATTGCCAGTGAGCTCGGCGTCACCCTCTACAGCCGGAAATCCAAAGAAGAATTGATGGAGGCCATCAGCCTCCGACAGGACGACCCTGGCTTCAATCTGGCTGCCATCGAAGCGGAGATGGCGCCAGCGCCGAGGCCGGCGCAGGAGACGCGGGTGGTGTTTCTGCCGCGGGATCCGCAGTGGGCGTATGTGTTCTGGGAGATCAGCGAGGAGGATCGGGA
>JAYKJF010000037.1:0-7721 GCA_035285785.1 Cyanobacteriota bacterium
TACACCGTGAGCGCAGCGGGTGGGGAAGGCACCCGCAATGTGCGCTCCACAGGAGATCCGAGTGTGTCCCACACCCTGGCCAATGTGAAAATCGAGGTGCTCACCGGCACCCGCGAGCTGGCCGACAAGATCATCAAGCAGATTGAAGCCAAGTATTACGCCAACTATTCCATCATCACTTATATCTATCCCGTGGAAGCTCTTCGGGATCACAAGTTCTGACACCCCCTAATCCATATCCCCGGCTTGAAGTTACTCGTATCAGCCGAAGCCGCCCAGGCACAGGTGTGGAGATGTATCCCTTAAAGTGGGCGTCAGACCACTGGTTGGGCCACTGCAATCCGTCGATCCTGCTGGATCAGCGGCTCGATTCCCATGACCATTGATCATCCTGAGCCATGGAACTGTTCAGCGACAAGCGCTTCCTGAAAGCCATCCACAGCTACGAACGCACACTGGCCAAGACCCTTGCCTTGCTCCTGGCAGTGGTCATTGGTTTTGCCACAATCGAATTGTTGCTGCAATCGGGGATCAAGATCTCCCAATGGCAGACGGATTGGTTCAACGGAGATCTGATCAAGCTTCTGGATCGGCTGTTGCTGATTTTTATCGCGCTGGAGGTGTTGCAAAACGTGATGGCCTATCTGCGCGATCAGGTCGTGCAGATCGAGCTGGTGCTGCTCACCGCCCTCACAGCTGTGGCACGGAAGGTGATTGTGCTTCCACCGAGCACCGATGGAACCAAGGCTCCGATGATGGCCGGGTTCGGCCTGATTGTGGTGGGTCTGGCCACGGCTTACTGGCTGATCCGTAAAGCTGGGCAAGGGGCCAATCGATCCCTGGAAGCCGATCCCGATGAACCGGGCTGAGGAATGACCCCACAGGCTGAATTCTGGGATTGATCAGTTGCACTGATCAGGCTGATTTCATTTTCTGCACGCCTAAATAGGCAAGGAAACACCCAGGCCTGAATCATAGGATTTAACGTCTGCCGACCTACTTCACTTAACCAAAGATGCCTGCGCCACAGAAGCGCCCCCAGGGCAGCTGCGACGCACTGAGCCCAAGCGTGCGTGCCATCGCCCGCACGCCTTTGCTGTCTGCCGCTGAGGAGATTTCCCTGGCTCGCCAGGTGCAGAAGGGCTTGAAATTAGTGGAGGTGAAAGAAGAAATCACGATCCGCTCCGGAGGCGCTGCACCCTGCCTGGAGGCCTGGGCGCTGGCAGCGGGTATGACGCAACGGCAGCTGCAATGTTGTCTGCGCCGTTCCGAACGGGCCCGTAGCCGCATGGTGATGGCCAACCTGCGGCTCGTGATCAGCCTGGCTCGGCGCTATCAGCACAGGCCTTGCGAGCTCGAGGATCTCATCCAGGAGGGCACGATTGGGCTTCTCAAGGCGGTGGAGAGGTTTGACCCCAGCCGCGGCTATCGCTTCTCCACCTATGCCACCTGGTGGATCCGAGAGAGCATCGGCAGCGCCCTCATCAACCGGGGCCGCACCATCCGCCTTCCCTCCAGCATGGTGAATCAGCTGAATCAGCTGAGGCAGTGTCAACAGCGCTTGGGTCAGCAGCTGGGCCGTGACCCCAGCCTGGGGGAACTGGCCGAGGCCACGGGCCTCAACCCGCTTGATATTCGCGAGGTGCTGTTCCGCGCCCAGGAGCCCCTGAGCCTCGATGCCCAGAGTGGATCTGGAAGCGAGCAGCGGTTGATGGAAACCTTGGCCTGCCGCAGCAGCAACCCACAGGACCAGCTCGCCAAGGCCTTCCTGCAGGACGACATTGCACGTGTGTTCCAGGAGTTGGCAGATTCGGAAGCAACCTTGCTGCGCTTTCGCTACGGCCTTGACGCAGAGAAGCCTCTCAGCCTGAGTGCCACGGCGCGGCGCATGGGCATCAGCCGGGACAGTGCCCGTGGCCTGGAACGCAGGGCCAACGCCGCCGTCCGGCAGCTTTCGCGCGACCATCTTTCCTATCTCGAGGCTTGACCCCCACCGGCCCCTATCCGGTGCTGGAGAACATCAACCTCGATGTGCAGCAGGGCGAATTCATCTGCGTCATCGGCCACTCCGGTTGTGGCAAGAGCACCCTGCTCAACATGGTGTCGGGCTTCGCCACCCCCACCTCCGGGGCGGTGCTGCTCAACGGCAAACCCATCGAAAAGCCCGGGCCCGATCGCATGGTGGTGTTCCAGGGCTACGCCCTGCTGCCCTGGCTCACGGCTTACGACAACGTGTATCTCGGCATCGATTCGGTGAAGCCATCTCTCGACAAGAGCCAGAAGCACGACATCACCGTTGAACACCTCGAGCTGGTGGGCCTCGGAGCCGCGGCTGAAAAAAAGATCACGCAACTCTCCGGGGGCATGAAGCAGCGGGTGGCGATCGCCCGGGCCCTGGCCATCCGCCCGGAGGTGTTGATCCTCGATGAACCCTTCGGCGCCCTGGATGCCATTACCAAAGAGGAGCTGCAGGAGGAGCTGCTCAACATCTGGAACACCCAGAAGTGCACCGTGCTGATGATCACCCACGACATCGACGAGGCGTTGTTCCTCGCCGATCGGCTCGTGATGATGACCAATGGTCCGGCGGCCGGCATCGGGGAGGTGCTCACCATTCCCTTTGCCCGCCCCCGCAGCAGGGAGGACATCATGGAAGATCCGCTCTATTACGAGATGCGGAACCAGGCCCTCGATTTCCTCTACAACCGCTTCGCCCACGACGAGGACGAGGCGGCCTGAAGCCTGGCCTCAGGGTTGGTAAGGGGAGGGATCCGGAGCGGTGGGATGCACCTTGTAGGGGTCCATCTGCTGCGGCAGGGCCTTCCCCTTCGTTGTGGGAGTGGGGCTTGGGGCTGGTCGGGACCGGGATGAGGCCGGCTCCAGCAGCCCCAATCCACTGAGAAAGCGCACCAGCCGAGCGGCCGCCCCGCTCATCTCCTGAACGTTTTCCAGGGTGGGGATCAACGCGGGCCGGACCTGCTGCAGCAACACCTGGGCCTCCCGGGAGGCCTGCTGCGCCGTGACAGCCGTCTGGTCGGCCCGGTCGAGGGTGCGATTGGCATTGGCGAGGGTGCGGCGCACGGCCGGCCCCAACTGCACGCTCTCTCGCTGCAGGGTGCCGGTGAGAGTCCGCACCGATGGCACCGTGCGCTGGGTTTCCGTCGCCAGGGTTTTGGACATGGCGGAAAGATCTCCCATGGAGCGGGAGAGCTTGCCCGTGGATTGCTGCAGGCTGGCCAGGGACGGGGGCACCTGGTGTTTGAGCAGCTGGCTGGTGAGGGCGAGGGTGCCGTCGAGTTGTTTGCGGGATTCGGCCAAATCCGCCACCAGCTGGTTGAGGTTCGGCGGGGGCACATAGGCCAGGGCAGGGAGGGCCTTGGCCGCCTCCCCCTTGGGCCTTGGATCGGGCGTGAGGCTCACGAACGCCATCCCCACCAGCCCGGCCTGATCGCTCTGGGCCCGGCTGCGGGGACCCACCAGATGGCGGTACCGCTCATTGATCTGCAGCCTTGCCTCCACGCGGGCGTCGTCTCGCAGCCGGAGAGACTTCACCCGGCCGATGGGCATGCCGGAAAGGCGCACCTCCATCCCCTCCTGCAGACCCACGGCGGTGGGCGCCACCACATCCACCGCAAAGGTGGAGTCTCCCCAGTGCCTCTCCCGGCCGATCGCCACCAGCAGGGCCAGCAGCAACAGACCTCCCGACACCAAAAACAGCCACCGATCGCGGGGGTTGGGTGCCCCCTCCTGGGGGAATGGGTCGGGAGCGGGGGAGGGAGACATCAGGGCAGGGTTGGCAAAGAGACGGGGGCCACGGCCAGGGTCCAAAACAACTTGAGGCCCACCATCAGCGCGATCTGACGGGCGATCAGGCTGGCGACCAGATCTTCCGCCCCGGCCTGGTTGAGGGGCCTCCTCTGGGCTTCCCATAGGCAGAGCAGAGCGGCGGCGGCCAGATAGAGCGCCGTGCGCAGCAGCGCCGACAGCAGGTCCATCGGCACGATGGCCCCCACGGCATGGGCCACCCGGAGCCCCAACCCACCCTGGGTGTTGCCGAGCACTCCCCCCACCAGTCCCCCCACCAAGGCGTGGATCAACAGCAACGGCCCCACCAGGAAGGCTGGTCCGAGGGTGAGCCATCCCGCCTGGGCTCCCCCCTCCCTCGCCCTGCGCAGCCAGAGGGGCGTGAGGCGGGTGAAGGCGATCAGCGCCACCACCAAGGGGCCCACCAGGTGGAGCATCGCCACCACCAGCACCCGCAACGACTGCGCTGAAGAAAGGTTGAGGCCTTCCTGCAACAGACGAATCAGTCCGATCCCAAACACAGCCCCCAACAGAAGCACCAGAGCGGCACAACGGATGCCATCCCGCTCCGCCATCCGCAGCAGGCCCAGGAGCATGGAGAACGGCAAAGGAGCAACGGCCCCAGGGTGACGCGAAACCAAATCCTGGCAAGGGCTTGGGGCCTTCCTAAGTTCCTCCAATGCACCTTCCTGGCCTAGCCCTGGCTCTGCTGGAGCCCACCAATCTCCTGCTCCTGGCCTGCGCCTTGATCTATGGCTTGATGGGAGAGGGAACGGAGGCCTGGATCCTGCTGGTGTTCGTGGGGGGCATCAGCCTTCTGGATCTGGTGCAGCAACGCCGGAGCCAACGGGCCCTGGCGGAGCTGGCCCGACTCTCGGCTCCTAAAGCGCGGGTTCTCCGGGGAGGGGAGGAGCTGGAACTCCCCCCGGAAGCTGTGGAGCCCGGGGATGGGCTTCGGCTGGAGGAGGGCGACCGGGTGGCCGCCGATGGGGTGCTGGAGGATGCGGTGGGGCTCTGGGCCGACACCTCCCTGCTCACCGGCGAAGCCTTGCCGGTGTCTCTTGCCCCTGGGGATCGAATCCTGGCGGGAACCCTGGTGGCCCAGGGGCGGGGCCGCTCCAAGGTGACGGCCACCGCCAGCGCGAGCGAACTCGGACTGCTGGCCGCCGGCCTGCAGCAGGTGCAGGCGCCCCTCACCCGTCTGCAGCGCCGCACCCGCCGTCTCACGGGCCGGCTCACCCTTGGGGCCCTGGGGCTCTGTTCGGCCCTGGCCCTGATCCAGGGGGCCCGCACGGGCGACTGGCCTGGAGCCCTGCTGCGGGCCCTGGCCTTTGCCCTGGCGGTGTTGCCCAACGAGATCCCGGTGGTGCTGGCCCTGTTCCTGGCCCTTGGGGCCCTGCGGCTCTCCAAAATCGGGGTGCTGGCCCGCTGGCCGGCGGCGGTGGAAAGTCTGGGGGGGGCCACGGTGCTGGCGGTGGACAAAACGGGCACCCTCACTGAAAACCGCATGGCGGTGAGGGCCTTAATGCTCTGGCCGGAGGGGGCCCGCTGGCGTGCCGAAGCGCCCCTGGAGGAACCCTGGCACGACCTGCTGGAGAAAGCCCTCCTGGCCAGCCGTGGGGATCCGGTGGATGCCATGGAGTTGGCCCTGCAGCGGTTGGCGGATGAGGCCTTGGAGGCCGGGGAGCACCGCCACCCCGATTGGCCCCTTGAACGGGAATACCCCCTGGAAGCCGATCTGCTGGTGATGTCCCGCCTCTGGCGGGATGCCTCGGGCCAATGGCAACTGGCCGCCAAAGGCGCGCCGGAGGCCGTGGCGGAGTTGTGCCATCTCGATGCCGAGGGGACCGCGGCGCTGCTGGCCGCGGCCGATGGCCTCGCCCAAGAGGGAATGCGGGTGTTGGCCGTGGCCTGCGGGTTGGAGGGCGCCCCGTTGCACGGCAAGGAGGAGGGACTCGGACCCGGGCCACCACCGGAGCGGCTGCACGCCTATGTGTTTCGTCCCTTGGGCCTGATTGGCCTCGCTGATCCCCTCAGACCGGAGGTGCCGGCGGCGATCGCCACCGCCCGCCAGGCGGGGGTGCGGGTGGTGATGATCACAGGGGATGGTTCGACCACAGCCCGGGCGGTGGCCGACCAGGCCGGGCTGCCCCCAGGCCCCGTGCTGACCGGGAAAGCACTGGAATCGCTCTCACCCAAGGAGCTGATGGGGATGGTCAAGGAGGTGGCCGTGTTCGCACGGGTGATGCCCCAGCAGAAATGGCAGCTCGTGCAGGCGTTGCAGGCCGCCGGGGAGGTGGTCGCCATGACGGGCGATGGGGTGAACGACGCCGCGGCCCTCAAGGCGGCTGACATCGGAGTGGCCATGGGCCGTCGGGGATCGGCGGTCGCCCGCGAGTCGGCCGATCTCGTGCTGGTGGCCGACAGCTTTGCCCCCCTGGTGGGAGCCCTGGGACTGGCCCGGCGGGTGGAGGCCAATCTCCACAACGCCCTGGGTTACACCCTGGCCATCCATCTCCCGATCGTCACCCTCAGCCTGATCCCCCTTTTGCTGTTGAACCAGCCCCTGCTCCTGCTGCCGGTGCACATCGCCTTGCTCCACCTGGTGATCGATCCGGCTTGCACCGTGGTGTTCGAGGCGATGCCCGGGGATCCGGAGCTGCTGCATCGGCCCCCACGGCCCCCTGGCGCCCCACTCCTCAGCCCGCAGGCCTGGCGGCGAGCCCTGGGGCAGGGCAGTGGGCTGGTGGTGGGGGTGCTGCTGCTCAGCTTCTGGCCTGGCCTCCCCCTGGACAGCCGCAGAAGCCTGGTGTTCGGGCTGCTGCTGCTGGCGGGTGGGGGCCTGGTCTGGCTCAACGGCCCTGGGCGCTCTCTCCACGGGGCCATTGGAGCGGGGCTAGGCCTGGGGCTATGGCTGCTGATCCAGGGCATGCCACCCCTCCGGCGCGTGCTGGAGCTTGGTCCACTCTCTCCGCCCCAGTTGGCCCTTTTGGCACTCACACTGGGATTGGCCATGGGGCTGGCGGCCCTTGCGGCCCAGGCCTGGCGCTCCCCCGGAGCCTGTCGGCCTTGATGCAGCAGCAGTTAACCAGATCCAGCCTAGTTCGTCTCTTCCAGCCCCAGGAAAAAGGATCGACATCAACCATTTCCGCCTTGTTGGAAAGCCCATGGATTGGGTCCAGGTCTGCGAGTTTGAAACAAAGAGGAACGACTCAAAAAGATGCTAACTTATCTACCCCAAGAAAGACATTTGCGATTGAATATAGGCATCATCGGCGCGGGACCTGCGGGCCTCACGGCTGGCTACATCCTGAGCAGGGCAGGAGCGAAGGTCGAGGTCTTCGAATCTGATCCACGCTACGTGGGTGGAATCTCTCGAACCGTCGCCTACGAAAATTTTCGTTTTGATCTCGGCGGGCACCGTTTTTTCTCCAAATCAAGGGAGATCATGGATCTATGGCATGAAATCCTCCCCGAGGACATGCTTGAAAATGAGCGCCTATCCCGCATTTATTACAAAGGAAAGTTCTATAACTATCCACTGGAAGCAAGCGAAGTCGTTCAAAATCTTGGCAAACGAGAATCTCTTTTGAGCATCGTTTACTATTTAAAAGCCAAGGCAAATCATAGGTCTACCCCCAAGAATTTGGAGGAGTGGATCACCAGCAAATTTGGCTCGCGTTTATATCGTACTTTTTTCAAAACCTACACCGAAAAGGTGTGGGGCCAGCCCTGTTCTGAAATCGCAGCTGATTGGGCCTCTCAGCGCATCAAGGGGCTCTCCCTCACTTCGGCGGCCCTGGCCTCGCTGCGCTCGGATCGTCCTGCCGGCAATAGCAATCCCTCCAAGCAGATCAAAACCCTGATCAAGAGATTCCATTATCCCCGCCTGGGTCCCGGCATGATGTGGGAAGCGG
>JAYKJF010000038.1:0-9032 GCA_035285785.1 Cyanobacteriota bacterium
GGGTGGCCGTGCGGGAAGCCAGCGGGGTGGAGCGGGTGTGGCGGGCCCGGGAGGTGATTCTGGCCACCGGCTCCGATCCGTTCGTGCCCCCCGGCATCACCACCGATGGGCGCACGGTGTTCACCAGCGATGAGGCCATCAATCTGGAGTGGCTTCCCCGCTGGATCACGATCATCGGCAGCGGCTACATCGGCCTGGAATTTGCCGACGTCTACACGGCCCTGGGCTGCGAAGTGACGATGATTGAGGCCCTGGACCGGGTCATGCCCACGTTTGATCCCGACATTGCCAAGCTGGCGGCCCGTCACCTGATCGATGGGCGCGACATCGATGCCCGCTCCGGCGTGCTCGCCAAAACCATCACTCCGGGCTGTCCGGTGAAGATTGAACTGGTGGACATGGCCACCCGCGAACCGGTGGAAACCCTGGAAGTGGATGCGGTGCTGGTGGCCACGGGCCGGGTGCCCGTGAGCCAGGACCTGAACCTCGCCTCCGTGGGCGTGGAGACCCAGCGGGGGTTCATCGCCGTGGACGACACCATGCAGGTGCGGGCGAGCCATGGCGACAATGCGCCGCCGGTGCCCCACCTCTGGGCCGTGGGCGATGTCACCGGAAAAATGATGCTGGCCCATACGGCCGCCGCCCAGGGGGCGGTGGCGATCGACAACATCCTTGGCCACCGCCGCGTGATTGATTACCGCTCCATCCCCGCCGCCACCTTCACCCATCCGGAGATCAGCTCCGTGGGCCTGAGCGAAGCGGATGCCAAGGATCTGGCGGCGAAGGAGGGCTTCGAGCTGGGCAGTGTGCGGAGCTATTTCAAGGCCAATTCCAAAGCCCTGGCCGAGCTGGAGAGCGATGGGCTGCTCAAGCTGCTGTTCAACAAAACCAGTGGCGAGGTGTTGGGCGCCCACATCTACGGGTTGCATGCCGCCGATCTGATCCAGGAAATCGCCAATGCGGTGGCGCGCCGCCAGAGCGTGCGCCAACTGGCCACGGAGGTGCACACCCACCCCACCCTCAGCGAGGTGGTGGAAGTGGCCTACAAGCAGGCGGCCATGGGGCTGGCTCCGGCAGGGAGGATCTGAGATGGAGATCCGTCGCCGGCCCCCCAACCCCTCGGTGAAAGTGGCCCATCTGGAATACGGCATTCGCCATCCGGAGGAGGAGCCCCGCCACATCCTGGAGAAGATCGTCTGGGAAAAGGATCGGGAAATTGCCGCATCCCGGGAGCGGGTGAGTCTGGATCAGTTGAAGAAGCAGGTGGCCGACCTGCCACCTCCCCGGGATTTCGTGGCGGCCCTGAAGGCCTCTTGCCGCAAGCCGGCCGTGATCGCCGAGGTGAAGAAAGCGAGTCCCAGCAAGGGGGTGATCCGGGAGGATTTCGATCCGGTGGCCATCGCCCGGGGCTATGCCGCCGGAGGCGCCAGCTGCCTGTCGGTGCTCACCGACAAAACCTTCTTTCAAGGGGGCTTTGAGGTGCTGGTGGCCGTGCGGGAGGCGGTGGATCTTCCCCTCCTCTGCAAGGAGTTCATCCTGTCGCCCTATCAGCTCTATCAGGCCCGGGCCGCAGGCGCCGACGCGGCCCTGCTGATTGCGGCCATTCTCGAGGATGCGGATCTGGGCTATCTGCTCAAGGTGGCGCGCAGCCTCGGCCTGGCGGCCCTGGTGGAGGTGCACGACGGGCAGGAGATGGAGCGGGTGCTGCGCCTGGACGGGGTGCCCATGATCGGGATCAACAACCGCGATCTGAGCACGTTTCACACGGATCTGGCCACCACCGAACGCCTCACGGCCGTCTACGGCGCGGAGATCGCTGCCCGCAAAACCCTGCTGGTGAGCGAATCAGGCCTCTTTCACCGGGAGGATCTCGACCGGGTTCAGAGCGCTGGGGCCGATGCGGTGTTGGTGGGGGAGGCGCTGATGCGTCAAGCGGATGTCAGCGCCGCCCTCGAGGTGTTGATCGGGGGGTGAGCCCCCCCTGATCTCTTCAGCGGCGGGCCTGCAGGCAGCGCTTGCGAAGACGGCGGCTCCAGCCGAAGGCGGCACCGGCTCCCAGAAGGGGGAGGGGGCCAGGAACGGGGGGAATCGACTGCTCCACGTGAAGGGTCAGATCATCGGCGTCCGCACCAGTCCCCCAGGTCCAGCTGTAGATCCCGGGTTGGACTCCCAGGGACGCCAGGGTTTCGCCCTGGAAGATGGCGGAGGCATCGAGGGGGGCTCCCGACTGGTAACCACTGGGAACCCAGATCTCCTGGCCGAAACCAAAGATGATTTGCACAGGGCCGAAGGGCGCACCGGTGCCGCTACCAAGAACGCCTGCACCCGCGCCAAAGTCGGCGGGAAAGGTGATGTCGCCGAAATAAACATCAATCCCCGAGGAGGATCCCAGCAGGAAAGAGCCGGCCGATGGATACAGGAAAGGCCCGGGGCTGAAATCTGCGATGGGACCGCTCAAGGCGTTCAGATTGAGGGAGCCACTGCCCTTTACCTCCACACCATTGCCCACTTCCAGCATGGTGACAGTGAGTGCTTGAGCCGGCTGTGGTGGATGGGCCACCAGGAGCGCGAGGCCTGCTGCCAGGGCAAGCGGGGCGGCTTTCATTTTGGGAATGGGGAAGCGGGGCATCGGATCAGGGGCCTGCAGGCCAGGCGGTAGGCCAGCGAAGGAAAAAAAATTTGCTGGTTGGCCTAAAGGTAACGGCTTTTTCAATGTGTGCAAAGACCAAAAAGCCCTTGCCAATGGCAAAGGCTTCCAGGGGACTTGGGGTGGGGGTTAAACCTTGCGGCTGTAAAACTCCACCACCAGGAGTTCATTGATTTCCAGGGCCACCCATTCCCGTTCGATCGGGCCGTTCACCTTGCAGGTGAGCTTGGCCTTGTCGAATTCCAGGTGGGGGGGGATGTTGGCCAAGCCCGGAAATTCCAGATTGGCTTCCGCCAATGTTTTGCTGGCCTTCCGTTCCCGGATGCTCACCACATCGCCGGAGCGGCACTGATAGCTGGGGATGTCCACCACCCGGCCATTCACGGTGACATGGCCATGGTTCACCAGCTGCCGTGCACCGGGGACGGTGGGACCGAAGCCCAGACGGAAACAGACGTTGTCGAGCCGATTTTCAAGAAGCTTGAGCAGGTTGGTTCCGGTGGACCCCTCCTGGGCGCGAGCCTTCTTCACGTAGCGCACCAGCTGACGTTCGGAAATGCCGTAGTTGAAACGAAGCTTCTGCTTTTCTTCGAGACGGATCGCGTATTCGGAGCGCTTGCGACGGGCTTGGCCGTGCTGACCGGGGGGATAAGACCGCTTGGCGGACTTACGGGTGAGACCGGGAAGGTCTCCCAAGCGCCGCGTGATCCTCAGGCGAGGGCCGCGGTAACGGGACATGGAGAACGATGAGCAAAGGAACGGATACCGCGGTGGCCCCTTCGGAAACCCGAAGATCGCGCCGCGGGAGGCGCGCCGGGAAGGCAAGCTGGACCAACCTCCAGAAAGGTTGACCGGCCAACGCCCATGCAGCGCCAACGATCCATCCTAGAGGGCGGACTGACCGCAGCCCTTCTGGCCCTGATCCGGCTCTATCAACAGTGGATCTCCCCCCTGCTGGGCCCCCGCTGTCGGTTCATCCCGAGCTGCAGTGCCTACGCCGCGGAGGCCCTGCAACGCCATGGCCCCTGGAGGGGGGGGTGGCTGACCGCCCGGCGCCTGTGCCGCTGCCATCCCTTCACCCCCTGTGGTTGCGATCCCGTGCCCGATTGATGGACCCCTTCCTCTTTTCCATCCGTTCCTTCATCCTTTACAGCCGCCAGGGCTGCTGCCTCTGCGAGGGGTTGGAGGAGCGGCTGCTGGAGCTCCTTCCCCCCGGCCAGCTGCAGGTGGTGGATGTGGATCGGGATCCGGCCCTGCAGGCCCGCTATGGCCTCTCCGTGCCGGTGTTGGCGCAGGTGAGCCCCGGGGGCCATGGCGGGCACGACCCCCTGATCCGCCCCCTGCCCCCCGTGCCCCCCCGGCTCCGGGGCGAGGGGCTCCAGGCCTGGTTGCAGCGCCACGGGGACTAGACGCCGCAAGCCACCTCCGGCGCTTTCACCCTGGCCATGGAGCTGGGCAAACGCCCATGCCATGGTGGGCGCGCTTGAGATTGATCGGCCGCTTCGCCGACCTCACCCATGACACAACTGCTCCATTCCCTGCTTGGCCAGGTGGGCCTGCCCATCCCCCCCACCCTGGTGAATGCCGAGCTCACCAGCATCAGTTGTGATTCCAGGCGGGTGAGTTCCGGCACCCTTTTTCTGGGGCTGCCTGGCACCACGGTGGATGGCGGCCAGTTCTGGCGCCAGGTGCTGGCGGATGGGGCCGCTGCGGCCGTGATCAGCCAGGCCGCTGCCCAGGGCGATCCCCCGGGCCCCCAGGATCCGGTGGTGGTGGTGCCGGATCCGGTGGCCGCGTGGGTGGGAGAGCTGGCGGCGGCCTACTGGAACCACCCAAGCCAGCGCCTTCGCCTGATCGGGGTGACGGGCACCAACGGCAAAACCACCACCACCCACCTGATTGAGCACCTCGCCGCCCAGACCGGCCATCCCGCGGCCCTCTTCGGCACCCTGGTGAACCGCTGGCCCGGGCACAGCGTGACGGCGCAGCACACCACGGCCTTCGCGGATCTGCTGCAGGGCCAGCTGGCCCAGGCCGTGGAGAGCGGCACCCTGCTGGCCGCCATGGAGGTGAGCTCCCACGCCCTGGATCAACACCGGGTGGCGGGCTGTCGGTTTTCCGGGGCTGTCTTCACCAACCTCACCCAGGACCATCTCGACTATCACCCCACCATGGAGGCTTATTTCGAGGCCAAATCCCTGTTGTTCTCCTCTCCCCTGCTGCAGGGGGGAGCCGTGGTGAATGTGGATGATCCCTGGGGTGCCCGTCTGGCGGAGCGCCTGCTGGCGGAGGGCAAGCCCTGCTGGCGCAGCTCCCTCAGTCGGGACGACATGGAACTGAGCATTCAGGACCTGCAGATGGCGGCCGATGGGGTCTGCGGGGTGCTGCAGACGCCGGAGGGGCGCGGCACGTTCCGTTCCCCGCTGGTGGGCCGGTTCAACCTGATGAACCTGCTCCAGGCCGTGGGTGTGCTGCAGCTGCAGGGATTTCCCCTGGCGCGCCTGCTGGAGGCCATCCCCAGCTTCCGGGGGGTGCCCGGGCGCATGGAGCGGGTGCCTGCCCCCGGTGGCGCCCGTCACCCTGCGGTGCTGGTCGACTACGCGCACACGCCTGACGGACTGGAGAATGCATTGGCGGCCTGCCGGCCCTTCACCACGGGGCGCCTGATCTGCGTGTTTGGCTGTGGGGGCGATCGGGATCGCACCAAACGGCCCCAGATGGGGGGAATTGCGGCCCGGCTGGCGGATTCGGTGGTGGTGACCTCCGACAACCCGCGCACGGAGGACCCTCTGCGCATCCTCGATGATGTGATGGCGGGCATCCCTTCCGACACCTCCGTGGTGGTGGAGGCGGATCGGGCCCAGGCCATCGCCGGCGCCATTGCCGGAGCCGATGTCGATGATCTGGTGTTGATCGCCGGGAAGGGGCACGAGGACTACCAGATCCTCGGCACCACCAAGATCCACTTTGACGATCGCGAGGAAGCGGAAAAGGCCCTGCGGCTGCGCTGCAGCTGAGCTGAGGCTGGGCAAAAAAAAAAGGTCCAGCCTGTGCTGGACCCGGGATGTTGGAGGCCCGGTGCCCTTGGGCGAGCCGGGCCCCTCAACACCGTGATCAGGTGAACCGAACCACGTTGCGGTCGTAGCGCACTTCCGCATCGCGCACCCAGCCGCCGTTGTTCACTTCCAGCCACTCGACGTTGGAGGAATCACGGCGACGGATGCCGGTGAGTTGGAAGGTGTCGCCGTTGCGGATCTGGCGCAGCACCCGGGAGCCCAGATCGGCATGCTCCCGCACCTCCAGCAGGCCGTCGCGCGCGGCGGCCTCTGCGGCGTAGTAGGTGCGAGCACCGCCGGCTGCACCCGTGGTGGTGCCGCTGGTGGCGTAGGAGTGAACGCCGGAGTCGTCGCGGCCCCGGAGCCAGAGCCAGGAGCCCAGGCCGAGGGCGAGGGGCAGCAGGAGCCACCAGGCTTTGCCCTGTTCCACGGGGGTGCCGGGATCGGCGATCGGTGCCGACTCCGCAGCGGCCGAATCGGCAGGGGCGGTTGCGGAGCCTGCGGCTGCGTCGTTCTTGGCGAGGAAGGATCCGCCCACACCCTGGCCCACGGTGTAGGGGCAGGTGAGGCGGGCGGTGTTGACTCCATCTTTGGAGAGGTCGAACACCACTTCCACCTTGTCGGCGCTCAGGGCCTTGCTGGAGATCACTTTGGCCAGGTCGGCCCGCCAGCCTTGGGCGGTGGCGGCCTCGAGACAGGCCCCTTCGGCGGTTTTGATCAGCTCAGCGGAGCTGGCTGCCAGGGCGTTGCTGCCAGCGGCAAACAGGCCCACGGAGGCGGCTGAGGCAATCAGCAGCCTCGGAAAGACTCGGGATGGGGTAGCAATCATGCCTCTAGACGTCGAGGGAAAAAGGAAAAAGAGTTGAATCTTGCGCAAATGTTGAGCAATGCCAGTGGCAGCCCTACAGCGACACCCTATTCAGAACTGACAAATTGGCAACAGTATTGCTTCGCCTAACAGGTCACACTTCTTGCGCAAAGATGCGCACTGCACGCCATAAGGCAAAAGCGCAAAAGAAGATGCTTAAAATGTTAAGATAACCTTAAGTTTTCATGGTTGCGGCTCGGTTGTGCCCTTGCCGGGAGGTCGGCGTGATTGGCGAAGATTCTCGTCAATTTTCGCCGGTGCAGACAAGATCTGAGCACACTTCGGCCCCGGGAATGTCATCCGTTTGTCACATTCTCTTGTCATTGCACCAGCCCACGCCATGATTTGGGCGTCTCCTCAATCATTTCCTTCTGAATGGCTCTCGCTGTTCCACTCTCCAAAAAGTTTCTGGCTGAGTTGTTTGGCACCTTCTGGCTGGTGCTCGGTGGTTGCGGCTCGGCCGTCCTCGCCGCTGTCTTCCCTTACAACGATGCTGCCGCCAATCCCCTCGGACTTGGCTTCCTGGGTGTGTCCCTGGCCTTCGGTCTCACCCTGCTGACGATGGTGTACACCATCGGCCATGTGTCCGGTTGCCACATCAACCCTGCGGTCACCTTTGGCCTCTGGGCGGGTGGCAAGTTCCGCGGTTCCCAGGTGTTCCCCTACGTGGTGGCCCAGGTGCTCGGCGCCATCATCGCCGGTGGTGTGATCTGGATGGTGGCCGGTGGCCGTGAAGGCGGCCTCAGCCTCGCAGGCAGCAACCCCCTCGCCACCAATGGCTGGGGTGCCCATTCCCCCGGTGGTTATGGCTTCTGGGCCGCCCTGGTGATCGAGGTGGTGCTCACCTTCTTCTTCCTGCTGGTGATCCTCGGCGCCACCGATCGTCTGGCTCCCACCGGCTTCGCTGGCGTGCCCATCGGTCTGGCTCTCACCCTGATCCACCTGATCAGCATCCCCGTCACCAACACCTCCGTGAACCCTGCCCGCTCCACCGGTGTGGCGGCCTGGGTCGGTGGCGATGCGATGGGCCAGCTGTGGCTGTTCTGGCTGGCGCCGATCGTGGGCGCCCTCCTGGCCGGCTGGGTGCACAGCACCTTCCTGAGCACGGAAGCCGACTATTGATCCGATCGTTTCGGATCTGATCGCCAAAGGGTTGCCAAAGGATCTGCTGGCGATGGGAAGGGGGCCTGATGGGCCCCCTTTTTTCATGGATCTGCTTTTTCGGCATCGGCGGTGCCCGGTTCGCGTCGCAGCCGTTGCTCAGCAGCCGTGCTGGCGGGCGATCTGGCGCACCGCTTCCAGCAGGATCTCCAGATCTTCTGCGGTGGTGGTGACGTGGGTGCAGGCCCGCACGCAGGCGGGATCCCGCAGGCTGCGCAGCCAGATGCCCTGATCGCCGAGGGCGGCCACCAGCGGATCGGGCTCCACCAGGGAGCCATCGGTGCGGTGGAGTTGGAAGCTCACCAGCCCCGCCGGGGGGGGGGCCTGCAGGAGGGGACGGCAGCCCGGCACCCCCTGCAACCCACGCCACAGGGCTTCGGCGTGCTGGCGCACCAGGGCGAGCCGTTCCTCGGCGCTGCCCACCTCCTCGAGCAGGGTCATGGAGGTGTGCAAGCCGCTGAGCAGGGGGGTGCAGGAGGTGGCCACCTCGAAGCGGCGGCCATCCCGGTGAAACCCCTCCCCGGGGGCCTCCTCCGATTTCAGGGTGCGCCAGCCGATCAGGGTGGGCCGGCTCTGGGCCAGCAGCCGCTCCGAGAGCAGCACGCCCCCCAGGCCCTCGGGTCCGCAGGCCCATTTGTGGCCGGTGAAGGCATAGATGTCGGCGGCGGCCGCATCGGGGGCGAGGGGCAGGCTGCCGAAGCTCTGAGCCCCATCCACCAGGAGCCAGGGCTGGTTGGGATGGGCGTTGAGTCGCTCGGCGACGGTGGCGATGGGCATCCGTTGGCCCGTGGTCCAGATCAGGTGGGAGAGCACCACCAGCCGGGTGCGGGGGGTGAGGGCCCGCTCCAGACCCTCCAGCAGGGAGGTTGCCGTGCTGGCCGCATCGCCGCGCAGCTGCTGCACCGGCAGGATCTGAATGTCGAGATCAAAGCGGCGGGCCAGCTCCCGGCAGGCGGCTATCACCCCGTCGTGCTCCCCATCGCTGAGGAGCAGCTGGTCGCCCGCCTGCCAGGGCAGGCCCCAGAGGGGCAGCACACAGCCCATGGTGACGTTTTCCGTCAGGGCGATCCGATGGGGCGGGGCGTCGCACCACTGGGCGAGGTGCTGGCGCAGGCGGCTGGTGGCTTGCTCCACCACGGGCCACATCGCTGTGGTGAATGGCCCCACCTCCTGAATGCGCTGCCAGCTGGCCACGATCGCCTCCAGCGACGGGGTGGGCAGGGGCCCCTGGCCGCCGTAGTTGAAGTAGGTCTTGTTGGCCAGAGCCGGGCAAAGGCTCCTGAGGCGACTGGCGGCGGCG
>JAYKJF010000039.1:0-17852 GCA_035285785.1 Cyanobacteriota bacterium
TCGTGTGGCTGTCGAAGTCGTGAGCGTTGGCGTGGAGGTTCCAAATCCAGGTGGTGGTTTTGGGACCTTTGGCGAGGGTGCGGTCGAAGTGTCCGGGCTTCTCGAAAAGCTCGAACGTCGCCGGAACGGGGTTCCGGTCGACCATGGCCTCCGCCTTTTTCCCACGCTCTGGTGGGCTGATGGTCATCGAGAGGTTCCTCGAGGGACGGAATCGAGGTGGTGGTCCACCCCTTCGGTGGCCGCGGCAGAGCCGAAGCCATCGGTGGGGCCCACGAGGGCAGAGCCGCAAGCGGCCGCTGCCTTCAGTGGGCTCCAGTCGACAAGGGAAAAACCCTTGCATGGACTGGCGCTTTGGGCCCCGATAGGGGACCGCTGGCGGAAGTATAGGGGTCGAAAACAAGCGTTTTTGCCCCCCAGTTACAAAGGTTCAATCCCTGGGCTTTCAAGGCTGTGACAGGCGTCTGAAGGTTGGTTTTTTATATCGGTCTCCTCTTTATTTGTGCCTTTCAATTGCATCTTCCTTCCTGGTCTCCGGTGCGGCAGCCATGGCTCTGCCTGGCAGCACCGGTGTCGCCGCTTGTGTCACTGAGCAGAATGGCCGGATTGTGGGAGTTTCTGTGTGGGTGGTCGGCTGCGCCGTCTCTGGCTCG
Organism: Cyanobacteriota bacterium; assembly: GCA_035285785.1. Lineage (GTDB taxonomy): Bacteria > Cyanobacteriota > Cyanobacteriia > PCC-6307 > Cyanobiaceae > Cyanobium. The sequence goes on from JAYKJF010000039.1 coordinate 651, forward strand.
CAGGGGTGCTGGGTTTGGCCTTGGTGCTGCAGATCCTCCTCACCCCCGCCCCAGCCCAGGCCCTGAGCCTGCCCTTTCCGGGACGGGGAGCCACACCCTCGCGCCCTGCGCCGCGAGCGACCGCCCAACGGCTCCAGGAAGTGCCGCCTCCGGAGTGGGTGCAGCAACTTCAGGGGGCTCTGGAGGAGCGGGATCCGCGCGTGCGGATTCTCTCGCCTGCGGCTGACAGCCTGCTCCCCGAAGGACCCTGGACCCTGCGTGTGGACGTGTCGGATTGGCCCCTGGTGGATGCGGGGTCGCTCGGGCTGGGCCCCCACCTGGTGGTTCAGCTGGATGGCCAATTGCCGATCCCCCTGGTGGAGACCCAGCTGGAGATGCCCCCCCTCACCCCAGGCAGCCACCTGCTGACCGTCTATGCAGCCAAACCCTGGGGGGAGGCCCACAAGGGGCCCTTTGCGCTGCAACAGATCCGTCTCCATCGTCTGGCCGAACACACCGCCACCCTTCCCCTCCCCGGCACACCCCAACTCCTCCCCGTCAGCCCCGCCGGCCCCGCCGGCGAACCTCCCCTCTTGCTCGACTGGCAGCTGCTGGATGCTCCTTTGCAGGGCTTGCGCACGGATTCCCTGGGCTGGCGCCTCCGGGTCACCCTCAATGGCGAGAGCGTGCTCCTGGATCGGCAGGCTCCGCTCTGGCTCAAGGGCTGGCGACCTGGAAGCAATGCCCTCCTTCTCGAACTTCTCGATGGCCGCGGGGAGCCGCTCAATCCACCTTTCAATAGTGTGTTGGAGGAAGTGATCGTCCCCGGTGTCGCTGGGGTGCGGCGACCCCATTCCGGCCCCCTCACGGCGCTGGAGCGGGCCGTTCTCCTCGGAGAGCAACCCCCCTCTGTCCTGCGCCCTGTTCCGCCAGCGGACGACCCGCCGGTCTCCCCGAGCCCTGATCCGGAGAACGGTCCAGCCCCGGAGCCTTCCGCCCTGGAGCCACCCCCCGTGCAGCGCACCCCCCTGGATCTCCCTCTCGAACACAGCGAGGACGAGCAGCCGGCGACCCAGCCGGTGTCTGAGCCCAGCCCGGAGCCCACCCCCCCCTCCCAGCAGGTTGCCCCCCCGTCCCCGCCCCCCAGCCCGCTGGCAGACCAGCACCCTGAGCCAGCTGCGCCTCCGGACCCCGCGGAGGAGCCCCGGCCCCTGCCACAGCCTCCCACCGCGCCCCCCGCCGATCCCTCCCCGTCCTTGATGTCTCCCGTGCCACTGCGCCCCCCGCAGGAGCCACCCGGTTCCGTGCCCACCGTTGCTTCCCCCACCCCTGCTCCGGTTGCCGTACCGGCCCGGGAAGAGGTGAATCCTGATGGAACGTTGAAGCGCGCCCCCCGATCCGGCCCTCTGGAGCGTTTGAGCCAGCGATGGAACTGACGACCCAGGCGGGCACCGCCCGCAAGCCCCTGGCGGCCATCGGCTTCAGCCCAGGAGCCATACCCCTGTTGCAGCAGCTTGAGCAAGCCTGGGATGGGTTGACCATCCGTTGGCCCAACGCGGGAGCGGAAGAGAGCACGGAAGCCTGGCTTCGGGCCTGCTGGCCGGAGGTGTCCGGGATCGTGGCCATCGGAGCCTGTGGGCTGGTGCTGCGCCTGGTGGCGCCCCTGCTGGCGGACAAGACCACGGATCCCGCGGTGGTGGTTCTCGATCTGGAGGGGCGGTGGGTGGTGCCCCTGCTCGGGAGCCATGGGGCGGGCGGCGATGCCCTCGCCCATGCCCTGGCGGCGTTGCTGGGGGCAACGGTTGTCTCCACGGGACAGTCATCCAGCCAGGGACGTCTGGCGCTGGATGCCTTCGGCACCTCCTGGGGCTGGCGCCGCGGCGAAGGCGATTGGTCGGCCCTGATGGTGGCCTCCGCCCGGGGCGGAGCTGAGGGTGGCCTGGCCGTGGCCCAGGAGGGCGGCGACCAGCGTTGGCAAGGCTTACACGCGGCACGGGGGTTGACCCTTCAGGTGGGCGCACCGGCCATGGCCATCACCGTGCGCCAGGGTGGGGGGTGTTGCTGGCACCCTCCCTTGCTGTGGCTCGGTGTGGGCTGCGAACGGCACACCAGCCTGTCCCTTCTGGAAGAGCTGGTGGACGCCACCTTGGCTGATGCGGGGTTGGCCCCCCAGGCTGTGGCGGGGTTGGCCAGCTGCACCCGCAAGGGGGATGAGGAAGCCCTGCTCACCCTGGCGAAGCGGCGTGGCTGGCCCCTGCGGCTCTACTCCGCAGAGCAGCTGTCCGCCGTGGCCGTGCCCCATCCATCGGAGGTGGTGGCCAGGGAGATGGGAACGGCCAGCGTGGCCGAGGCCAGCGCCCTGCTGGCGGCCACCCAGGCGGGCGCGCTGGCCGACCCGACGGTTGGCCTTCTCCCCATGGACCGCTTGCTGGTGCCCAAGCGGATCGCCCGTGCCCGGTCGGATCAGCGCGGTGCCGCCACCCTGGCGATCGCCCGGGCGGATCTGCAGTGGGCTCCCCAGCGGGGCAGCCTCCACCTGGTGGGCAGCGGTCCAGGAGCCCTCTCCCTTCTCACGGCGGAAGCGCGCCGCGCCCTGGCTCAATGCACCGCCTGGGTGGGTTACGGCCCCTATCTGGATCTGTTGGAACCCCTTCGCCGCCCGGATCAACTGCGGGTGGAGGGGCGCCTCACGGAAGAGGTCGGACGATGCGAGGAGGCCCTCGCCCTGGCCCGACAGGGGCTTTCCGTGGCCCTGATTTCCTCTGGAGACAGCGGCATTTATGGCATGGCTGGTCTGGCTCTCGAGCTCTGGTGTGCCCTGCCGGAATTGGATCGCCCCGCTTTTGCGGTGCATCCCGGTGTTTCCGCCCTGCAGATGGCCGCCGCCCGGGTCGGTGCTCCGTTGATGCACGACTTCTGCACCATCAGCCTCAGCGACCGGCTGACCCCCTGGCCCTTGATCGAACGCCGACTGCAGGCGGCGGCGGACGGGGATTTCGTTGTGGCGCTCTATAATCCCCGATCCCAGGATCGGCATTGGCAACTGGAGCGAGCCAGGGAGCTGCTGATGGCGCATCGCCCCCCAACCACGCCGGTGGTCCTGGCCCGCCAGCTGTCCAGGCCCGGCGAGAGCTGCGCCATCCATACCCTGGAGTCCTTCCCCTGTGAGGCCGTGGACATGGTGACCCTGGTGCTCGTGGGCAACAGCCAGACGCGTGTCCAGGATGGACGGGTGCTCACGCCCAGGGGGTATCTCTCTGAAGCGAGGAGTGGCCAATCGGGATGACAGGATTCGAACCTGCGGCCCCTTCGTCCCGAACGAAGTGCGCTACCAAGCTGCGCTACATCCCGTGAATCCAATCCTAGGAGATCACTCCCATCCGGCCAGCCCTTCCCTCGAAGGCGCGGTTCCCCAGGGGAAGCCTGAATGGCTGAGGGTCAAGGCACCCCAGCGGGAGCGGATCGGTGAGGTGGCCGACCTGCTGCAGGATCTGCGTCTCAACACCGTCTGCCAGGAGGCCAGTTGCCCCAACATCGGTGAGTGCTTCGCGGGCGGCACGGCCACTTTTCTGATCATGGGGCCGGGATGCACGCGGGCCTGTCCCTATTGCGATATCGATTTCGACCGGAGCGTTCGCCCCCTGGATCCCACCGAGCCCGATCGGTTGGCTGAAGCGGTTGTGCGGCTTGGCCTGAGCCATGTGGTGATCACGTCCGTGAATCGGGACGACCTGGACGATGGGGGCGCCGCCCAGTTTGTGGCCTGCATTTCCGGGGTGCGCCGCCGTTCCCCCCTCACCACGATTGAGGTGTTGATCCCTGATTTCTGCGGGGATGGTCAGGCTCTTGCCCAGGTGATGGGGGCAGCCCCCCATGTGCTCAACCACAACATTGAGACGGTGCCCCGGCTTTACAGGTCGGTGAGGCCCCAGGGCGACTACCAGCGCTCTTTGCTGTTGTTGCGCCAGGTGCATGAGCATTGGCCCCGCTCCTACGTGAAGTCGGGGCTGATGGTGGGCCTCGGGGAGCGGGATGAGGAGGTGCTGGCCGTGATGGACGACCTGCGTCATCAGGGTGTCGACATCGTGACCCTGGGGCAATACCTCTCTCCAGGCCCTAAACATCTGGCGGTACAGCGATTTGTCACCCCCGATCGATTTGAGGCTTATCGCCGCTATGGGGAGGAGGTTCTGGGGTTTTTGCAGGTGGTGAGCAGCCCCCTGACCCGCAGCAGCTATCACGCCGGCGAGGTGCATCGCCTGATGCGTGAGCACCCGCGTTAGCGGAATGGATGGTCATCCGCCAGGCCCGTTGCTTGTGGCCAATCAAAGCGATCGCCTTGGTAGCCGATTGTGCGCCATCGTGAATGCTTGGTCGCTTGCTGATGCACTTGATGCGAGATTTGGTTTTGTCTGGCCAAGAAATGAGTGTGCTGAGTTGCATCATCCGCTCGAGATTTTTTCGCAAGAGTTCCTCGACGCGTTTGAGATCCCAGAGGCGGATTTCCCATCGGATGTCAATCGTCCAGTCTTAGGGGTGATGACCCTGGAGGAAACGCGCCATTTCTGTTTACGGCATCAGAATTCCTCCCTTGTTGTTCCTACTAACTTTGAGGTGCATGCCTTCGTTGGAGAGGGCTTTGAGTCTGCCCATGGGCGTTTCATGCGGTCGTTCTCTGAAATTGGTTGGTCCCCGCTGATTCGCGGGATTATTTCTGGCAACAAACGATATACGTACGATGCTCTGCATATAAGAGCGGGCGATATCGTCGCCGGCGGTTGGAGCCAGTCCATGCCGGTTGAAAAGTATTTGCCAACGGGATTTGTTGAGAGCTTTGTTGCGCATTTTGCTGGTGATTCCGGTGTGCCCTTGGTTATCTTTTCTGATAATGCTGACTACATCTCCTCCCTTCTGGCTCGGTTTGATCGGATCTGGACTGTTGCTGATCTGGTTCCAGATTATGGGGAGCTTTCTGAGGCTCAACAAGCTTTTGTAGACGTTTTGATGTTATCTGGTGCTTCGCGCTTGTTCGCTCCGGTGAGAAGTGCCTTCAGTCAACTGGCGGCTTCTATCGGGGGAACTTACGTTCAGAGTGTTTATCAATCCATGGGCTCTGCCGATGCTTTCCTTATTCTGGAAAGCCATTTGCAAAACGCCTTGTCGCAAGATCAGTCGCCTTCATATCAAAAATTATTGGCTCGGGATATTTGTTGGATGTTGGATGTATTCACGGAGCGATTGAGCCCCGATGCGCGGCTGGCTTGGGCCAGGCGGGCGGTGTCCTGTGATCCCACATTCTGCATTGCCAAAACACGGCTCGCCTTTGCCTGGCTTCAGCTGGGTTGTGTGGAGGCAGCCGCATTGGAAGCGGAGGCCGCTGGCACGCTTGCCGAAGCCGTCTCCTTTTTTGATGATTCTCTAACCGATGCACTGGCCTGTCAGATCTGTGTTGCTGTGTTTGAACTGTGTGCCTTCAGTCCAGCTGCTCCTGCAGCCAATAGACAGGATGCACTCCACAAAGCTGAAAGGCTTCTGCATCGCTGTGAGCAATTGAATCCGACCATGATTTATCGCGAAGACGTGTTGCTCAATCTTCGCTTTCTTGTGCAATCGATGCGTTGGCTTCTCACAGGCGATAAGCCGCTACGGGAATATGTGTTGCAGGCGGTTCAGCAGGCCCATCACGCCCCTGTTGAAACTCTGAAGTGGAGGAGAGATGGCTTCACAACGCTCCACACCTTGGTTTCCGCTTTTCCAGGACTGTTGCGTCATCTGGAGGAGGTTTCTCTGAACGTGTCTTTGGCCATTGGAAAGGGGCTGTCCATGGCACCGCGCCGTCAGTTGGGGCGTCCCTTGCGTTGTGGCTTTGAACGGGTGTATTCCAGCCAATCGGGTCTTCGCTGGGCCCTGGGATGGGCTGCCCCTTGGCCATCGGCGGATGCTCTACCGATCGGTTTGATCTGTAAGGGCCTGGCGATTCAAGGGGGAATCCTCAGTGGCCGTCAGACCCCTCGCTTTTCTATTCCCCTGGCAGAAGGTGAGAGCCATCCACTCACGATCGTGGTTTCTGGAGATGGATCTTGGCGGCAACGGCTGCACGACTTTCTTTATAAAATTGGCCTGGTGATACGAAAGGCTGCTCTATTCTTACGGAGAAGATGGAACCATCCATGCGCGCGAGGCCGTTGACAACCTTGACGGCAAAGTCATGCTGGCCGTACGCTGGAATTGTAGTCATTGCTTTTGTTTTGAAACAAATAATCCAGAACTTCATCTCTCTTTCGGGTTACACCCTGATCGATCTTGATTTTCTTGCCTTGCTGAAGAAGGATCTGGAAAACGATGGCGCTTCGTTGGCCCGGCTTCGCGCCAATACCCGATCTCTCCCCCACCTCGCCATGGTCTTGGAAGATCTTCGACGCGGGGATCGGGCTATTGGCCTGGCCAACCAACTGGAGCTGTCCAAAGCGCAATTGGCCCAGGATCTTTTCGTGCTCCATCAGCTCAACGATCGGGCTGATACCCACTTCTTCGTTGAATTTGGTGCCACCGATGGGGTGACCCTGAGCAATACCCATCTCCTTGAGAAACAATTCGGATGGCAGGGGATATTGGCGGAGCCGGCTAAGTGCTGGCATCAGGCACTGCGGGTTAATCGACAATGCACCATTGACTTTCGATGCATCACTGGCGAATCCGGACACATGCTCGACTTCCTTGAAGTTGCAAGTGATCCCAACTCTGAACTTTATATTTCCCCTGAGCTTTCAGGTTTGGCTTCGCATGCTGACAATGGGGATTGGGCCTCGGAAATCAGGCGCAATCATTCCAATTGTTATCAAGTCGAAACCCTCTCCCTCAACGACTTGCTTTCGCAACATGAGGCCCCTCGTGACATTGGCTATCTCTCCCTGGATACGGAAGGGAGTGAATTAGAGATTCTAAAGGCGTTCAACTTTGATGCCCATAAAATACATGTCATTACAGTTGAGCATAATTATATGCCCGATCTTCGCTCGGGACTCTGTTCCCTGCTCACGGAGAAGGGGTATAAGCGAGTGTTTGAGGAGGTTTCAGACTTTGATGATTGGTATGTCTTGGCCGACCCCGGATCGGCGGCTTAGGCCACCACCTGCTCCCGCTGGGCCAATCCCACGGCGGCCAGCTCGCTGGGGGGCACCAGCACCTTGAAGCGGTCCTGCCAACTGGGCCAATCGGCAAGAATCGCCTCTGCCTTCGTGCTTCCGGTCCGTCGGAGGTGCTCCTCCAACAACGGCCGCAGCAGCCCCTCCTGTTCCGATGTGGTGAGGGGGTGGAGGGCCACGGTGTCCGGGTTGAGCCGTTGTTGCAGCGTGTCCTCCTCATCGAGCAGGAACGCCACTCCACCGGTCATCCCTGCCGCCACGTTGCGTCCCGTGCGGCCGAGCACCACCACAATGCCACCGGTCATGTACTCGCAACAGTGGTCGCCGCTGCCCTCCACAACGGTTATCGCCCCGCTGTTGCGCACGGCGAAGCGCTCACCGGCCCTGCCTAAGGCGTAGAGCTCTCCTCCTGTGGCCCCGTAGAGGCAGGTGTTGCCCAGGATCACCTGGTCTCCTGGATCGGTGCAGCCGGTGGGTGGAACCAAAGTGAGTGTTCCCCCACTCATGCCTTTCCCCACATAGTCGTTGGCTTCACCCACCAGCTTCAGGTGCATGCCCTGGAGCAGGAAGGCCCCGAAGCTCTGTCCCGCGGCTCCATTCAGGGTGAGGTCCAGGGCACCCCTGAAGCCCTGATCACCGTGGCGTCCAGCGATTTCTCCGGCCAGACGGGTGCCCACGCTGCGGTCGGTGTTCACGATCGCCAGGGTGCGCTGCACCTGGCCGTGCTGCGCCATCGCCTCAAGCACCTGGGGATCGGCCAGAAGCTGATCTTCCAGGATCGGTCCGTTGCCATGGGCCTCAGCATCGTGCTGGAGCCAGGAGCGATCCGTCGCTGCTGGCATGGGTCCCAGAAGCGAGGAGAGATCGAGGGATGTGGTTTTGGTGAGGGCGACCTGGCGGGGGCGCAGCAGGTCGTTGCGACCGATCAGCTCATCCAGCCGGGACACGCCCAGCACGCTGAGCAGCTGCCGCACCTCCTCGGCCACGAAGAGGAAAAAGTTCACCACGTGCTCCGGCAGCCCTGTGAACCGTTTGCGCAGGGCTTCCTTCTGGGTGGCCACGCCCACCGGGCAGTTGTTGGTGTGGCAGACCCTGGCCATGATGCAGCCTTCGGCGATCATCGCCACCGAGCCGAAGCCGAATTCCTCAGCACCCAGAAGGGCGGCCACGATCACATCCCAGCCCGTCTTCAGACCCCCATCCACCCGCAGCAGCACCCGATCCCGGAGTCCGTTCTCGAGGAGGGAGCGATGCACTTCCGTCAGTCCCAGTTCCCATGGACTGCCCGCATGCTTGATGGAACTCAGGGGGGAGGCACCCGTGCCGCCGTCATGGCCGGAGATCTGAATCACATCGGCATTCGCCTTGGCCACACCGGCGGCGATCGTGCCGATGCCGATCTCCGCCACCAGCTTCACGGACACCTTGGCGGCGGGATGGACCTGATGCAGGTCGAAGATCAGCTGGGCCAGGTCCTCAATGGAATAAATGTCGTGGTGCGGGGGTGGGGAGATCAGGGCAACTCCGGGTTTGCTGTGGCGCAGCCCGGCGATGTAGGCATCCACCTTTGGACCGGGGAGTTGGCCCCCTTCGCCGGGCTTGGCGCCCTGGGCCACCTTGATCTCGAGCTGCTTGCCGCTGCGCAGGTATTCGGCGGTGACACCGAATCGGCCGGAGGCGATCTGCTTGATCGCCGAACAGGCCGTATCCCCATTCCTCAGTCCCCGCACGGAGGGCAGGGTGGCTGAAAGGCCTCCCCCATCCACATCCTGGAGAACCGTGAAACGAACGGGGTCTTCCCCGCCCTCGCCGCTGTTGCTCTTGCCGCCGATCCGGTTCATGGCAATGGCCAGCACCTCATGGGCTTCCCGCGAGAGGGCCCCCAGGCTCATGCCTCCCGTGCAGAACCGGTGGCACAGGCTTTCCACGCTCTCCACCTGGTCGATGGGAAGGGGGGTGGGCGCCGGGGTGAGTTCCACCAGGTCGCGGAGAGCCGTGAGGGGCCGTCCTTCCATCAGCTTCTGGTAGGTGCCGAAGTGGTCGTAACCCGGACCGGCCGCCACCGCCGCATGCAGCGCCTTGGCCATTTCCGGGCTGTTCATGTGGAATTCGCCGCCGGTGCGGTATTGCACGAATCCCATGAACTCCAGCTTGGAGCGATTGAGCTCAGGGAAGGCCTTGGTGTGGAAGGCGAGGGTTTCGCTGGCCAGATCGGTGAGGGTTAAGCCGGCAATGCGGCTGGTGGTGCCGCGGAAGGCCAGGTCGATCAGGTCGGCACCGATGCCGATGGCTTCGAAGATCTGGGCCCCGTGGTAGCTGGCGAGCAGGGAGATGCCGATCTTGGACAGGATCTTCCGCAGCCCATCCTCCAGGGCTTGGCGCACATTGCTCTGGGCCTTGTCGACCGAGAGGGCAGGGATTTTCCCGCGCTCAATGAGCGACTGGGTTTTGGGATGGGCGAGCCAATGGCGGGTGGTTTCCCAGGCCAGCCAGGGGCACACGGCGCTGGCCCCATAGCCGATCAGGCAGGCCAGGTGGTGGGTGCTCCAGCACTGGGCCGTTTCCACCACGATGGAGGCCTGGAGCCGGAGCCCCTGGCGCAGGAGGTGGTGATGCACCGCCCCGACGGCCAGCAGAGGGGGAATGGTGGTGTGAAGGGCACTGATGCCCCCGCCGGCGCGATCGGAGATCACCAGGATCTGGTGGCCTCCGCGCACGGCGGCCTCCGCTTCGAAGGTGAGGCGATCGAGGGCCGTTTTCAGGCCGGATGGCCCCTCCGCCACAGGCAGCAGGGTGGAGAGGGTGGCCAGGCCCAGGCCCTGGTCGCCCAGGGCCGCGAGTTCGGATTCGTTGAGCACCGGCGAGGCGAGATGCAGCACGGCCGCTCCGGCCGGGTCCGGCCGGAGGGCGGATCCACGGCGGCCCAGGTGCATCTCCAGGCTCATCACCAACCGCTCCCTGAGGGGGTCGATCGGTGGGTTGGTGACCTGGGCGAAACGCTGTTTGAAGTAGTCGTAGAGCAGGTGGGGCTTGCTGGAGAGCACGGCCAGGGGGATGTCATCCCCCATGCAGTAAGTGGGTTCCTTGCCCTGGGAGGCCATGTCCTCGATCACGAGCTCGAGGTCTTCAGCGGTGAAGCCAAAGGCGGTTTGGAGCTGCAGGAGTTCCAGTTCGCTCCGCTGGCGCTCCCCTTGCCAGCGCCCGGCGGGGAGGCTGCGGCGATGCTCGGCGATCCAGGCGGCGTAGGGGTGCCGTTCGGCCGCCTCGGCCTTCACGTCCCAGTTGCGAAGCAGGCGATGGTTCACCAGGTCGACGGCAAGCATCTGGCCAGGCCCCAGCCGACCCTTCTCCAGGATCTGGGCCTCCTCCAGCTCCACCACCCCCGTTTCCGACCCCATCACCACAAAGCCATCGCGGGTGATGCAGTAGCGGGCTGGGCGCAAGCCGTTGCGATCCAGGGTGGCGCCCACCGTGCGGCCATCGCTGAACACCAGCAGGGCCGGGCCATCCCAGGGTTCCTGCAGACAGGCGTTGTACTCGTAGAAAGCCTTGATGGCCGGTCTGCTCTCCAGTTCCGGCTGGTCTTGGTAGGCCTCGGGCACCAGGGTGAGCAGGCTGTCGGTGATGGGCCTGCCGCTTCGCACCATCAGTTCCAGGGTTCCATCCAGGTTGGCGGAGTCGCTGAAGGCCGCGTTCACGAGGGGGCGCAGATCGGTGGCCGCCTCCCCCCACACCGCCTCCAGGTTGGCTTCCGCCGCGCTGGCCCAGTTGATATTGCCCAGCAGCGTGTTGATTTCTCCGTTGTGGCCCAGCAGCCGCATGGGTTGGGCCAGGGGCCAGCGCGGCAGGGTGTTGGTGCTGAAGCGGCGGTGGTAAACGGCGAAGTTCACGCTGAAGCGGCCATCCCGCAGGTCGGCATAGAACCGATCCAGCACTTCCGAGCGCACCATCCCCTTGTACACAAGGGTTCGGGCGCTGATCGAAGCGAAATACAGATCGGTGGTGCCACTGCCCCAGATCTCCCGTACCCGGTCGACGGCCCGGCGTCGCAGCCGGAACAGGAGGGCCTCCACTGCATCCACGTCATCGGCCATCTGGCTGGAGGCTTCCGGGGCCTCCAGCAGCCACTGGGCGATGGCCGGGGCCGTCTGCTGGGCCAGGGGCCCGAGGACGGACCGATCGACGGGCACCTCTCGCCAGCCATGGCTGCGCAGACCCAGCTTGGCCGCCTCCTCTTCGCAGATCTCCCGGGCCTGCAGCCTGCGCGCCTCGTCCATGGGGAGGAACACCATGGCCAATCCCCGCACGCTCCGGCTGGGGATCGCGGCCACCTGGGGCCAGACAGCCTCCAGGAAGCTCCAGGGGATGGCCGTCAGAAGCCCAGCCCCATCCCCGGAATCCGCATCTCCGCCGCAGCCGCCCCGGTGCTCCATGCAGCGGAGGCCCCGCAGGGATTGTTGGAGGATCCAGTGGCTGGCCTCCCCGTCCCTGTGGGCGATGAAGCCCACCCCACAGGCGTCCTTCTCTCCGCTCACCGCCTCGGGAGGCAAGGAGTCGCTCTGGGGCCGGATGGCAGGGGAGCGGTGGGCGTCAGAGGGGAGTGGCATGGGCTGATGTGGGCTGCCGCGTTCAGCAGGTGGGCCTGCTGTGAGGGGAAATGGAGTCCATGAATCTGGACTTCAATCAAGGATCCTAGGCAGGGGCATCCGAGCGCCGTTCACAGGGTCTACCTTTCGGGATCTGCGTTGACGGGAGCCTGGGAGATGCTCAAACCGCCAGTCGTGTTCACAGCTGTCTGTGCCGCCCTGCTCTCCACCTGGCCCGTTGCCCTGTCCGCCGGGCCCGACCCGCGGATGCTCCAGGTTTCTCCTCCGCCGCTCCCGCCCCCTGTTCCTCCCATCCCTCTGCCCACGCCGCCGATCGGTGGGCGGCCGGCGATGGGGGCCATCGATGGAAAGGTTCTGAGCATCCATGGCCAGCGGCAACAGGCGACCTGGCTCTGGGTGGGCCCCTCCTCCGGGGTGCCACGGGAGCTCTGGCTGCCCCTGGAGGTGTTGCAGGGCCAGTTGGGATTCAGCAGCCGCACCCGGGGGGATGGGGCCCTGGAGCTGGAGTGGTTTGGCCAACGCCTGATCGTCCCCCAGGACCAGCAGCGTTCCCTGGCGGATGAGGTGGCCATCGATGTGGCCCCCTTCCTCGCTGCGCGAACCCTTCAGGCCGAACTGTCGGCCGGGGAGCTCCGTCTGCAGGGGGGCAAGCCCCAGGTGCGGCAGGTGCGCGCCAGCACAGCACCCCCTGGGAGCCGCCGCGTGGTGTTGGATCTCACGGGTCCGGCGATCGTGCGCAGCTCCGAAGGAGGGGTCTGGCTGGCGGCCGAGCTGCCGGACACCCTGACCCAGGACCTGCGCCGTCTGGGCCTGACCGGACGCCAGGACGGGGAGGGTTGGGCCCTGCTCGCCCCCGTGGCTCCCCAGCGGGTGTTCACCCTGGGCCAGCCGTGGCGTGTGGTGCTGGATCTTGCCGCCAACGGGACCTCCGGCACGGGAGCCATCCCTGCTCCGTCCCAACCGTCGCTGGACCCCCGGCTCCAGGCCCTGCTGGGATCCCAGGTGTTCTGGAGCAAGGACCTCCGCTCCTTTGGCGGCCGGCGGTTCCGGCTCAACAGCGTGCGCATGGACCCCCTCTCCAGTTCCCTCGAGTTGCGCAATCTCAGCCGGGGCGCTGGCATGGAAGGGCTCACCACTCTTCCGTTGCTGGCCCGCCGCTACGACGCCCTGGTGGCGATCAACGGGGGGTACTTCAACCGGGTCCGTCGGCTCCCCCTGGGCGCTCTTCGCGATCAGGGGCAGTGGTTGTCGGGTCCGATCCTGAATCGGGGCGTGGTGGCCTGGGAGGGGGGCAGTCTCCCCCGCTTCGGGCGGCTGCATTTGCAGGAATGGGTGGATGACGGCTCGGCGCGCCCGTGGCCCGTGGAGTTTGTCAACAGCGGTTTTGTGAAGCGAGGGCTGGCCCGCTACACCGCCGCCTGGGGCCCCTACCGGGCCCTGAGTGGTGCGGAGCAGGCTGTCCTGGTGCGCGATGGGGTGGTGCAGCGGCGCTACGACAGCGCCTGGTTGGCCGCTGGCGTGCCCCTCGGCCCCGGGGAGGATCTCCTCGTGGCCCGCAGCATGGCGATTCCCTGGGAGGTGGGCACCCGTCTCCAACTCGCCAGCCGGCCCAGCAGTGATCTGGGCCTGGCGCCCAACGTGATGGGCGGAGGCCCCCTTCTGCTCCAGGGGGGGCGCGTTGTTCTGGATGGCCTGGCGGAGGGCTTTTCCCCAGCGTTTCTCCGCCAGGGAGCGCCGCGCACCGTGATCGGCAGCGATGGCCGCTTTCTGTGGTTGCTCACCCTGGAAGGTCTGGATGATGCGGGGCCGACCCTTGCCGAGACCGCTCAGTTCCTGCAGGCCTCTGGGCTGCAGGATGCCCTCAATCTCGATGGCGGCAGCTCCACCGGTCTGGTGATGGGAGGTCTGCACACCGTGAAAGGGCGGGGGGTGGTGTCGGCCGTGCACAACGGCCTCGGTCTTGTGCCCCGCTCGACGACCATCCGCAGCGCCAACCCTGGGGCCACTGCGGAGGCCGCCGCGATGCTGCCAGACTGAGCGGGAACCGATCCACAGATCCGTGCCCAGGGGTCAGAGCCTCCGCCTCACTCCCACGGCTGCAGCCGAACTCTGCCGTCAGGCAGCAGTGGCCGGCACCCCCGGGATGATGCATCTCGATCTTTTGGCGGGCGCCTGCGAACAGTGGGTCATCCGCCTCCGTGCGGGTCACCTGGCCGGACGTCCGGTGGCCCGTGCCGATGGCATCACCCTCTACGCCCCGCCCCATCAACAGGAGCTTCTCGCTGGCCTCCAGCTCGATTACCGCGGGGATCTGAGCGGAGCCGGTTTTCTGATGCGGGGGGCAGACCTCATTCGTCCCTGCGCCTGCGGAGCCGCCTTCACCCCCTTGAAGAGGGGTTGGGCCCCTGGGGAGTAAGGTGACGGATTGTGGTCAACGGTCGGACGTCCGACCCAGACCCCCCGAGCAGTCCTTCGGCCCTCGATGCCCACTATCCAGCAGCTGATCCGCACCGAGCGGCAGCGTCTCACGCGCAAAACCAAGTCGCCCGCTCTGCGCGCCTGCCCTGAACGGCGAGGTGTCTGCACGCGCGTCTATACCTCCACCCCCAAGAAGCCCAACTCAGCCCTGCGCAAGGTGGCCCGGGTGCGCCTCACCTCAGGATTTGAGGTGACGGCTTACATCCCGGGGATCGGTCACAACCTTCAGGAGCACTCCGTGGTGCTGATTCGTGGAGGCCGGGTGAAGGATCTGCCCGGTGTCCGCTACCACATCATTCGCGGCACCCTCGACACCGCTGGTGTGAAGGATCGTCGTCAGGCCCGTTCCAAATACGGTGCCAAGGCTCCCAAGGCTTGATTCCCGTTCCGTTCGTTCTTCTCGCTGCCCTGCCCCACATCCATGTCCCGTCGCAACGCCGCTGAAAAGCGTCCCGTCCTTCCCGATTCCCAGTTCAACAGCAGGCTGGCATCCATGATGGTGGCCAGGCTGATGAAGCACGGGAAAAAGTCCACCGCCATGCGCATCCTTTCTGATGCGTTCACCCTCATCAATGAGCGCACCGGTGGCGATCCCCTGGAGCTGTTTGAAACCGCCGTTCGGAACTCCACTCCCCTGGTGGAAGTGCGGGCTCGTCGCGTGGGTGGAGCCACCTACCAGGTGCCCATGGAAGTGCGTCAGGAACGGGGCACGGCCATGGCCCTGCGCTGGTTGGTGAACTTTTCTCGGGCTCGTAACGGACGGAGCATGGCTCAGAAGTTGGCCGGGGAATTGATGGATGCCGCCAATGAGGCCGGCAGTGCGGTGCGCAAGCGTGAGGAAACCCACAAGATGGCCGAGGCCAACAAGGCCTTTGCCCATTACCGCTACTGATCCCCATCCTGAGTCGGAGATCTAGGGCGGATCCGACCCAGCTCAATTCAGTCACTCGGTAGAGTGACGCCCGCTTTTTCCCGTTGTTCTCCCGGAGACGAACCAGTGGCCCGCGCCTATCCCCTTGATCGTGTGAGGAATATTGGTATTGCCGCGCACATTGATGCAGGCAAAACCACCACAACCGAGAGGATCCTCTTTTACTCCGGTGTGGTGCACAAGATGGGTGAGGTGCACGATGGCGCAGCAGTCACCGATTGGATGGAACAGGAGCGGGAACGGGGGATCACGATCACAGCGGCTGCCATTTCCACCAGTTGGAAAGATCACCGTATCAACATCATTGACACCCCAGGCCACGTGGATTTCACCATTGAGGTGGAACGTTCCATGAGGGTGTTGGATGGAGTTGTGGCTGTGTTCTGTGCCGTAGGTGGCGTGCAGCCCCAATCTGAGACGGTATGGCGGCAAGCTGATCGCTACAAAGTGCCCAGGATTGTGTTTGTCAATAAGATGGACAGAACTGGCGCCAACTTCCTTAAGGTTTACGATCAAATTAAAGATCGTCTCAAGGCGAATGCCGTCCCGATTCAGCTTCCAATCGGCGCGGAAGGTGATCTGAAGGGCATCATCGATCTGGTGCGAAACAAGGCGGTGATCTACACCAACGATCTCGGCACTGACATTCTTGAATCCGAAATTCCGGCTGATCTCAAAGATTTGGCCGAGGAATGGCGGATGAAGCTGATGGAATCCGTTGCGGAAACTGACGAAGAGCTTCTGGAGGCTTTCCTGGAAAATGGAGAGCTTACGGAAGAGCAGTTGATCACTGGTATTCGCAATGGTGTGGTCCATCATGGGATGGTGCCCATGCTGTGTGGGTCTGCTTTCAAGAACAAAGGCGTTCAGCTGGTTCTGGATGCTGTGGTCGACTATCTCCCCGCACCGAGTGACATCCCTCCGATTCAGGGTCTATTGCCAGACGGCACCGAATCCTCTCGGCCCTGTGAAGATGAAGCTCCGTTTAGCGCCCTGGCCTTCAAGGTCATGGCTGACCCCTACGGCAAGCTCACGTTTGTGAGGATGTACAGCGGAGTTTTGCAAAAAGGCAGCTACGCCCTCAATTCAACGAAGGACAAAAAAGAACGGATTTCCCGGCTCATTCTGCTCAAGGCCGATGAGCGTGAGGAAGTGGATGAACTGCGCGCCGGTGACCTAGGGGCTGTGCTCGGCCTGAAAGACACCACGACAGGCGATACCCTCTGTGTTGAAAGCGATCCCATCATTCTGGAATCCCTCTTCATTCCTGAACCGGTGATTTCGGTGGCAGTGGAGCCGAAGACCAAAGGCGATATGGAAAAACTTGGCAAAGCGCTTCAGTCACTCTCTGACGAAGATCCCACCTTCCGTGTTTCTACAGACCCTGAAACCAATCAGACCGTGATTGCAGGGATGGGAGAACTTCACTTGGAGATCCTGGTGGATCGGATGCTGCGGGAATTCAAGGTGGAGGCGAACATTGGTGCACCTCAGGTGTCCTACCGGGAAACCATTAGGGGGAGTGCCAAAGGAGAAGGAAAATTTGCTCGTCAGACAGGTGGCAAAGGCCAATATGGTCATGTGGTGATTGAAATGGAGCCTGGGGAACCAGGATCAGGCTTTGAATTTGTCAATAAAATTGTCGGCGGTATTGTGCCCAAGGAGTATATCGGTCCAGCCGAACAAGGGATGAAAGAAACCTGCGAATCGGGCGTGATTGCCGGTTACCCCATGATTGATATTAAAGTCACCATGGTGGATGGTTCCTACCATGACGTCGACTCTTCTGAGATGGCGTTCAAGATTGCCGGTTCCATGGCCTTCAAAGATGGCGTCAAGAAGTGCAATCCAGTCCTTCTTGAGCCGATGATGAAGGTGGAGGTTGAGATCCCCGAGGATTACCTCGGCCCAATCATCGGTGATCTATCCTCCCGACGTGGTCAGGTCGAAGGGCAATCCGTCGATGATGGACAGTCCAAGGTCCAGGCCAAGGTGCCTCTGGCCGAGATGTTCGGCTACGCCACCCAACTCCGATCCATGACACAGGGTCGGGGTATCTTCT